>SVRH01000029.1 GCA_015064925.1 Oscillospiraceae bacterium | reverse complement strand
TTTTCCGTCCCAACCGCATACACAGAAGAAGGAAAGACCGCAAAAACAGACAAGAGCAGCGAAAGAAACAAAAGAAAGGCGGTTAAACGGGAAGTTGATTTGCGCTTGCGTGATTTCATAGGAAATTCCTACTCATTACAGTATATTTCGCAAAGACAAAAAGCGCCCATGCGTGCCCTTTCGGGGTACTGCATGGGCACTTGCCTTTACAATTACAGTATAACAGTATCATTCCCTCTTGTCAATGCTTTGGGATAATTAACGTTTTTTTGGGATAAACGATGTCTTTTTCCGCTATTTGCGGAAAATTTATCCTTACAGTTACAGTATAACAGTATTTTTCACCTCTGTCAATGCGGTTTTGCACTCACATTGTTACATTTTTGTGAACAAAAATCATTTTTGTAACACTGCACAAAAAGAGAGGGACTCTTTTGTGCAAAACAGAAAAGGAAGCGGCGAAGCCGATGCTATGAAGAAGCATTGACTTTGCCGCTTTTCTTATTTCTTTTCAAAGCCCGAAACGAAGCCGTCGGTGGCCTCCGAGCAGATGTCGCCTCCGATGATGACATTTTGATAGACCAGCACCGTTGCCAGAACCTTGCCCGAATAGCCTTCATAATTGGTGACGGTGTAGGTGTAGCTCATGACCTCCTTGCCCTTGTAGGGAGCAAGGTCCATGCCCTGCGCACGCTGAATCTCGTTATAGCCCGCGAACACACGGTCAAACTCCATGGGAAGGGTCACCTTGTTTTCGCATTCCGAGCCCGCATCCACCTGCCAACCGAACCCTTCCAAAAATGCCACTCGCTCTTTTCTGCTTTCGGCGCGATATTCCACGTCGCCGGACGTGCTTTCGCTCTGCACCCCCGCCGTAGACGGTGCTGGGATCATCACCACCAAAAGACACAAAATCAGCGCCGATGCCGCCACAGATACAAAAAATTTGAGTGTAGACGCACGAATCGACCAAATAAACATACCGTAAGATCTCTCCTTTTCCTTCATCTACTTCCCATATAATGAAATAATTGTGCTTTGTATGCACAAAAGATATTGTGTATTTTAAAAAAATGTGCTATACTATTTTGGTAGATCTTGATTTTCGAAGGGACGGTGAGTATTACGGCAATCTTTTCTCCCGAATATTATTATGATAACATTACGATGATCCCCGCTTCCCTGTTTGACACCCTGGGCATTCGGGCGGTGGTACTGGACATCGACAACACCCTTGTGACCTACGACGATCCAAGACCTACCCCCACCGCGGCGGCATTTCTGAAAATGCTCACCGACAAGGGCATTTCGGTGGCGTTCCTTTCCAACAACGGTCCCGAGCGAGTGACTCTTTTCAACAAAGAGCTTGGCTTTCCGTTTCTGTACAAGGGCCACAAGCCCCTGACCGGAAAGCTCAAGCAGCTGATTGCCACCATGAAGGCGACCCCCGCCACTACCATGATGATCGGAGATCAGATCTTCACCGACATTTGCTGCGGCAATTTTGGAGGCACCCACACCATTCTGGTGCGCCCCATCAAGGATAAGCTCACTCCCTTTTTCCGCTGTAAACGGTTTTTAGAAAAGCCGATCTTAAAGCGTTTCAAGAAAAAGCATCCCGAGCGCTGCTTTTTACTTAAGGAGGGATGAGGATGGCTGCCACCTTCGGACCCGCCGGAAACTCCGAGTCCTTCTATCTTGAAAAGCATAAATCCACCGTCGAAGCCCCCGCATGGCTAAGGCAAAAGGGGCTGGATGCCTACGAGTATTCGGCAGGCAACGGCATTACGGGTGGGCTTGCCACCTTCAAAAGAATCGGACAAGCCGCCAAGGAAAACGGGATCCTGCTTTCCTTTCACACTCCCTATTACATCTCCCTTTCGGGGGTGGATCCCGAAAAGCGGCTGAAAAGCCTGACCTACATCAAGGCAAGCGTTGAGGCTGCCGAGGCAATGGGTGCTGATACCATCGTCATCCACGCGGGCTCGGCGTCTAAGATCAGCCGTGAAGAGGCACTTTCTCTGGCAGGCGATACCCTTCTGCGCGCCCTTGCGGACAATCCCGACACCAAGGTGCGCTTTGGTGTGGAGACCATGGGCAAGAAGAATCAGCTGGGAAATTTTGACGAGATCCTCGCTCTTTGCAAGCTGGACAGCCGACTCTACCCCGTTGTGGATTTCGGCCACCTGAATGCAAGAGAGGGCGGATGCTTTCGTTTTTGGGAGGATTACGCCCGTATTTTTGAGCGTATTTCCACCGAGCTTTGCCCCGAAAAGGCAGACACCCTGCACTGCCATTTTTCCAAGATCGAATATACCGCCGCGGGAGAAAAGCGGCACCTGACCTTTGCTGACAGTCTGTTTGGTCCCGACTACGAGCCCCTGATGGAGGCCATCGTTCGTCTTGGCGTGTCGCCCCGCATCATCTGCGAATCGGCAGGCACCATGGCAGAGGACGCTCTGCAAATGAAACGATATTACAAAGCACTTTGCGAACAAAAATAAAAAAGGAAGGTATTTCATATGTCTACCCGTCTTTTAAAGGTCAAAGCCGCACTTCCCGAGGGAATCGACGGTATTTTCGTCACCAATGACCGCAACCGTGAATGGCTCTCCGGCTTCCATTTCTCGGACGGATTTCTCCTTGTAACCAAGGAAAAATCCTATCTGCTCACCGACTCCCGCTACATCGAAGCAGCAAAGGCGGAGGCGGATCCCGGCTTTATCGCCACCCAGATGGCAGGTCCCCGCAGCGAAATGTTCCAAAACCTCTGCCGTGAAAACGGTGTAAAGAAATTATATTTCGAAGATAGCTGGATGTCTTACGCCGCCTACAATTCCTTTAAGACTCAGTTTGGTGACGTGGAGCTTACCCCCGCAGGCAAGCTGCTGGAAAACCTTCGTGAATTCAAGGACGAGGGCGAAATGGAAAAGATCATTAAGGCACAGCGGATCACCGAAGAAGCCTTTGATCACATCCTTGGCTTCATCAATCCCGATCGCACCGAGACTGAGGTGGCACTGGAGCTGGAATTCTTCATGAGAAGCAAGGGTGCCTCCGGCTGCAGCTTTTCCACCATTGCCGTTTCGGGTGCCAACTCCTCTCGTCCCCACGGTGTGCCCCGTCCCGTAAAGCTGGAAAAGGGATTCTTTACCATGGACTACGGCTGCGTATATCAGGGTTACTGCTCTGACATGACCCGTACCGTGGTCATCGGCAAGGCAGACGATCGCATGAAGCGCCTTTACAATACCGTGCTTTCCGCACAACTGGCTGCCGAAGAGGCGCTGGCGGAGGGCATGGAAGCGGGTGCGCTTGACAAGATCGCCCGCGATATCATCGATGCCAGCGAGTTCAAGGGCAATTTCGGTCACTCGCTCGGTCACGGCGTGGGTATGTACATCCACGAAGCTCCCGGTGTGGCAGGCGGTAACAAGACCATCTTGACAAAGGGCCACGTCATTACCATTGAGCCCGGTATTTACCTGGCAGGCGAGTACGGATGCCGCATCGAAGACATGGTCTGCTTCCGCGAAAACGGTCCCGAGGTCATCACCAAGGCCCCCAAACACCTGATCGAACTGTAAAAAAATCAAAATTTCCTAAAAAAATCTGCAATAGGTATTGCAAAAACGCAAAAAATAGTATAGAATAAATTGTATAATTTAACTCGATTCAATGGAGGATATCAATTATGGTAGTAGCCGGCGATTTTAAAAACGGTATTACATTTGAAATGGACGGAAACGTCATGCAGGTCATCGAATTCCAGCACGTAAAGCCCGGTAAGGGTGCAGCGTTTGTTCGTACCAAGCTGCGCAACGTGATCACCGGAGCTGTGACCGAAACAAGCTTTAACCCCACCGCTAAGTTCGAAAACGCATACGTTGAAAGAAAAGATATGCAGTATTCCTACGACGACGGTGACCTCTATCACTTCCTCGACACCGAGACATGGGAAGAAACTCTGGTTGCTCACAACCTGGTTGACGACAACTTCAAGTTCGTGAAGGAAGAAATGATGTGCAGAATCGTTTCCTACAAGGGCAACGTATTCGCAGTAGAACCCCCCACATTCGTAGAACTGGTTGTTACCGATACCGACCCCGGTTTTGCCGGCAACACCGCTACCAACACCCTCAAGCCCGCTACTCTCGAGACCGGCGCTGAGATTAAGGTTCCGCTGTTCATCAACGTTGGTGACAAGCTGAAGATCGACACCCGTACCGGTGAGTATCTGTCCCGCGCGTAAGCGATCGGAGCAAACGATATTATGAATATTCAAAAGGAGGGTATCACTATGACCCTGAGCGAAAAGGTTTCCTATATCAAAGGTATGATGGAAGGCATGAGCTTTGAAGCTGCCACCAACGAAGCAAAGCTGCTTGCTAAGATCGTGGATCTGCTGGAAGACATGGCTCTGTCCATTGAAGATCTGGAAGACGAGACCGCTGCCATCGAGGAATTCACCAAGGAAATGGATGAAGACCTGGCTGACGTGGAAGAGATCGTTTTTGAAGAAGAGGACGATGAAGATTGGGACGACGAAGACGAGGATTGGGATGACGAAGATGACGATGACGACATCATCGAAGCCGAGTGCCCCGTTTGCGGCGAGACCATCTACTTTGATGACACCGTAGATCCCGATGACGTGATCTGCCCCAACTGCCACAAGCACTTCACCTGCGTTTGCGACGGCGAATGCGATTGCTGCGAGACCCCTTGCGACGAAGCTGAAGAAGGCGAAGACGAAGAATAAGACAAAAAGGAGTCGGAAATAATCCGACTCCTTTTTAATACCCATCAAAAAAAGAGTTTCGCTTTTGCGAAACTCTTTTTCATTATCTTAGCCGAGCTTATCAGTGCCGTTGATTTCCACTTCGGCAAGACCGGTCCAAGGACCGCCCTTGGTTTTGTCGATGATAAAATTGGTCAACTTCACAGAGCAAGCCTCCACAGAGGGGATCTCGATCTTCTGTCCGTTACGCACCATCTTCAGATTGAGAGCAACATTCTTCACTACCTTGCCGTCAGCATCCAGGAACTGTGCCACGATGGTGGAGAAATATGCGTCATGACCAAAGTCACCGCGCAGGTAAATCACGATCTCGTCTACCACTACGGTTCTCTTGAAGTCAACGGTGAAGTAGTCGGTCTTGTTCACAACGTCCTTGGGTCCCCAGGACTGCTGAGGATATCTGCCGTGACCGGTGTTGGTGGTGAAGCCGTCGATTGCACAACGTGCAGCAAACTCATTGGTGTTGTACTGGTTGTTGCTGCTTACGTGAGGATAACCGGTCAGCTTCAGATTTACGTTCTTATCATAAGGATTAAGCGCCAGATTGTGCGAGGTGGTCAGCTCTTCTGCAGAGGGAATGCGAACCGCTACCTTTGCGCTGTTGGCAAATTCGCCGGGATAGATCGCAGTCAGATCGGACGGTACGATGAATTCATAGGTGCCGCCGGGGACGTACAGAATGGCTTCCTTCACGCCGCTGCCAATGGTGATGCCCAGATACTTGCTACCCTCGGGCAGAGTCACGGTCAGCTTCTTACCGGAAACCAGCTTGCCTCCAAAGGTGACGGTTGCGCCCTTGGCGGGATCTGCGGTCACGTCAGCAGTCTCGGTTTTGCCGTCATATACAACGGTGATGATCTGTTCCACAGCAACAGATGCCGACACAGTTACCTTGCAGGTCGCGGTAAAGCTTCCGTCAGCATTCTTGGCGGTTACGGTTGCGGTACCTGCACCCACTGCCGTCAAAGTCATACCCTCCACGGTTACAACCTTGGCATCGGAGCTTTCCAGAGTGACGGTCTGATCGTCGCTTTCAAATTTGGGAACAAAGGTTGCCACCAGTGTTGCGGTTTCGCCAACCTTCAATTCCACCTCGTTCTTATCAAGGCTCAGACCTGCATCGGGATTGGGCGCTTCTTCGCCGCTACCCTCTCCGGTGCTGCCCTCACCCTCATCGGTGGTGCCACCGTTTTGGGTGTTGTTACCTTCGTCTGTATCCTTGCCCTCATCGTTCTGTTCGGTTGCGCCGCCGCAAGCGGAAAGCACGAACAGTAAAGCCAAAAGCAAGCAGAAAATTTGCATAAACTTACGCATGATAGCCTCCTTGGTTTTATCTTGTTTTTTGTTTAATTATTATACCATAACAGAATGGAGATTGCAATCGTTTTTTTGAAAATTAAAGAAAAAGTCAATCAAAAAGAAGATTTATATATTAGTTTTCTCTTTGCTGCGGGGGAATCGGAGAAGGTATAGGCAGAAAGCAGCCATGCGGGATCCGCTTCTCTGCTTGTATGGATCACCGCCAGCGTATCACCGCATCGTACAAAATCACCGATTTTTCGACACAAAACAATTCCTGCCGCAGGGTCGATGTGATCGGTCTTGGTCATGCGTCCCGCTCCCAGCCGCAGACAGACGTTACCGCAGGTCAGTGCATCCAAAGCCTGAATGTAACCGTCTTCTTGGGCTTTCACCTCAATTTGGTATTTGGCGTTTGGTAAACAATCGGGCTTTTCCATGGGATCTGCCACCGCCCCCTGCGCCACAAGGAATCGGCTGAAGCACTCGGCTGCGTGTCCGCCCTCCAGCGCCCGCTTTGTCTTTTCCATTGCCTGCTCCTTCGTCATGTCAAAGGACAGACGCACCATTCCTGCAGCCAGTGTCAGACAAAGCTCTTTCAGATCATCGGGGCCCTCCCCGCGCAGGACGTCCATTGCCTCCCGCACCTCCAGTGCATTGCCGATGTTGTTGCCAAGGGGTACGCTCATATCCGAGATAACGGCATCGATGCGTCTGCCGCAGGCTCTGCCGATCTTGACCATTTCCCGCGCCAGCGCTTCGCTATCCTCCAAGGTGTGCATAAAGGCACCGCTGCCGGTCTTTACGTCAAGCAAAATCGACTCCGCCCCCGATGCCAGCTTTTTCGACATGATACTGGAAACGATGAGCGGCAGGGATTCCACCGTGCCCGTCACATCCCGCAGTGCGTACAGCTTTTTGTCGGCAGGGGCAAGCTCACCGCTCTGCCCCGCGATAATAAGACCAACCTCTTTGGCTTGCTTTAAAAATTGTTCTTTGGTAAACTCGGTCTTGACGCCCGGCACAGACTCCAGCTTGTCAACGGTGCCTCCCGTGTGTCCAAGACCTCTGCCCGACATTTTGGCAACCGTACAGCCGCAAGCGGCAGCGATCGGTCCTACAATGAGAGAGGTCTTGTCTCCCACACCGCCGGTACTGTGCTTATCAACGGTATGCGAAAGCCCCGAAAGATCCACCGTGTCGCCCGAATGAGCCATTTCCATGGTAAGGGCGGCGGTCTCCGCCTCGGTCATGCCGCGAAATACCGTTGCCATCAAAAACGCGGAGAGCTGATAGTCGGGAAAGCTGCCGTCGGTCACGCCTTTTACAAGATAAGTGATCTCATCTCGGGTCAGCTCCCCACCGTCTCTTTTCTTAAGAATCAATTCGCGCAGTTCCATGCTTCCTCCGTGATGACCTCGTAGCCAAACAGCTCGTACTTCAAGAAGCTACCGATATCCACACCCATTGGCAAAAGTGCCATGGCAATGAAAACCTCTGCTCCGGTTTTCTTATCGCAAAGAATGGCATACTCGCCCTCAATGCGTACCAATTTGTAGTATACCGTTTCCATATTGCCCTCCTGTATTTTTCTTTTTTCAGTATAGCATGCCGCAAGAAAAAAAGCAACAGAAAATATATCGGTAAATAATTGACGATTCCTCTTTTTTTATCAAATAATTATTGACATGACCACAACATTTTGGTATACTGTTTTTGAACAAATTATGAATTTTTTGTAAAGGAGATATAAAAAATGAATATTCCGAGACCCGAATATCCCCGCCCCAGATTGGTACGCGACCAGTGGATGAACCTGAACGGCCAGTGGGACTTTGCATTCGACTTTGGCGATTCCGGTAAGTGGAAGGAGCTGTGGAAGGATGGCGCTCCCACCTTCGATCACAAGATCAATGTTCCCTTCGTTCCCGAATCCAAGCTGTCCGGAATCGAATACACCGATTTCTTCACCACCTGCTGGTACCGCCGTTCGGTAACCCTGCCCGATGGCTGGTGCCCCGAATGCGGCAAGATCCTTCTGCACTTCGGTGCCGTTGACTTCTTCTGCGAGGTTTGGGTAAACGAACAGTACGTTGGCAACCACCGCGGTGGCTACACCCCCTTCTGCCTGGATATCACCTCCGCCGTGAAGGCAGGCGAAAATAAGCTGGTCGTTCGTTGCTACGACAACGGCCGCGATCCCCTACAGTACACCGGTAAGCAGATCTACTTCAACTACTACAACAAGTCCTGCTACTATACCCGTACCACCGGTATCTGGCAGACCGTTTGGATGGAATACGTTCCCAAGAACTACATCACTAAGGTGAAGCTCACCCCCGACGTGGACAACGAAAAGCTGGATTGCGTCATCTCCTTCGCGGATCACACCAAGAAGGGCGAAACCATCACCGCCGACGTTTCCTTTGGCGGCGAAGCCATCCGCTCCGTAACCGCCAAGACCACCGACCGCGTGGCGTCCTTCTCCATCCCCATGCCCGATGCAAAGCTGTGGGATCTGGAGACCCCCAATCTGTACGATCTGGTCCTGACCTTCGGTGAGGACGTGGTCAAGACCTACTTCGGTATGCGTAAGATCGCCATCAACGGCTATGCCATCGAGCTCAACGATAAGCCCGTATATCAGAGACTGGTTCTGGACCAGGGCTTCTATGAAGACGGTATCATCACCGCTCCCGACGTGAAGGAGCTGGAGAACGATATCCTGCTTTCCAAGAAGGTGGGCTTCAACGGTGCTCGCCTGCACATGAAGGTCTTCGAGCCCTACACTCTGTACTACGCAGACAAACTGGGCTACCTGTGCTGGGGCGAATTTGCCAACTGGGGTCTGGACGATTCTAACGTCGGCTACCTCAACGCCTTCATTCCCGGCTGGCTGGAAGCGGTTGAAAGAGACTACTCCTCCCCTGCGCTGGTCGGCTGGTGTCCTCTGAACGAGACCACCCCCCGCAGAAGAGAGGATACCTTCCGCAACATCTACAACATCACCCGCGCCATCGACCCCTACCGTCCCGTGATCGACTCCTCCGGATACGTTCACGTTGTGACCGACATCTATGACGTGCACGACTACGATCAGAACCCCGAAACCATGAGAGAGCGCTACGTTTCTCTGGAAAAGGGCGAAGGCAAGGTATTCGTCAACAACACCGAAAAGGAAAAGTACGAGGGTCAGCCCTACTTCGTTTCCGAAATGGGCGGTATCTTCTGGGATATCACCGAAACCAAGAGCGATGACTGGGGCTACGGCGAAAATCCCCAGGATATGGAAGAATTCTATACCCGCTTCGAGGGTCTTATCAACGTACTGCTTGACAACCCCAAGATGTGTGCATTCTGCTATACACAGCTCACCGACGTGTTCCAGGAAAAGAACGGTATCTATGCGTTCGACCGCAGAGAAAAGTTCGACGCAGAGCGTCTTTACAAGATCCTGACCCGCAAGGCAGCCATTGAAGAGTAATTCTTTATAATAGAACAACCTCAAACGGAAATCCGTTTGAGGTTGTTTTTTACTCATTACGATCAAGTTTATGTTCGATCGATCTTAAGCGATCGTTCAAATCCGTCTGCTCGTTCTGTATACTATCCAAATTCCTTGCAATACGACCTTGCATCCTTGTTATACCGAGTGCCGTTTTCTCCAATCTCATCCTATGTGCATATACATCATACATATCGATAGCTTGCTCCAATGTATGCGCGCGACCTTCTTCAACAACCGTTAGCATATAGTGCACAGCATCGTAATTTCGATAACGATACGGCAATACTTCGCACAAATGAGCTTTCTCCTGATAAATCGCCAGCAGTTTTTCTTTTAACTGAGGAATCTCACTTTCCAGCTTATCTACTTTTGGCTTATACTCGTTTTGGTATCTGATTTCAAACTCGTTTATTTCTTTTTTATCTAAACGCCCAAAAACAAATTTCAAAAATAATCCAATTCCCAAAATCGCTCCTGACACTATAACCATGATGGATAACGCATCAATAGCTTCAACATTTACTCCAATAATACCAAAATAATAATAATCAAAAATTAAAGCAGCACATGGCAAGCCAAACAGTATTGATACTACAAATAACGGAAGCACCAAACATCCGGTTACGCATCCTTTTTCATAAGCACTTTTTCGCCAACATTCTATTTTTTCCTTATAATCTTCTAATTCTTCTTCCTTGTCTTGAATGCACCCATCAATATAATTGTATTCGCATATATAGTCCTCAGCTTTGTATAGCGCCGAATAAAGCTTCTGATTCATAACACGATCCCTTTTTTTCTATAATTTTTAAGATTCTGATCTTTAACACATAATACCACAGATTTATGTTAAAGTCAAGATAGAATCTGATCTTTATCGATTTTTTGGGAGAGTATTTTGAAAATTTACGATTACGAAGGAAAGAAGAATATTTGCGGTGACCGTGTGCATGAAGCTCGCTGCAAGCATCGCCTGACCCAAAGCGATCTGGCAGCAAAGCTGCAGGTGGCGGGGATCATCATTGAGCGTGACAGCATTTCCAGAATTGAAATCGGCACGCGCTTTGTTGCCGACTATGAGCTGCGAGAATTGGCACGCATTCTTGACGTATCGGTCAATTGGCTTTTGGGCATAGAATAACAGCACTGTCGATCCGGAAGGATAGATAGTGCTGTTTTTTTACATACTATTACTATGTCTTACTACAATTACCACGCCACCGCCAAAAGACTGATCAAAGAGGGGAAATTGGCAGGCTACTATTTTACAGACCGTTACAAAAGCATCTCCCCTGCCCTGGTACTTCTTTTTGAGGACGCAAAGCACCCTGTCATGCCCATTCGGGAACACCGTTTTGACGAATATCTGCCCCTTTTGCCAAACGAAAAACGCACCCGATAGCATCGGGTGCATTTTGCATTACAGATTATAATACTTATCAAATTCCGCAGGAGTGGGGATCTTCGAAAGCTCACTGCATTCGGCGCGCTTATTCTTAATGAAGTTGGCGATCAGCTCCTTGGGGAATACACCGCCCTCGGTCAGATAATCGTGGTCGGCTTCCAGCGCATCCAGTGCGGCTTCCAGAGAGGTGGGTAGGCCCTTGAGCTTTGCCTTTTCCTCCTCGGGCAGATGGAATAGATTGAAATCGTAGGGGCCCCAGCCGTTTTCGTGGGGATCGATCTTATTCTTGATGCCGTCAAGGCCCGCCATCAGAATGGCCGCGTAGCAGAAATAGGGGTTGCAGGTGGCGTCGGGATTGCGCAGCTCGAAGCGGCGCTTCTCAGGGCTCTTGGCGTAGGCGGGAATGCGGATGACCGCACTGCGGTTGGAGGTGGCATAGCCCACAGTGACGGGTGCCTCAAAGCCGGGCACCAGACGCTTGAAGGAGTTGGTGGAGGGGTTAGTCAGTGCGCACAGAGACGCGATGTGCTTGAGAAGTCCGCCCATGAAGTAGTGCGCTTCCCTACTCAGGTGCGCGTAGCCGTTGTCATCCGAGAACACGGGCTTGCCGTCCTTTAAAAGCAGCATATGCACGTGCATACCGCTGCCCGCCTCGCCGGCAATGGGCTTTGGCATAAAGGTGGCGGTCTTGCCGTACTTGAGAGCGGTATTGCGGATGATATACTTGATCATCATAGTAGCATCCGCCATGTGCACCATTTCACCCAGCTGCGGCTCAATCTCGAACTGACCCGAAGCGGCAACCTCGGGGTGATGGTAGTTGATCTCGATGCCCGCTTCCTGCATATGCAGGCACATTTCGCTTCTGCATTCGTAGGAAACGTCAAAGGGCTTGGCGATGTGGTAGTTCTTCTGCTTGGGTACGATCACACCCGTACCGGCAGTCGCACTGTTCCAATAGGACTGCTTGGCGTCTACGCTTGCACCAATGTAGTTGGGCGAAACACCCCAGCCCACGTTGTCAAACAGATAAAACTCAAATTCGGGCAGGATCTTCATAGTATCTGCCACGCCGCTTGCCTTCATATAATCCACAGCGGCACGCACGATATTACGGGGATACTGCGGAAGAGGACGGTTGGCAGGGGTATCGATGATCATGGCATCGCCCGTCATGGAAAGGGTCGGGATCTCGCAGAAAGGATCGATGACCGCGGTGTCGGGATCGGGAATAAATACCATATCGCTCTTTTCCACCACGGCGTAGCCGTAGTTGGATGCATCAAAGCCGATACCGCTCATCATGGTTTCTTCGCTGAAATTGCAGGCAGGGATGGTCACGTGGCGGTAACCGCCGTTAATATCGACCATTTTGAAGTCGATCATTTTAATATCCTTATCTTTGATAAGGTTCAGGATGTCCTGTACGCTCTTTGCCATAATAGCACCTTCTTCGTTTTTATAAAATTTAAGGTTTCCGATTCAGTATAGCAGTTTTTACACTTCCCGTCAATAGGCATACCTATTTTGTAAAATTTTGTTTCAAAAAACTTTTTAAAAAGGTATTGACAAACAGATGGCGCTATGATATACTGATCGAGCTGGTAGAGATGCCGGTGTGGCGGAACTGGCAGACGCCCGGGACTTAAAATCCCGTGAGACTAAAATCTCGTACCGGTTCGATCCCGGTCACCGGCACCACCGCCATCAGATCAAATATCGCGGGATAGAGCAGCTTGGTAGCTCGTCGGGCTCATAACCCGGAGGTCGTGAGGTTCAAATCCCACTCCCGCAACCAATAAAAAGGACACCAAACGGTGTCCTTTTTTCATTGGTTGCGAAATGAAGTTGTTCCACGACCTCCGGAGGCTTGGAGGACGACCGCTCGCAGTGCGAGAGAAAGGGAGTCCGACAAGGCGCAGCGGTCGAAATTCTGCGAGCGAATAAGCGAGCATAGAATTTCGGGAACCGCAAGCCGGGCCTTTCAAATCCCAAGCAGTCGCTCCCCACAAAGCAAGGAGTGCGCCAAGCGGTAGTGACGGCGCACGACTATGCGACTGGAGCGGGCCTTTCAAATCCCACGCTTCCCTTTTGATTAACCTATTTCTTGAATAATCCAAGCAACACTTTAGTTCTCTCCCAAACAGCGTTATTGACTTTCTAAAAACGGCAAGCTATAATATATTCAGAAAGCGCGCCTTCTAATATAAATATTGAAGGAGAAAACTATGACAGAATTAAGAATACCTGAGGTTATACTGCGTGAAAGACGCAAAAAGCACCTTACACAAGAAGAGCTTGCAGCCCAATTGGGTGTATCTTCCCAAGCCATCTCAAACTGGGAACGCGGCGGATATCCGGACATCACGCTGCTTCCCAGGATTGCCAATTTTTTCGGTATCACGGTTGATGAACTGATCGGCAACGACGAGGTGAATCGCAAGGAAGATATACAGGTCTTTCGCGATCAATTTTGGAGTATTCCCGGAGACAAGCAGGGATTTGCCAAGCGTCTTACGCTTGCAAAAGAGTATTATCAAAAGTATCCCGGTGATTATGCGATCATGCATGATCTGGGTTATGCGATCGTGAATAATATGGATACCATTGCCGACCATGCAGAGCTCATGAAGGAGATCCACGAAAAGATCATGGCGGGATGTAATGACGAAGGATACCGCCGCGATTCCATTCATTACATGTGTTATGCCTGCACAGACGAGGAACTGGAAGACCGTATCGGCAACAGTGAGCTTGACTGGTCGGAGGCGGTCGCCATCGGCGAAATTCGCGAGGACAGATATCTCTTGCAAAACAGAATCCCCGAATATTATAGCCAGCGCAATTCCAACGATCTGATGATTTTCATGCAGTATCTCGGACGCAATAACATGAATTACTATCGCACCGAAGATGCTTTTGTGTTTGATGAACCAAAACGCACGGCAGCATGGGAGCTTCACAAGCTGCGTTTGCTGGAGGCTTTTTCGGATGGCGGCGAGATTCCCGAGGCATGGAGCGGATGTTATGCTGAATGTACGCTGAAAGCGGCGGGGGCTCTGATCGGCTGCGGAAAGATCGATGAGGGATTTGATATGCTTGAAAAAGCGTTTCCCCGATATGAACGCTGGTTGAAAATCCCCGCCGGTGCGCTGATGGACGTCGGTTGTCACGATGTGTTCGGCGGTGCCAAAATCACAAAATGGGACAGCGAAAAATGCACGGTTGAAATCTATTTTGAGGATGGAAGAAACGTATGGACACCGTATCTGTGGCTTTTCTGGCAGCTGCGCGGAGATATCTTTGCTGCTATGAGTCAGTGGCGTTGGTTCGATTCCGTCAAGGAAGACCAACGATTTGGGGAGCTTTATGAAAAAGCAAGAGAGCTTGCCGGCAAGTAAACTGACAAATAGAATTGGATGCACAATCGGTACACCTTATAAGAATAATACCCTCGACGGATTTTCAAGGTCTGTCGGGGGTATTATTAGATGAATTTTTAATCAAAAGAACCGAAAGTTTTATATCCCTAACTCAACTGTATAAATCTCATCTACCGGAAATGATATTTTAACCAAGCCTATAGAAACAAATTCTCCCGCCAGTTTCTTAAACTCACGCAAAATCAAATCGCTGGCTTTGAAAAAAACATCTTTCTCATCTTCTTTGGTGAGTGCCAATGTGCAGTGTGGCATCCATCTGTTTGGACAATACCATTCCCAGCCCGTTGTATCAAACTCCTTCAAGCATTCATGTAATTCCCGCTGGAACGCATACATACGATCATTCATCATGGGGGAAGCAAAAATTGTCTTTGTATCATTAAACATGCCAACAGAAGCAATATATGCAGGCATCTTTTCATGAGTCTGTGCAAATATTTTCAATTCTTCGATACACTTTTCTTCGTCAACATCATTAAAACAAGCTAATGTGAGGTGAGGTCTTGTTTTCCATTCAATAAACTTTGTGCTGAGTCCTACATCCGCAACACGCTTAGCCAAACTGTACAGTTGCTCTTCTGTTTTTTCATCATAGTATAATTCTATTGCATACTTCATACATTGTCCTCCACCAAATTTTTATTTATTGAATTAATTCAAATTATTTCATCATCCCTCTTCACACCTTGGCAGTGCTCTTCCCTTGTGACGGTAGTGGCGTGCGTGCCGATCCACTTGTTGTCACGGATAGCGACGTCCTTGCAGTAGCAAAGGCGGATGGGATCTTCCGCTTCCGGCTCTGCGGGGGAAGAGGGGCTTTTGAAAATGCGGTTATTTGCAAAGGTAAGCTCCCCGCAGGACAGTGCGTACAGCACGGGCACGCCCACCGTATCAAATACGTTGTCGGTAATGCGGATATTACGGTGATAGGGCTTATCCGTTTCGGGGCTTGGCACCACGGGACAAATGCTGATCACACTGTCGCAAAACTGATAGACCGAGCCAAGACACGCATCGGTAAATACGTTGCGCGATATTTCCACGTCGTGGCAGGCGCCCGATTCAAACCAGTGGTTGCTATCTCCTGCCACAAGGATGGCAGAGCCGGAGGATTCAAAATAGTTATCCGAGATCTTCACGGGCTTTGGTGTGGAAACGAGCACGCCTCTGGCGCGACAGCTTCCAAACCGATTATTTGTACAAACAAATGCGGCGGTGTGGGTCAGATTGTCAAGCGCCAGCGCATCCCCTGCCCTTGCCTTCTCCAGAATTTCATTTGGAAGCGGATCTTCAAAGTGCAAAAGAAAAGTCATGTGATCTTCAAGGGTGTAGGATGCCGCCTTGGCACTGCCGATGGTTTCCATGGAGGAGCGGGAAATAAAGGAGATCTCATCTCCCTTTTCTGCCCAGTACAAAAAGCCGCACGCTTGATGGTGGCGGTACCGACAACGAAGGGTTCTTTCGTCCACTACCTCGTCCGAGGTGACGCAGCAGCCGTGGACGTTGATGGGATCGTCCATGAGTGCATGGAAGGTACAGTCCGTAATCGTGACCGTTCCCGAATTGCAGGTGATGTGCATGCCGTCATCCCTGCCGCCCGAAACCAGTCTGCCAAGGCTCTTATCGGGCAGGAAATGCACGCCGCGATAGGTCATATTATGGCAGAACTGAGATAAACATCCCAGTCCTCCACAGGAATGGAAGGTGATATTTTCCACCGTGATATCAGAGCATTTTTCGCTGAAAATGCCTGCGTGAATACGGGGACAGTGGCGCAGATTCAGTAGATCCCCTGCGTGAATATCAACATCCCAGCAAAGAGTCATACGGTAGACAGAGCCGCCAAGAGACTCGATATTTCCAAAGCAAATATCGCTTACGTTTCGCCTTGCACGAAGGCTGTGCGGTTCAAACGCAATGGCGCATTTGCCAAAGGCGTACCACTCGTCGTTTCCGATATCAAATTCCAAATTACCGTTTGCATAGCGGTGAGGAAAAACCTCAGGATCCACGAACACGTCGACCTCTCTGCCCTTTCGGGCAACCACCCGTCCTTCGGCAGCAAGGGGCTTTTTCCAGTTCACCGTAAAGCCTTCTAGCGTTACGTTCTCACAGTGGTCAAGAGTGAACACCTGCATATGACCCGAGGGCCACAGGCGGGCGCCGTTTCCGCAAAGCGTGCAGTTTTTCATATCCTTCATAAGGATGGCAAGGGTGCGCGCGGGGATCACGTCGGAATTGGAGATGCGGTAATCGGCGCGTATTGCATTCTGCGGTGAAAAATAGTAGTCCGCATCCTCAAAAATATATTCGGTATCCTCTTTGTGCTTGGCAAGCAGCTTGGTCAGCGCTGCGGTAATATCGGCACCCGGCAAAATGCCGTATTCAGACAATCGAACGGTTTTCATTGTGCTTCTCCACCTCACTTGTATACCTTATTGTAGCACATTGTATTTGTCTAGTCAACAATTATGTATTACTATTGATTTTTATTGTAAGATATGATATACTTGATTTGTATTTTACAGTATATCGGTGTATATGCAATAAACAGGTTGTTTTTGACTTAATTCATATCATTTGACAGAAAAGGATGCACTATGAAGTTAAATTACAAACGCACGTTGCTTGTGGGCATGGCGTTCCTGCTCATCACAGCCTTTTGGCAGGCATACGATGCCATCATCCCACTGATCTTGACCAACCACTACGGGCTTCCCCAAAGCGCATCAGGCGCAGTTATGTCGCTGGACAACGTGCTTGCCGTTTTTATGCTCCCGCTGTTTGGGGCGATCTCCGATAAGGTGGATACCAAATGGGGCAAGCGCACGCCTTTCATCTTTTTCGGAACCATCGCAGCCATCCTCTTTTTCGTGCTGCTGACCTTTCTTGATAACTATCAGCTGGCGAAGGTGATCGAAGCTGGCATTCCTGAGCTGACGCAGGGGGGCATGAGCGATGCGGTGTTTGCGGAGCATACGCGAAAGCTTGCCTTTGACATCACCGTTGCCAATCCCCTTCCCTTCGTGGGCTTCATCGCCACCCTGCTTGTGACTCTCATTTCCATGGCCACCTTCCGTTCCCCTGCCGTGGCGCTCATGCCCGACGTGACCGTCAAGCCCCTGCGCTCCAAGGCAAACGCCATTATCAATCTGGCCGGCACTCTCGGCGGCATCCTCGTTTTGGTGCTGGGTATCGTCTTTGCCACCGCGAAGAATCAATATATGCAGTATACCCCCTACGTGCTGTCGGTCTGTGCCATCATGCTGGTCGGCTTTATCATCTTCCTTCTCTCTGTCAAGGAAAACAAGTGGGCAGCACAGATGGAAGAGGAAGAACGGCGGTTGGGTCTTACCGAGAGCACGGACGAGGTCCAAAGCCCCTGTGACCAAAAGCTTTCCCCTGCAGAGCGCAGGTCGCTGCTGCTCATCCTTGCCTCGGTGGCGCTTTGGTACGTGGGCTACAACTCCATCACCAGCAAGTACTCGGTCTACGCCACCAACATTCTCGGCTTCGACTTCAATCTGACCCTCATCATCGCGCAGGTGGCAGCCATCATTTCTTACATCCCCGTGGGCATCATTGCCTCCAGGGTCGGCAGAAAAAAGACGGTGCTTTCGGGCGTTGCCATGTTGGCGATCGCCTTCTTCATCGGTGTATTCGTCACTCCCTCCACCCCTCCCTTCATGATGTATCCCATCTTTGTCCTGGCGGGCATCGGATGGGCGACCATCAACGTCAACTCCTTTCCCATGGCAGTGGAGCTTGCCAAGAAGGGGAACGTGGGAAAGTACACCGGCTACTATTACACCGCTTCCATGGCAGCGCAGATCATCGCTCCCATCCTTTCGGGCGTTCTGTATGATCTTTGCGGTATGCGCTACACCTTCTTCCCCTTCGGTGCAGCATTTGTAGTCCTCTCCTTTGTCACCATGTTCTTTGTCAAGCACGGTGACTGCCAGCCTTCCCAAAAGCTGAGTGTTCTTGAACATCTGGATGTGGATTGATATGATGATTATTGGAATTTCATTGCTTTCATTTTTGATACTGCTTGCCCTTTTGTATCTGTTTGTTTTTGTGCGTCCCCGCGCCAAAGCGCCCACCGAGCCAAGGCTTCTTTGTGACTACGCCCACCGCGGATTGCACGGCGGGAAGATCCCCGAAAATTCCCTTGCTGCCTTTGAACGCGCCTGCCTTGCGGGCTACGGCATCGAGCTAGACGTGCAGCTTTCAAAAGACGGCACGGTCATGGTCTTTCATGACTACACCCTTTTACGCATGACGGGAAAAGACAAACGCCTCTCTGAGCTGGATAGTGCAGAATTACAAACGCTGTGCCTTGCGGGAAGCGATCAGCACATTCCTACCTTTTCCGAGGTGCTTTCGCTGGTGAACGGTCGCGTACCGCTGCTGGTGGAGCTAAAGGGTGAAAGCCTCGACAGCTCTCTGTGTGAAAAGGTGGCTGCTCTTCTCAACGACTACAAGGGCGTTTACTGCATCGAATCCTTCAATCCCCTCCTCATTCGCAAAATCAAAAAATATTTGCCAAACGCATACGTCGGGCAGCTTTACACCAACGTGTGCCGTGAAAAGCAGCGCAAATCGCCGGTACACATCCTTTTGACCTGCATGGCATTCAATTTTCTTGCCCGCCCCGACTTCATCGCCTACGACAAGCAGGATCGTAACAGCTTCCCCGTGAAGCTAAGCACTCGCTTCTACCATGCCGAGAAATTCGTATGGACCGTTAAAAGCGACAGCGAGCTAGAAACCGCACATTCCTTACATGAGCATCCTATTTTTGAAAATACAGAAAGGAATCTAACATCATGAGAAATCTGACCATCAAAAGAAACAAGAGCTTCGTCGCAAGTCTTGGAAAAATCACCTTCTATATCGAGGATCCCAACAGCGATGAACTAGTCATCAACGGCACCCCCTGTCGAACGCTTTGCATGCTGAAAAACGGTGAAAGCAAGACCTTTGAAATTGAAGACTGCGCGCTGAAGGTATTTGCCACCCCCTTTAAAAACAAGAAGTATACCGAGAAGAATTACTTCGACTACTTCAAGATCCCCGAGGGCAGCGATGACTGGTATCTCAGCGGCGGCTGCCAATTCAATCCCGGTGCGGGCAACCCCTTCCTCTTTGACAACGTAACCGACGAAGAGATCCTTGCTCACCGTAAAACAAAGGGTAAAAAAAGCATTCTCGTTTCCATTGTCGCAGTCATCCTCGGTCTTGCCACCGGATTCGGAATCTCCTATCTGTTTTCGGATACGCCGGACCCCAAGGACTTTACCACCGATGATTTTACCATCACGCTGACCGACGAATACAAGGAAGCCGATCCCACCGAATGGGAAGATAAATTTGCTTACGTGTTCGAAAGCGATTATGCATACGTGACCTTCATTCGCGATGATTTTTCGCTGATGGCAGGACTGGAAAACTACACGATCGAGCAGTACGTGGATATGGTTGCCTGGGGGAACGATCAGTCGACCTGGGAGCTGAAAACCCAAAACGGAATGGATTACTACGATTACAAAGAAAAGATCGACGGCGAGGAATATATGTACCTTGTCACCTTCCACAAGGATAAAGATTGCTTCTGGTTGGTGCAGTATATGACCTACGAGGAAAATTACAAGGAAATGAAGCCCGATTTCATAAAGCACTCCAAGTCGCTGACATTTCACGAGTAAAATCCCCGTCCGCAACACATAGGAGAATGTACACATGACAAGAAGGACCGCTCGGATATGCATCGTTGCGATCGTTTCTTTGCTTGTCGGCATCGGACTGCTTTTTCCCTTCCTTCTTCACAAAGAGCCGCAAAGCACCGCATCCTTTGATGCAAGGCTTGCCTTGCTGAAGGATAGTGTTCTGACAGAACAGATGAAAAAGGCTCTGGGAAATTGTCCCGTACCGGAGGCGGGACACGCGGTCTTTCTTTCGGTGTGCGACAAGCAGCAGCGCGCAAGGGTGTATACCGGCATCGGCAGTACCCCCGAAAAGGCGTGGGATGCAGCCGCAAATGCCGCACGGGAGGGTATTCGTGACGGGCTTTCACCGATATGGATCAAGGCAGATATCGTTTACACCGCCGAGTGGATCTCCCACGACGATCTAAAGCACGAGATCTCTACCGCCCGCAGCGAGTACTATCACTGGGGACTTTCGCTGGATGCGCAGTTTGACGTAGCCCTTTTGGGGGCTGAGCTGAACGGTGCAAAGATCTATGCCTACGAAGAGGGAGACATCGACCTTACGTATCTGAACACCTATCTCAAAAAGGCAGGCAGAAAAAAGGTCGCTTCCCTTCCCGAGCGCTTTCTAAAATTCAAGTGCTACGGGTTTATGATGGAGGAGGATCAAAGCATCTACCCGCTGTATGCCGACGGACTTGAGTACGGCAGACGAAAGGTGGATCAAATTGACAAGGAATACGTGCAGTCGATCCTGACCGATGCCACTGATTTTCTGCTGCGCCAGGTCAAAAAAGACGGTTCCTTCGTGTACGGAATGTACCCACGTTTTGACAACAATATCGAGGGCTACAATATTCTGCGCCACGGAAGCACCATCTGGTCGCTGATCTGTCGATACAGAATGCAGCCGGATGAAACGCTGAAGCAGACCATCGAAAAGACCTTTGACTATCTGATCTCACAGGTTCGCTACCGTGATGAGGAAAAGACCGTTGCGTATCTGTACGAGGCGGATTCAAACGAATTCAAGCTGGGCGGAAACGGTATCATGGTCATCGCCATGACCGAATACATGGACGTATTCCAAAACAAAAAATACGAAGATATCTGCCAAAAGCTGGGCAACGGAATTCTCATGCAGCTGAACCGGGAAACCGGTGAGTATTATCACGTTCTTAGTGGCGACTTTACAAACAAAGAAGAATTCCGTACCGTCTACTACGACGGTGAAGCCACCTTTGCTCTCTGCCGTCTGTACAGCCTTACTAAAGACGACAAATGGCTCAGTGCCGCCCGCGCTGCCGTAGACCACTTCATTGAGGCAGAATACGAGCAGCACAAGGACCACTGGATCTCCTACAGCATGAACGAGATCACAAGGCACGTGGACGATGAGGAATACTACGCCTTTGCCCTGCGCAATATTCAGAGCAATCTGCAGACCATCCATGATCGAGACACCACCTATCACACCTACCTTGAATTCCTGATGGTGGGCTTTGAGCTGTATGACCGTATGGAGCAAAAGGGAATGGA
>SVRH01000028.1 GCA_015064925.1 Oscillospiraceae bacterium | reverse complement strand
CAATTTTGAGAAGGATTTCACCGACTTTATCATGCTCGACCATATTTATCAGAGTGCCTTTGGCAAGGATAACGTGGGCGCCTACGTGATCTTCACGGGGGACGGCCATTTCAGCTCGGCGGTGAGCTTCCTTGTGACCAAGTGTCGCAAAGAGGTGACGGTGTATGCCGTCAGAGATGCCTGCAGCAAGCAGCTGGCGGAGTGCGCCACCGATTGCCGACTGCTGCCCGACGCAGAACGCACCGAAACGGGTACGGCGGGCAAGATCCTGCGCTCGCTTGCCGGCGTGTACGACAAAAACAAGGGCAAAAAGAAAAAGCCCTGCCCGACCTTTTGGGCGACCGTGGAGACGGTATGCCGCAACGAGGGCCTTCCCCGCAACGAGGTGGCGGATTCTCTGCGCACCCTGATGGCAAACGGCTACGTGTATCAGACCAAGGAAAAGATCAATTCGGATATGGTCAAGGTACTGCGAGTCAATTGGCAAAAGGCAAGAGAAGATAGACTCTTGTGAAGCGAAAAACGGCAGTTTTTTGCCAAAAACGAAAAAGTATATTGACAATCGCGCTTTTTTGTGCTAGGATTCCTTTGTTGAAAATTTGACAAATGTTAAATACTGTTTTATGGAGGCAATATGGGCAAAATTGCACAGAGCAAGAGAGGAAAGGTTATTCTTTTTATTCTCGGCGTTCTCATGTATTCGTTCTCGATCGCTATTTTCTTGAATCCTTCGGGGCTGACTCCCGGTGGTGCGTCCGGTTTTGCGATCGGTATTCAAAGATTGGTTGAAAATCTTGGTGGTCCCTATATCGGTACCGGTATTCTGATGGCGCTGATCAACGTTCCCTTGATTGCGCTGGGCATTTGGAAATTGGGAATGAAATTTATGATCCCCACCGTGGCAGGTACTTTTGCCAACACCTTCATGGTAGAAGTATTTGAAAGAACTCTGCTGCCCGTTATGAAAGAAAATCTGGGAAAAGCAGAATTTGACGGAAATTTTGTAGATCCCGTGACCGGCGCGCTGTTTGGCGGTGTTATTTCCGGTCTTGCCATTGGTTTGATGCTGTATATCGGCGCATCCTTTGGCGGAAGTGATATTGTTGTAAAGGTAATCCACACCAAGTACCGCTACATGAAGACCGGTACCTTCTACATCATCGTAGACGGCGCGATCATGCTCTTCGGTACTGCTGCAGATTATCAGCATCTGGCGCTTAACGTATTGGCATTCTCTTTGGTGTGTGTATTCTTACAGTCCTTCTTTACCGACCGCGTTTTGTACGGCGGTGATGAAAGCCGTATGCTGTATATCATCACCAACAAAGAGCCCGAGATCGCCAACCGTATCAACAAAGAAATGGTGTGCGGTGTGACCTATCTGAACGGCGAGGGTGCTTATACCGGTGCGGAAAAGAAGATCCTGCTTTGCGTTATGCGCAAGAGACAGGTGCCCAAGGCAAGAGATATTATTTTGTCGGAAGACCCCTCTGCGTTTATGATCGTTACCTCTGCGAGCCAAGTTCTTGGTAACGGCTTTAAGCGTCTGGATAGCGAAGATATTTAATGCTGAACATAAAAAACACGGTGCAAGCGATTGCACCGTGTTTTTAATTATTTCAGATTACGATAAATGCTGTGTACCGATTGCAGGATCACACTCACGGCAAACGCCACGAGCATTCCCTTGGAGATCTCGTTGTTGATGAACGCCATAGGACGGTTAAATCGGTCCACTATGTAGAAGGTGATAAAGCAGATGGCAAGGGCAAAATTCAGATGCGGCAGCAATCTGAAAAACACGTCGATGATCTTTTTAAGAATTTTCATTGCTTCTTCACCTCACCGATGCAGATGATATCGTACAGCTTGCGCTGTGCTTCACCCTTTTGCTCTCTGTCCTCGTCCACGCGGATATCATTTCCGTTGAAATATGCTTGAGAGCTGTCACCGCCGTCCATGTTGTAGGCAACGGAGCAGCCCAGCTCCTCAAAGACGTCCGCCAGCTGGAACATACGCATGCCCTGCGAATCCGAGCTGCGTCCGTCCACCACCACGAAGCAGTAATGTCCCGGCTCGTAATATCCCACGCCGCAGCGGGGGTTGCGCTCGCCGATGACGTGGCTGTCGTAGCTGGAGGGGTCAAAATCCTCGGTTTTCAGCGCTTTCCCGTTCTCGTCCAGCAGCGAGGGACCGAATTCCCACACCTGATAAGGAGATCTGCCCGCGATCTCGCGGAAGCTGTATTCCTCGGGATGGTAGGTCTTCATGGTTCCGTCGTAATACATGACCAAAATGTCACTTTCGATATAATCGCTCTTGCGCAAAAGCTCACCGTTGCGCACTGCTATATGGGTGTGGTTGGCATTTCCCCAATAATCCCCGTTGACGGCTGCGATGGCAAAGTCACGGTTCAGCCCCAGATTTTCATCCACCGTGGTGCTTTCGATCAGCTCGTCCATTGGCAGACGTGTGGTGTTGGCGCCCGTGTAGAAATTCTCTACGTTGCGGATGTAGATGTCATAGATGAAATACTGTACGAAATAGGTCTTATTGTTGTAGTACAGCTCGGTATTGATCTCCTCCAGCGTGATGGAAATATCACTGCTTTTATACTGTGTATCGGTGGAGATGATCGCTTCGCCCTTCTTCAGAAATTTATCGTAGAATTTTTCTCCAAAGTCGCCCGAGCGGTCATAGCCGTCATCCTCTTCTTTGTCAGGGTTTTCCTCCCCACCCGAGGGATCGTTTTCATTCTCTCCTCCCACGTTCGGCTCGGAATCCTCTTTGTCATCAGAATCGTCATCAAAGGGATTGTCAAAGACGAGCCCGCCACCGTTGGTGGGGGTCTCCACACCGCCCCAAAGGTAGCGGATGTGATGATAGTACGCGAATACGCATAGAATGGCAGCAGCAAGCAAGATGTCAAGTAGAACAAGCAAAACGGTTTTGATGGCTTTGTTCATAGAGTTTCCTACTTTCTTTTGGATTTAGTTTCGGTTTTGGACCAGATGAGTCGATCCAGTCGGTCGGTAACAAATTGAAAGGAAATGGCAAGAGCAGCGGTAATGGCAAGACAAAGCACAAGGTAGAGCACGCGGCTTTGCTCGAGCACGCCCACCTGACGAAGGAAGAGGCAGGGAATGCGCTGGAGAATATAAATGGGGAAGGTATATTTCCCGAGCCACAGCATGAAGGCGTTGCCGAATACCAGCTTCTCGGAAAGCCACACAAAGATCAGCGCCACCGAAAGGGCGTAGATATTGTAGAGGATCCAGAAAAGCGGCTCTCTGCTTCCGGTGAACAGTAAGCAGCTGACGGTGGCGGTCACGACAAGCACCGCACCCACCGTATAGTACACCAGATTGCTCTTGCGAAGAAAGCTGCGAATGGGCTTTTCCAAGTAGCAGAACCACATGCCGCCGACGAAACAGAAAATAGTGTTGTAGAAGCGGGAGGTGTTGTTTTCGGACTGCATGATGAGGAAAATGTAAAGGCAGGTCAGCACCACCACCGCCACAAGGCAGGGTAGGGGCTTTTCTTTATAGAAAAAGAAAGCGATGAATACGATGAGATACAGACAAAGGGTGGCAAAAATGAACCAGTTGCTGTTGCCGATCGACAGCTTCGACCAGCCGATGGCTGCCTTGAGCAGTAAAATGGGATCATAGTCCGCCTTGCCGCAGTACCAGCCGAGGATCCAGAAGAGGATCATTGCCAGATCAAAGTGCAGAAGGACCTTGAGCAGACGATGGGTGACCATCTTACGGGCGTAGGCACGTTTTTTCTTTAGAATTTGGTGCATGATGCCGTATCCCGAGAAGAAAAGGAAGGTGGCAACGATGGTCTGCCCCGAATAATCGCGGGCGATCACGTAGGAATTCTGATTGATATACTTCCCTGCGTACTGATAGAAATGAGAGAGCAGTACCAGCAGGACGAAGATGCCGTTGATGGATGTGGTAACGGAGGGGGCGAGGGGGATCTCGTCCTCACGTCGACGCCTTACACCGATAAAACCGGCAACAAAGCAAAGAGCAAATAAAAAGACCAAGTCAAACCTCCGAGGGTGGATTTACAGTTACAGAATACCATAAAACTTGCATTTGTGCAACCGTTTTGCGTAAAAAAAGGCACTTTTCTCTTAAAAAGTGCCTTTTTGTTATTCGGGAATGGGATCCGTGCCACCAACGTACACGATCCTGTAGCCGTCGCAGTTTTCCTTCACGTAGGAAACGAAGGCATCCACCTTCTCTTTTCCGATATAGAAGCTTTTGCCGGTATTTAGAATATTGGTGGAAAGATAGCCTTCTTTGGTGACGGCAAGGCTGATGTTGTGGTAGCCGAGCACGGGAATGTCGACGGAGACCGACAGAAGCCGTCCTGCAAAGGTTCCTTCGGCGGTGACGTCGACTGCCTTGGCGCTTAAGTTGTCGATAAGCAGCATCTGCCAAAGAAAGACAGCGCTATCGTATTCAAAGCGGACGTTGTCGCTTGATTGCTCATTGTAGATGTAGCCGAAGCTTAGGTAGCTTTCCAGATTCAGATCGGTGACGAGGTCGGATAGTGTTTCGGGGCGGTAGAGCGAATTGTTGTAAACGTAGGCATTCTCATCGTTTGCAAAGCAGAGTGCCAGAGAGCACTCGGTGGAAACGCCCGTGACGGCGTGGACGGTCGCCTCTTCGGTATAGGTCTTGCCGCTTTGGAGATCCTCGGCGCTGACGCTGACTTTTCCCAAAGCGCCGCCGAGATAGGTCTTGCCCTTGGGGATGATGTTGCCGCCGCTATACTCGATCCCTTCATAGAAAAGATAGGGGAAACGCATTCCGTTTGTCATTTCCTCCCAAGGGGGAATGATCGCGATTTCGTTGCCTTCCGTGCTCTGAAGGGGAAGCTCCTTGATGGGGTATCCCGACGCATTCCGATCATCCGAGGGGGAAGCCAAGCGGTAAATGCCGATGCCCGAAAGGATCAGCACCGCAATGAGGAGGGATGATAGCAGACAGTATCGCACTTTATTTGTCATGTTCATATCCTGCTTTCTGTGTAGTTTTCAATTGTATAGACAAGAAATATCTTCATTTGGTTACAGTATAGCACAAAAAAACAGAAAAAACCACCCCCGCAGTCAAGGACTGTCGGAGGTGGAGGGAGAAACTTTTTAATTTTGCTTACCGCGCGATTCACCGCAACCGCAGCCGCAGGAAGAAGCGCCGCCTTTGGCAGAGGGACAGCTGCTGCTGTGCGGGCAGCCGATGCATTTGGCACCCTTCTTTTTGGCTCTGATCACGTATGCGATCGCGCCGCCGAGCGCGGCAACCACAAGGATGGTGGCGATGATGTTGACAAGCATATGTAAGACCTCGTTTTGGATTATTTCTTGTATTCCTTCTTAGCCTTTGCGTTGGAGCGGATGGCAAGGAATACCACCGTGGCAATGATCGCGATAACTGCAACAAGACCGGGGAGGAAGCCCTTGCCAAGCTTCGATTCGGTGATCAGCGTACCGATCTGGTACACAAGGAAGGACAGCGTGTAGGCAATGGAGAACTGCAAACCGATGCCGGCGAACAGCCATTTCTTGCTCTTGATCTCGGAGTTCATGGCGCCGATGGCGGCAAAGCAAGGAGGGGTGAACAGATTGAACATCAGGTAAGCAAGCCCCGCCGCTGCGGAGATGCCGAGGATGGCCTCACCGTGACCGGGCTGCAGCAGCTCGAAGTCCTCATTGACGGCGAGGGCGGTGAACACGGCGCCCAGGGTGCCGACCACCTCTTCCTTGGCGATGAAGCCGGTGATGGCTGCCGCCGCCAGCTGCCAAGCGCCGAAGCCCAGCGGGATCAGCAGGAAGGCAACGGGTTCTGCGATGCTTGCCAGAATGGATTCCTCGGGAGCCGCAGGGCTGAAGGTCCAGGAGTAGTTCAGCATGATGGTGACAACTGCGTTGCAGATCAGGATGATGGTACCTGCCTTGACGATGTATGCCCAACCGCGAGCGCACATGGACTTGGTGGCGTTCCAGAAGGAAGGGATCTTATATTCGGGAAGCTCGATGATAAAGAAGGATTTTCTGTACTTGTAGCCGGAGATCCACTTGATGAGCAGCGCTCCAAAGAACACCAGCAGCAGACCCAGGAAGTACATCAAAGGAGAAACCCAGCTTGATTTGGGGAAGAACAGACCTGCCAGCAGCGCGATCACGGGGATCTTGGCACCGCAGGGGATGAAGGGCGTCAGCATAGCGGTGGCTCTGCGTTCTCTTTCGTCGCGGATGGTACGGCAAGCCATGATGCCGGGGATGGCACAGCCGGTGCCCACCACCAGCGGGATGACCGATTTGCCCGAAAGTCCCACTCTCTTGAAGATGGGGTCAAGCACCACCGAAACGCGTGCCATGTAGCCGCAGTCCTCCAGCAGCGCCAGAAGGAAGTACATCACCATGACAAGCGGCAGGAAGCCGACAACGGCGCCCACACCGCCGATGATGCCGTCGACGATGATGGTCTGCAGAATGGGAGCGGCATCCACCAGCAGTCCGGAGACCCATTCGCCGAACATTTCAATGAGGGTCACAAGACCGGGAATGGTAAAGCCGTTTGAAAATT
Organism: Oscillospiraceae bacterium; assembly: GCA_015064925.1. Classification (GTDB taxonomy): domain Bacteria; phylum Bacillota; class Clostridia; order Oscillospirales; family CAG-272; genus SIG655. The sequence goes on along the minus strand of SVRH01000028.1, from coordinate 15,164 downwards.
CATAGCCCTCGGCGATCCACACACCGGGACCCACCTGAGAGATCCAGAACACCGCCCACATGACAACGGCAAAGAGCGGAATCCCCACCCATTTGTTGGTCAGGACCGCGTCGATCTTGTCCTGCTTGTTCTTGTCCTTGGTCAGCACCGTTCTGGTCTCGACCTCGGCAACGATCTTGTTGACGTAGGCAAAACGCGCTCTGTCGGCAGCCTCGACCGCTTCCTTACTGGTCAGATCTACCTCACCCTGAAAGTAGGGCGCAGTCTGCCCCTTGCCGATGAGGGCGGCAGCGGCGGTAACGACCTCTTTCAGACCCTTGCCCGAGGTGGAAACCGTTTCGATAACGGGACAGCCCAGCTTTTCGGAAAGCTTTTTGGCATCGATCTTGTTCTGCTTCTTTTCGTTGACGTCGCTCTTGTTCAGTGCCACGACCACGGGAATGCCAAGCTCCATGAGCTGGGTGGTGAAGAACAAGCTACGACTGAGGTTGGCGGCGTCCACGATGTTGATGATGGCATCGGGATGCTCGTTTTTCACGTAGTTGCTTGTCACGCTCTCTTCGGACGTGAAGGGAGACATGGAGTAGGCGCCGGGCAGGTCCACCGCGATGGGTGCCTCACCGGTACAGTAGTTCTTTTTGATGGGGGCTTCTCTCTTGTCAACGGTGACCCCCGCCCAGTTGCCGACCTTTTCATTTTTGCCGGTCAGCGCGTTGTACATGGTGGTCTTGCCGCTGTTGGGATTGCCCGCCAGTGCGATTCTCATATAGAAAACTCCTCCTCGATATTCATAGAGTTTAAAATAAACTGAGTAATAAGCCATTGATAATTAGCAGCGGCTAACTCGAGGGCTAAGCGAAGACCTCAGAATTTTGGTCTGTCAGATCAAAATCGCTGAAGCCAGCTCCTTGTCGATGTTGTATCGGCCGTCCTTGATGGAAACGACGCATCCGTGCTTGCGGTGTGCGATGACGGTGATGGGCTCGCCGCTGTAGCAGCCGAGCGAGAAGAGAAACGCATTGAGCTCCTCGTCGTCGGTCTCGATGCCCTTGACGATGTATTCGATTCCTTCTGTTGCCTGCGTCAGATTCATTTCGTTCACCTCGAATTCGCAGTTAGCATCAACTAACCTGTGGGTATTATAGCAACCGATTCCCGTTTTGTCAAGAGGGAATGCACAAAAAAATAACGGAAATTTTACATTTCGTCAATTTTTTCAGTTCACCCGTCCATCCTCTGTGAAAGTATGTATAAATCGGCTAAAAAAGTGTAAGAATCAAGGCGCGGGTGCTTGCAAAAACGAAAGAGGTATGCTATAATATCCATAACATGCAAAGACGTTAATACGTACATATATATAGATATTCGGAGATGGGAGGAGATATACGTGCAATTACAGGAATCGGGCGAAATGTATTTGGAAACGATCCTTGTACTGACAAGAGAGAGCAATTTCGTGCGCTCCGTGGACGTTGGCGAGCACATGGGCTTTTCCAAGCCGAGTGTCAGCCGCGCCATGGGACTGCTGAAAAACGGCGGATATATCACGGTTGGAGAGGACGGCGCCATTCGCTTGACCGAAATTGGCACCGAGATCGCCGAAAAGATCTACGAACGGCACACCATTCTGACGAAGTGGCTGACCGATATCGGGGTGGATCCCGAGATCGCTTCCGAGGACGCCTGCAAGATCGAGCATCATTTAAGCGACGTTACTTTTGAGGCCATCAAAAGTTACATACAAAATAAATAATAATCGGAGGATACGAATATGGAAAAGAAGACCAAGTACGCAGGTACGCAGACCGAAAAGAATCTGGAGGCCGCATTCGCGGGCGAGAGCCAGGCAAGAAACAAGTATACCTATTTTGCATCGGTTGCCAAGAAGGAGGGCTACGAGCAGATCGCAGCGCTGTTCCTGAAGACCGCCGACAACGAAAAGGAACACGCAAAGCTGTGGTTCAAGGAGCTTGCGGGCATCGGCAACACCGCTGAAAATCTGGTTTCCGCCGCTGAGGGTGAAAACTACGAATGGACCGATATGTATGCAGGCTTTGCCAAGACCGCCGAGGAAGAGGGCTTCCCGGAGCTGGCTGCCAAGTTCCGTCTGGTGGCTGCTATTGAAAAGCAGCACGAGGAAAGATACCGTGCGCTGCTGCACAACGTGGAGACCGCCGCTGTGTTCGAAAAGAGCGAGGTCAAGGTTTGGGAATGCCGCAACTGCGGACATCTGGTGGTGGGCACCAAGGCTCCCGAGGTCTGCCCCACCTGCGCACATCCCAAGAGCTACTTTGAGATCCACGCAGAAAATTATTGATATAACGAAAAACGCCTTTGCTTGCAAGGGCGTTTTTTTGAGTGAAGAATGAAGAATGAAGAATGAAGAATGAAGAATTGCGGAGGCTTTTTGCCCGAAGGGGCAAAAAGCTTCTTTTTTGTCAAAAACAAAATGCACCTTTCGGTTTCTCATTGCGTTTATCGGCAAGCGATCTCCTCATCCACCATTTTGCCTGCGGCAAAATAGTCCCCCTTCCCCCACCGGGGAAGGCTAAACAATGTGCAACGACCACATGGGACGTTCGTTTACCCGTGTGCAGAGCCCACTGTTATTGTAAATCGCTTTGGCAATCACAACAAGCGGATTGCGTTAATCAAGCCTTCCTGCTATAATTGGCGAAAAAAGCGCTACTGTTTTTCTTGAAAAATATCAACAAAAAGTTAATTAATATTGACAAATATAGTTGTATATGGTACAATACAAAATAGATTCGTTCCACGAATAATTTATTTGGAGGTTTTTATGAAAAAACTGCTTTGCATGCTGCTGGCTCTTGTGATGGTGCTGGCCGCTATGACCCTGGTTGCCTGCGGTGGCAACGATGACGAAAAGACCGAGATCACCGTTCCCGATGGCTACACCATGTATGACAACGGCGATATCGCCTTTGCATACCCCGAGGATTGGACCAAGAGCGAAGAGAGCGGCCTTGTGATGTTCACCTCCGGTGAGGCTGCATCCATCAACATCACTGCCGAAAACAAGACCGATCTGTATGACGATATGACCGCCGAGGAATTTGAAAAAATGTTCTTCCCCTATTTCGAGGCAGCCGGCATGACCGCCACCAATCTGAAGGTGGAGCACACCAAGAACAACGGCATGGACGTTATGGTCGTTACCTATGACATGGACGTCAGCGGCGTTTCCCTGAAGCAGGCACAGTATGCGGTGACCGGTGATGAAAAGACCTACGTGATCACGGTTGCCGTTGAGGCAAGTGGGGATACATCCATTTCCCAAAACGTTCTTTCCACTCTGAGCAAGGTAAAGTAAATAAAAAATCGGAAAAGCGATGCTTTTCCGATTTTTTATTTGACATAGTTGACGATCAAAATGACCGAGCCGAGCACGGTTAAGATCACGCCTGTGATACGATTCAGCATTTTGGGAGTGGCTTTGTTTGCCCAAAGAGCGGCCAGCCGCGCCCAAAGCAGGGTGAAGAGCACGCAAAGGATCAGCACCGTGATATCGGGCATTCCGCCCAGCGCAAAGTGGCTGACCGATCCGGTCAGGGCGGTGAAGGTCATAATGAACACGCTGGTTCCCACCGCCGTTTTTAATTCGTAGCCGAGAACCGAGGTCAGGATCATCAGCATCATCATGCCTCCGCCCGCACCCACGAATCCGCAGATGAAGCCGATGAGCGTGCCGCAGATCACGCTTTCCGTGATCTGGCGGCGTTTCGATTTCCCTGCGCGGGCTTCTTTGGTGGTCATCACGGGCTTTACGATAAATTTAATGCCAAGCAGCATGGTCATGAAGACCGAGAAGCTGCCCATGGTGGTTTTGCCCACGTTGTTTGCGACAAAACTGCCCAAAACGGTAAAGCAAAGCACTGCCGCCATCATGACAAAGCCGTTTTTGATATCCAGATTTTTGTTTTTGCCGTAGGTGTAAGCCGAAACAGCGCTGGCAAGCACGTCGGAGGCAAGGGCGATGCCCACTGCCAGATAGGGGTCCATGTCAAGGAAGGTGGCAAGCATGGGACTGATGACAGCGGCTGCACTCATGCCCGCAAATCCGGTGCCGAGACCTGCGCCCATGCCGGCCAAAAAGCAGATGAGAATCGTGTACAAAAGCATGGGATACTCCTTTTTTGTAGTTATCGGTATTGTAACAGACCCCAGGGAAAAAGTCAACCATAAGAGGGGGGAAAAGTGTGGTAAAAAAGGGCTGCCGACGGCAGCCCTTTTGGCGTTCATTATACCGTGATAATGACCGGCAGCACCATAGGACGGCGCTTGGTCTTGTTGTAGATGAAATGGTTAACGTCGTCGCGAAGCTTGCCCTTGAGCTGTGCCGGATCGGTGATACCCTGACCCAGCGCGTCGCCAAGGCTCTGCCAAGCGACCTCCTTCATTTCGGTCATCAGTTCTTCGGATTCCTTGACGTACACAAAGCCTCGGGTGACGATATCCACGGAGCCAAGCGATCGGTCGAAGTCGTTGAGCACCGCTACGATAACGATGATACCATCCTCGCCCAAATGCTTGCGGTCACGCAGGACGATGCTGCCCACGTCGCCCACGCCCTTGCCATCGATGAGTACGCGACCTGCGGGCACGGTGCCGCCCCACGCGGCGGTCTTGGAGCCCAGCTCCAGTACCTTTCCGATGTCGGAAACAAAGACGTTCTGGGGGGACATTCCCATTTCGACCGCGAGATCGCGGTGGGAGCAGAGATGCTTGCATTCGCCGTGGATGGGCATGAAGAATTTGGGCTTCACAAGGGCGTGCATGAGCTTGATCTCCTCGCGGCAGGCATGGCCCGACACGTGCACGTCGGAATTCTCCTCGCGGTAGATGGCGATGCCGCGGCGGTAAAGCTCGTTTATGATGTTGTCCACCAGCTTTTCATTGCCGGGGATGGGATGAGCGGAGATGACCACCAGATCCTTGTTGCCAAGGGTCACGCGGTCGTGCTCGCCGTACGCCATGCGGTAGAGGGCGGACATGGGCTCGCCCTGACTGCCCGTGCAGATGATGGTGATCTGCTCGGGATTGTAGCGCTTCATTTCACCGATGTCGACGATCAGCCCTTCGGGTACGTTCATGTATCCCAGCTCGCTGGCAGCCGTGACGATGTTCATCATGCTGCGGCCGGTGATGACCACCTTTCTGCCGTAGCGTGCGCTCTTGTCGATGATCTGCTGCACGCGGTGTACGTTGGAGGAGAAGGTGGCAATAACAAGGCGCTTGTCCTTGTTCTGGGCAAAGATGGTGTCCAGCGCCTGTCCGACGGTACGCTCGGAGGGGGTGTAGCCGGGGCGCTCCACGTTGGTGGATTCGCAAAGCATCAGCAGCACGCCCTTCTTGCCGATCTCGGCAAGGCGGTGCAGATCCATCACGTCGCCGTCGATGGGGGTCAGATCCAGCTTGAAGTCACCGGTGTGCAGGATGGTGCCCACGGGGGTCTTGACTGCCAGACAGCAGGCGTCGGCGATGGAGTGATTGACGCGGATGAATTCCACCTGGAAATCCCCCACCTTGACCGTGTCGCCCGCCTCCACGTCCACAAGCTCCGGGGTGTAGTCCAGAAGGTGCTCCATGAGCTTGTTCTGCAGGATGCCGATGGCAAGACGGGTGGCAAACACAGGTACGTTCAGCGTTTTCAGCAGGTAGGGCACGGCGCCGATATGGTCCTCGTGACCGTGGGTGATGAAGACACCCAGCAGCTTGTCGGCGTTGCTTTCCACATAGGTGAAATCGGGGATGACAAGGTCAATGCCCAGCATATCGTCGTCGGGAAAGCCGATGCCGCAGTCAATAATGATCATTTGATCCTTGTATTCGATGAGGGTCATGTTCTTGCCGATCTCGTTCAGACCGCCAAGCAGCATGACTTTAACTTTTTCTTCGGGTTTTTTAGCCATAAATATTCCTTTCTCTTAATTTGTTGCAGAGCAAAACGAGGACAATCTTCCATTGTCCCGACAAATGTAAACGGCATTTGTCGTCCAAGCACGGGGACGACGGCGTTGCCGTGATGGTAAAACGGTTACGGTAAGGTTACTATAACAGATAAATATGAACAAATTGTGAACAAAGCGTCAAATGAGCAGTGAAAGCACAAATGCCCCAAGGCAGCATGCGATCATACCAAACAGTGCGCCCGACAAAAACCAGCGCAGCCGCGGTTCGACGGAGCCGGAGGGCTTCTTTTGGGGGCAAAGCTCCGCTTGACGCTGCTCGGCATTCTGAATGATGCGGTTGGCTTCCTCCACCATGGAGAGGGAGGGATGCTTTACCTCATATTTATCCTTTAGGATCAGGTGTGCTTCTTCGAAAAAATCGCTGTCCGTTGCCTTGAGGACCAGCACGGTTTGGGCTTTGGTTTTGGGCATATTGCTTCCGCCTTTCTGTAAGATACGCTATTCTGTTCCCGCGCGAGCAAATATATTCACCTTTTGGAATAATGCGTTGCAAAATGGAAAAGATAGCAACAAAAAAAGAAAGGTGAACAAAATGGAAACAAAACGAATGGCACCTGCCGCAGTGATCCTTGCCGGCGGGCAGGGCAAGCGTCTGCGTCCCTTGACGGCAACCACGCCCAAGCCTCTCTTGCCGGTTTTGGGCAAGCCGCTGCTGTTCCACATTTTGAAAAGACTGGAGCGCATGGGGGTGACCGATGCCTACGTCATGACGGGCTATCTTGCCGAGCACATCGAAGCTGCGCTGCAGAGCTACGGCGGCACGCTGAAGCCGATCTGCATAAGGGAGGAGCAGCCCATGGGTAGCGCAGGATGCCTTTCGCTGATCCCGGGCGCAGAGCAGTGGCAGGAGTGCCTGGTGGTCAGCGGAGACGCCTACTTTGAATTTGATCTTTGGCAAGCCGTCGAGCTGCGTCGCGACAAGGACTGCGCAGCAGTGCTTTGCCTGGCTGCGGTGGAGGATCCCAGGGGATTGGGACTTTTACAGTGCGATAAGGACGGTCGGATCTTGGAGTTTGTGGAGAAGCCCACCTGGTCGGGAGTACGGGGAGATCTTGCCAACACGGGCATATACGTACTGGGTGAGCAGGCGATCCGCCATGCCATTTGCGCCGTGCAGCCCTTGGATTTCGGTGGGGACGTATTTCCCTCCCTTTTGCAAAAGGGAATTGCGTTGTACGGTGCTCGGGTGACGGGACACTGGTGCGACGTGGGAACGCCCGAGGCATACCGCCTTTGCAATATGCGTCTTTCGGGACAATCGACGGTGATGGGCAGTGGTGTCAAGCTGGCAACCACCGCCTCGGTTGCCAAAAGCGTGCTGATGGACGGCGTGCAGGTGGGCGCGGGTGCCACCGTCACAGAGGCTGTGATCGCCGAAAATGTAATCATCGGTCAGGGCGTCACGATCTCGCAGGGAGCCGTGGTAGGGGCATCCGCAGTGATCGGCGACCGCAGCCGCATCGGACGGGGCGTTTTGTTGCCGCCCGGCACCATCGTTGCCTCCCGTTCGGTGCTGAGCGCCGATCTTTCCATGCAGGATAGCGGCAGCTTTTGCGAGGGACGGCTTTTACTGCGTCCGGAGGATTTGTATCGCTGCGGACATCGGGCAGGCAGAGCTCTTGCGGCGTGCGTCGGCGAGGGAGAACGAATCGGTCTGATGCGCCCCGGTAAAAAGGGAAGGGGCGAATTCCACCGCGGCTTCTTTGAGGGTATACTGGCGGGCGGAGCGGATCTGTACGATCTGGGATGGGGCTTTGCTTCCAAGGCATCCTTTGCCGCCTCCCGTCTCGGCTGTGCGTACACGGTGCTTTTGCAGGAAAACCGGGACTCTGCGGAGCTGTATGTGTACGATGGGGACGGTCTGTACCCCGATGCACGCTTTGAGCGACGCTTTTCGGATCTGGCGGGAGAATTGCCTGCAGAGACCGGACGGCATGGAGAGGTGATTCTGTGTAAGGAGCTGGACCTATTGTACTGCACGGCGCTTTGTGCCGACAACGACACCGATCTGCATGGACTTTCCGTGCAGGTGCATCCCACCGAATCGGGTGCCTGCGAGCTGTTGGGGAAGGCGCTGCGCCGCCGCGGGGCGACGCTTTCCGAAAGAGGGGATCTCATCCTATATCCCGATGAGAGCGGCTGCCGTGTGCGCGCCGAGGTTTGCGGTATGCGGGTAGGATACTGGCAGCTTTACACCGTGCTGGCGCTGGAGCAGGTCAAGCGGGATGGAATCGTGTTTTTGCCGTATTGCTGTCCCGAATATATCAAGAGATCGGTGCACTCGGCAGGGGGAAATGCCGTTTACTACACGATGTATCCCGCAAACGACGGTGAGCGGCACATTCGCTCGCGTTTGGCAAGACAGCAGCCCTTTGCCACCGATGGACTGTTTGCTGCGATGCGTTTTGCTGCGCTTGTGGCAAGCGGCAAATTGCGCGCACCCTATCTGGCGGGCATTTGCGAGGCGGTCACGGTGCTGGAGGAGGATATTCCCGTACCGCTGCGTGATAAGCTGCAGCTGGTCCTGCGCCATCGGCAGGATTTTGACGGAGAAGGGCTGCTGCGCAAATATAAGGAGGGCAGCGTGCGTTTGCGTGCCTGCGAGGACGCCCGTTTCCATCTGATGGCAGAGGCGGCGGATGATCTGGATGCACAGCTGCTGGTGGAACGAATCAAAAAAGAAATTTGCCACTCGGATGTATAATTTTCCCGATAGACGGGAAATATTGGGCAGGAACAAAAAAGGGGGTACCAAACGATATGAAAAAATGCCTTGTTTTATGCATGGCGCTGGCGGTCTTTTGCACAGCGTGTCTGTTTCTGCCCACGGCAAGCGATGCGCAGATCTATGAAAAAACGTTGCGTCTGCACGTGCTTGCCAATTCGGATTCGGCTGAGGATCAGGCAAACAAGCTGGCGGTCAGAGATGCGGTGCTGGCGCTACTGGAGCAGCGGATGCAAAGCTGTGACAGCCGTGAGCAGGCAGAGCAGATGATCCTTGACGAAAAGGAAGGGATCCTTTCCGTTTGTCGGCAAACGCTGATAGCGGAAGGCAGCGACCATACGGTTTCGCTGCGCCTTTGCACGGAGTATTATCCCACCAAGGTGTACGGAGATGTGGCGCTGCCGTCGGGAGAATACCTCTCGCTGCAGATCTGTATCGGACAGGCAAAGGGAAAGAATTGGTGGTGCGTATTGTATCCGCCGATCTGCTTGTCCGCCGCTTCCGCCGATCAAACGTTGTATAAGGCGGGCTTTGAAAAAGAGCAGGTGAAGCTGGTCAGTGAGGATCGGGGGGTGCGATATACCGTCAAATTCAAGATACTGGAAACGGTTGGCAGGCTTTTTAGCAAATGGTTTTCATAGACTCGGGATCGGCGTGCGCGGCACGGCGATCCTTTTGTTTATGCGTTTGGTAATAAATAAAGCGATAAAAGTTCACAAGTTTGTCACAGATAGCGTCTTGACAATCGAGGGATAATATAGTACAATCTTGTCTATGAATGCAATTTTGGTTTTAAGGCGCGGCGGAGCATTTTTACTGCTGCTGTCGCTCTGTCTGTCCCTTGCTGCCTGCGGCAAGCGGCAGGCTCACGTTTGGCAGGCGGATCGCGGTGCAAGGGAGAGATTTTCCTTTGCGCAGGTGGAAGAATCAGAGGCGTGTGCGTACGTTCTCAATCTGTCCTCTGCACGTATTCACCGCGCAGACTGTCGGTACGTTAAGACCGTCAAAGCGCAGCACCGTCTTCCCGTTTCGGATACGGAGCGTGCAAGCAAAGAAGGCTATCGCTACTGCACGGTTTGTTTTCCGGAGCAGTCCTACACGAAGAACAATGAAAAGAAGGATTGAATATGAAACAGGCTCGTAAGAAGAACACTCGCACCGCAGAGGGTGCCATGAAAAAAAGAAAGGGCTCTGCCGCAGTTTTCACAAAAAAGCGCGTGATCATTGGTGCGGTGGCGTTGGTGCTGGTACTGGCTGCCTTCTTTGGCGTTTTGGTAGCGGTCAATGCCTACCGTAACAGCGGCAAGGGCATTCGGGACGTTGTGATCCTGAAAAGCGAGCATTTCGAGCTGACTGTTCCCATGTTTTCCTACTACGTGCGCCTGATGGGCGTGGACAAGACGCAGTACATGGGTATGGCAGAGGTCTTGATGGAAAGAATGATGATCTACGAGGCTGCCGTTGCCGACGGTGTGACGCTCAGCGAAGAAGAAAATGCGCAGCTGGAGCAGAAGATGACGCTGCTTGCCTACGATGCCGAAAAGGAAAAGATGGGTATGGATGAGTATCTGTCAGTGACCTACGGACGCGGTGTCAAGCTTGCGGATATCCGTCGCTTTGAGCAGATGCTGGCGCTTTCCCGTGTCAAGGGCGAGACGATCCTAAAGGACATCGCCGCCACCGAGGAGGAGCTGGTGCAGTATTGCAAGGAGAACGGGGATGATTTTCTGTTCTGCGACTTCTTGTTTCCTTTGATCGAGGTTCCCTTTACCGAGGGTATGACCACAGCGGAAAAGGAAGCGCTGGTGGAGGAATACGAGGGCTATGCCAACGAGATGGCGGAAAGTGAAAGCGCTGAACAGCTCCTTGAAAGATACGCCGAGTGCCTTGGTAAGATCCAAAAGGCAAGAGGCGAGGAGGAGCTCACAGAGCAGGATCTGGCGGGCATTCTTGCCCGTGCGGACTACACCCGTCAGTCCTATAAGGATAGCCTGAGCTCTGAGTTGGCAATCGATGCATGGCTGTTTTCCACCGATCGCAAAGTGGGTGACGGTAAGGTGCAGAAGGGTGGCTCCATTGACAAGGCTATGACCTTCGGCGTGTTCTATATGACAAGACCGCTGTACACCAACACCGATCTGACCGATACCGTATATGATATTGTAGTTCCCTTTTCTGTGTACACCACCGCAGCAGCGGAGGCAAACATCAAGAAGGTAGAGCAGCTTTACAAAAGTGCTCCCGACGAGCAGACCCTGAAGGATCTGGCGCTTCAGTACAGCGGCGGACTTTCCGAGAATTATATCTGCTCTTCGTCCACCGACGATACACTGCTGCTCTGGCTGAAGCAGGAGCGCAAGGTGGGAGATACGATGACCTACAAGGCAGAGGACGGTTGGCATTTCGTATGCTATCAGGAAAAAGGTCTTCCCGAGTGCTATGCACAGGCGAAGCAGCTGCTGGACGGTAAGGAGCTGGATGCCAGAATGGAAGCGTATGCCAAGGAGCACCGTGTGTCGATGGACACCGCGGGATTTCAAAAGATCCCCGCGCTGCGCTATGGCTGGCTGATTTTCGGATGAGGAGAAAAAGATGAGCAGAATTCCCCAGAATGACCCGGAGTTTCTGGCGTTTCAGAGACAGGTAAAAGCAAAGAAGAAATCGGAAGCACTGAAGAAAGCGGCGATCGTTGCCACTACTGTCGTACTGCTTCTGGCGCTGCTGGTGGTGGGCGTGTTTATAATCTACCGTGCGGGCAACACCCCTGCGGAGTCGGAAAACGGCAAAGCCCCCGAGCTTAACGGCAACGGATCGCAGGGCGGCGAAAACAATACGCAGGGCGGTCATAACGGCGCACAGAGCGGTAATAATAACAACGAGGGCAATACCGAAAACGGTGGTGAGTCCGAGGGCAGCAGCCTTGAAGGCTCAAATGCTGTGGGCGGATCCGAAAATATTGACGGCTCGCAGGAGCCGGATGAGCGCAAAACGGTGGTCTACATCGATGCCGGTCACGGCTTCGGCAACAGCGTGGGCACCGTGGATAAGGGAAGCGGTAATAATACTCCCTATCTTGAGCTGACAGGAAAATACGAGAGCGATCTGAATCTGGAGATCGCCATGAAGTTAAAGGAAGTGCTTCTTGAAAAGGGCTACGAGGTCGTGATGATCCGCGAGGGAGAGACCTCCGAGCATTTGGATATCAATCACCGCGTGCAGAAGATCAACAGCGTGGAAAGCGATATTTTTATTTCCATTCACGCCAACAGCTTTGATAACGAAGACGTTTGCGGCGCGCGTGTGTATTACAGCAGCATGAATGACAATGCCATCAAATGTATGCGGTACGCATCTGCGGTTGCCAATGCGCTGAACACCACAGAGGGGGTATCCCAAAGAAACGTAACGGTGGAGGATCATCCCGATATCGGCGTGATCAAGGCGGTAAAGGTTCCCACTGTGCTGGTGGAGACCTGCTTCCTGACCAGCCCTACCGACGCAGCCCTGGCGGCAAGCGAGGCGTGGATCGCTTCGATGGCAGAGGGACTGTGTCGCGGCATTGAGAACTATCTGTCCCAGACTGCCCTCGCTTAACGAAAGGAATTTAAAGCAATATGCAAAATAGAGTGAAGTGGTATCGGGCGCTGTGCCTTATGGCTGTCCTTGCGTTGTCGATGGCAGCACTTTTGGGCTGCTCGCAGAAGAGCGACGAAAAGAAGGGCAAGCGCTATACGGTGCTGCTGCGGGACGATGCGGACGGTACGCATTACAGCTTTGACATCAAGCAAAGCGAATGCGAGGAGCATCAGCTGCCGATGATCGCCAGATGGCAGGAGTCGGGCAAGCGCATCACCACAAGCGTCGGTACGGACCCGGAGAGTATGACGGCAGCGCAGCGAAAGGAGCTGCTGATACGCGCTCTTGCCCTGTATGCGGCATGGGAGGATAGCGCAGCCGACGAAGGGAATGGCTCCGCTGCCGAAGGCAGTGAGCAGGAGCCTGCTCCCGATAAGCCCTCACAGGACGGGGGAACGCCTGCACTGCAAAACGTGACGCTGAAGCTGCAGGACGTGGCAAGCAAGCAGATCTATGAATGTACCTTTGACGTAACAGATCAGGATGACGCCACCAAAGCGCTGCTGCGTGCGCAGAGCGCCAAGGGTGTGCTTTCCATGGTCGTGTCAAAGGATGTTTCTGCGCTGACGCAGGAAGAAAAGCAGCAGCTGCTTTGCGATGTGATCGCCAAGCTGAAGTACGTGGTACCCGCCAAGCCAAAGGCAACGGTGTTTGTGGATGCGGGTCACGGATATACCAATAGTTACGGTGTCATGGACAAGGGCGCGGGCGAGAATACGCCCTACTTTGCCTTGACGGGAAAATACGAAAGCGACGTCAATTTGGCGATCGCACTGGTTTTAAAGGAAAAACTGGAGATGGCGGGCTATCGTGTCATCATGAGCCGCGAGGCGGAGATGAACGAGCCGCTGCATATCAACGACCGTGCCCGCATGATCAAAAATTCGGGAGCGGATTTTGCAGTGTCGATTCACTGTAATTCGTTTGATGATCCGTCGGTCAACGGTGCCAGAGTGTACTGGCATGAAAACAACGGAAGCGCGGCGGAAAGCGAGGCGCTGGCAGAGCTGCTGGCAAACGCCATCAACGGTGTAGAGAATACAACCAACGAAGAGGCATATGCCACCCAGGGAAGCTATGCGGTGGTACGCGACGTACATATTCCGTCGGTCCTTGTGGAAACCTGTTTCTTGACGGGCGAAGCGGACGCAAAGCTTGTCAGTGACGGAACGTGGGTGTACAGAATGGCACAGGCGCTGTTGAACGGCATTGAAAGCGGGTACACCATCGGCAAATGAAATGAGGTAACAAAGTGAACAAGAAAGAAAACAACAAGACGCTTTCTGAGCCGGAGGAGGATTTGGTGCAGAAAACGGAAGAGAATCATACCGTTTTGTCCGAATCGGAGCCTGCGGAGCCGTTGCTTGACAAGGATGCGCCTGCCCGTGAAGCCGAAGAGGAGGATATGTTTCTCTTAGAGGAATCGGGTGAGGAAAGCCTTGCCGAGCCCGACGGTGAGGGTCAGGAGACGGAGTCTACGGGTGAAGAGCAGGCTGCAGATAACGCCGGAGAACCCACCGGGAAAAAGGAGATGAGCCGCGGCAAAAAGATCGCGCTGATCGTTGGGTGCGTCATCCTTTCTCTGTTGCTGATCATCTCGATTGTCGGAACGATCTTGTTTTTCCACTATTACGGCAAGCTGAACTACAAGGATCGTGATGACACCGGCATAACGGCGGATGTATGTGCGCTGAAGCTGGAGGATATCCATACTCGTGAGTTATACACGTTTCAGGTGGACGTAACAAAGCTGAATGAGGAAGATGCCAATCTGATCGTTAGCTGGTATAGCAAAAACTGGACGCTGATCCTTGAGGTCGGCAAGGATCCCAAGGGTATGACGGCGGCGGAATACGATGCTCTTTTGGCGCGTGTCCTTGCGGCGATCCGCAAGGAATCGGAACGCCCGGAAGCCAACGTGATCAAGCTCACGGTACTGGATGCCGCCACAGGCACCGAAAAGGTGATCACCGTGGAGCTGGCGCTTGTGAAAAACGCAGAGGATGTGGCCGTTCTTGCGGAATATGAGGAGGGTCACAGTCAAAAGGCGCTTTGGTACGGTGACAGCGATATGAGCGGCGCGGATGACGAAACGCGCAGCGAGCTGTATGCAAAGCTGGCGCAGGCGGTGCGGGATCTGGAAAGAACCGTGGCGAACGTGAGACTGAAGGACCAAGCATCCGGCAAAACACTTCTTGTGGCGATTTATCGCGGCGAGATCGACGACACGGGTCTGGCAGATATTTTGAAATGGAAGGATACCGTTTCGGTATCGTCCTTGGTGGCAGATCCCACCGCGCTGACCGAAGAGCAGCGCAGTGCGCTTGTCAGCGAGGTCGTGTTGGTTATCCGTGACAGCATGATCGCTCGGTACACCCTGAAGCTGCGGGACGTGGCAACAGGGGAGCTTTATGAGTTTGTTCTGAAGCAGACCGAGTTGGAGCAGGGACAGTTGAAGCCCATTTCTGCGCAGATCCAAAAGGGCGAGCTCGCCATTGAGTTGACCTCGGATCCCGCTCTTTTGGATGAGGCGGGCAGAAAGGCACTGATCCTTCGCATCGTTGAGCAGATCCTTGCGGGCAATGCGGTGGATACAAGAGAGATCCTCATTAAGAATATTACCGACGGCACCGAGTATATCTTGACCGTTCGGGAGGACGAGATCACGGCAGAGCAGTGGACCAAACTGCTCAAGCCGAGCAAAGGCACTGTGTTTAATCTGGCGCTTGCCAAGGATCCCGCACAAATGAGCAAGGATGAACGAGGCGAGCTTTTGGAAACGGTCATTTCCTTGATCGATAATATGGATA
>SVRH01000108.1 GCA_015064925.1 Oscillospiraceae bacterium | reverse complement strand
ATGAACGGCTTTATCGTTGCAGAGCTTTGTGAAGAGGTTGAAAATACCTATGCCTTTAAGCTCGGTGAAACCACCGCGGAAGAGGTCATCGATCTTGCAGGCGATAGCGCTACCATTGACGAGCTGATCGCCATCAACGAGGGCGTTCTGGAGGGTATTTATGCCACCAGCGCACCCGCAAAGGGTGACACTCCCGTATTTGCCCACGAAAAGGCAAGTGCGGCGGCTCCCGTCATCAAGTGCGCACGTCCCAAGGTACTGATCCCCGTATTCCCCGGTACCAACTGTGAATACGATTCCGCTAAGGCGGTAGAAAACGCAGGTGCCGAGGCTGAGATTGTCGTCATCCGCAACCTCTCTGCCGATGACGTGGCAAAGAGCGTGGAAAAGATCGCCGGAAAGATCGCTGAAAGCCAGATGATCTTCATTCCCGGCGGCTTCTCAGGCGGTGACGAGCCCGATGGTTCTGCCAAGTTTATTACTTCCTTCTTCCGCAATCCTGCGGTGAAGGAAGAAGTTACCAAACTTCTTGAACAAAGAGACGGCTTGATGCTGGGTATCTGTAACGGTTTCCAGGCGCTCATTAAGCTGGGCCTTGTGCCTTACGGTAAGATCATTGATACCGATGAAAATTGCCCCACGCTGACCTACAATATCATTTCCCGTCACCAGTCCAAGATCGTGCGTACCCGTGTGTGCACCAACAATTCTCCTTGGCTGGCAGGTACTGAAGTCGGTCAGATCTACAACGTACCGATCTCTCACGGCGAAGGACGCTTCCTTGCATCCGATGCTCTTGTCAAGGAGTTGGCTGCAAAGGGTCAGATCGCAACACAGTACGTGGATCTTGCGGGCAATCCCACCATGGATACAGCCTTCAACCCCAACGGCTCGATCTGCGCCATTGAAGGTATTGTATCTCCCGACGGCAGAGTGCTGGGTAAGATGGGTCACTCCGAGCGTATCGGCAAGGATCTCTATAAGAATGTTCCCGGCGAATATGACATGAAGCTGTTTGCTTCGGCTGTTAAATACTTTAAATAATAGGTGAATGACTATGGCACAACTAACCGATATTGAGATCGCGCAGTCTGCCAAAATGCTGCCGATTTATGAAATAGCCAAAACTGCAGGCATTGATGACGACTATCTGGAGCCCTACGGTAAGTATAAGGCCAAGGTCGATCTGTCGCTTGCGAAAAACTGCGATAAAAAGGATGGCAAGCTGATCCTTGTCACCGCGATCACCCCTACTCCCGCGGGAGAGGGTAAGACCACCACCACCATCGGTCTTGCAGACGGACTTCGCCGCATTGGAAAGAATTCCGTCGTGGCTCTGCGTGAACCCTCCCTTGGACCCGTGTTCGGCGTCAAGGGAGGTGCCGCAGGCGGCGGCTATGCGCAGGTGGTTCCCATGGAAGACATCAACCTGCATTTTACCGGTGACTTCCATGCCATCGGTGCAGCCAATAACCTTTTGGCGGCAATGATCGACAATCACATCCAGCAGGGAAATGCCCTTGGCATCGATCCAAGACGCATCACCTGGAAGCGCTGTGTGGATATGAACGACCGTCAGCTGCGCTTTGTGGTGGACGGCCTTGGCGGCAAGGCAAACGGCTCGCCCCGTGAGGACGGTTTTGACATTACCGTTGCCAGCGAGATCATGGCGGTGCTTTGTCTGTCAAGCTCCATTACCGATCTGAAGGAGCGCCTTGCGCGCATCATCGTTGGCTATACCTACAGCGATGCACCCGTGACCTGTGCCGATCTGAAGGCGCAGGGCGCTATGGCGGCCCTTTTGAAGGATGCGCTCAAGCCCAACTTGGTGCAGACTCTTGAAGGTACGCCCGCATTCATTCACGGCGGCCCCTTTGCCAACATTGCCCACGGCTGCAACTCGGTTACCGCCACAAAGCTTGCATTAAAGCTGGGCGACTATGCCATTACAGAGGCAGGCTTCGGTGCGGATCTTGGTGCTGAAAAGTTCCTTGACATCAAATGCCGCATGGCGGGTCTTGTGCCCGATGCGGTGGTCATCGTTGCCACCGTGCGTGCACTGAAGATGCACGGAGGTCTTGCAAAAAATGAACTTGGTGCGGAAAATCTGGAGGCGCTGAAAAAGGGACTTCCCAATCTGCTTCGCCATATTTCCAACATCAAGGACGTATACGGTCTGCCTGCCGTGGTGGCTGTGAACCGTTTCCCCACCGATACCGATGCCGAGATTGCCACCGTTATTGAAGAGTGTAAGAAGCTTGGCGTAAACGTGGCGCTTTCCACCGTTTGGGCGGAAGGCGGCAAGGGCGGCATGGAGCTGGCAAAGGAAGTGGTTCGTCTTTGTGAGGAAGAGAAGGGCACTTTCAGCTTCTGCTATCCCACAGAGGGCTCCATTAAGGACAAGATCGATGCGATCGTGAAGCGTATCTATCGCGGCAACGGAGTGATCTACACTGCCAATGCCGAAAAGCAGATCCAAAAGCTGGAGGAGCTTGGCTTTGCTTCCTGTCCCGTTTGCGTTGCCAAGACCCAGTACAGCTTCTCGGACGATCCCACAAAGCTGGGTGCTCCCGAGGACTTTTCGGTCACCGTTCGCAACGTGAAGATCTCCGCAGGTGCGGGCTTCATCGTGGTTCTCACGGGTGACGTGATGACCATGCCGGGGCTACCCAAATCGCCCGCTGCCGAGCGTATCGACGTGGACGAAAACGGCTTGATCACCGGACTGTTTTAATCGTTGACTGCCATCGCTTTTTGCGATGGCAGTTATTCATTTTGCTTTCAATTTCAAAAGAAATTTTGCTACAATCTGTTGACATACAGGCAGATTGGTGATACAATATTTTGTGATGAAAAAAGCGCATACAAGGAGAGTGTTGCCCGGGATGAAGGGCTTTAAAAGAGTATACAATATTGTAACGACGATCCTTCTGATTTTGGCGCTGATTCTGGCTTTTTTACTGGTGGGACTGCGGTTGTTCGGCTTTAAGCCCTATACCGTTTTATCCGGCTCCATGGAGCCGACCTACCACGTGGGATCGATGATCTACGTAAAGGACGTCCCCCCCGATTCACTGCAGGTGAGGGACCCTGTAACTTACAGAAACGAAAGCGGCAAGGTGGTCACCCACCGTGTCATAGAGGTATATAACGAGCCGGGACAGGGCGTGAGCTATCGCACCAAGGGCGATGCCAACGACACCGCCGACGGTATCCTGACTCCCGACCGAGTGATCGGCAAGCCGATCTTCAGTATTCCGTATCTCGGATACGTGGCAAACTACATTCAGAGCCCGTCCGGTATGATGCTCGCGGTGTGTGTGTGCCTTGTGCTGATGGTGGGAATGTTCGTTCCCGAGATCCTTTCGATCATGCTGGAAAAGCCACAGATTCAGTCGGAAAATAGTGAGCAGAGTGATTCTGCCAAGCAAACGGACGTCGCCTCAACGAAAAGCGAGGACGGCACCGATCAAAACGTATAAAATGCCAAGAGGCATAAATATAATTAAATTTTCATATGGAGGATTTTATTATGAAAAAGAGAATTATCAAAGGTCTGATCCTGCTGGTTGCAGCCGGCCTGCTGGTTGCTTCGACCATTATGGGTACACTGGCTTACCTGACTTCTTCGTCTTCGGTATCCAACACCTTTACCGTAGGTAATGTAGGCATTCACATATATGAGCATCTTGTGAACAGTGATGGTAAGTTTGCCAGTGTAGATGGAGAAGGTAACCCTACTTCTACT
>SVRH01000027.1 GCA_015064925.1 Oscillospiraceae bacterium | reverse complement strand
GATCTTGTTTACCCAGATGTCATTGGCTTCATCGTCATCCTCGTAAATGGTCGCCCACAGCTTGTCCTCGGGCATTTCCAATACCTTTGTGATGTACTCCCACGCCCAGGGCAGTGCTTCGTCCTTGAAGTAATCGCCAAAGGAGAAGTTACCCAGCATCTCAAAGAAGGTGCCGTGACGGGCGGTGATGCCCACGCGGTCGATATCGGGAGTACGGATACACTTCTGGCAGGTGGTCATGCGGCGACGGGGAGGCTCTTCCTCGCCGGTGAAATACTTTTTCAGGGGAGTCATGCCCGCATTGATCAACAGCAGAGATTTATCACCCTGGGGCACCAAGGGAAAGCTCTTGTGACGCAGGTGGTTTTTGGATTCAAAGAACTGCAGATAGGATTCACGCAGTTCGTTTACGCCTGTCCATTTCATATGTTAAATTCCTTTCGAATTCATGAATTCTAATTTTATACCAAATCAGTATTATATTGCATTTTGGGGTACTTGTCAATAGATTTTCAGCAAAGAATGGCGTTTTTACACTTCAAATTCTTCGATCGACCACTCTTCGTCCTCTGACCCGCCCAGTCGCTCCACGGCAGGGGCAATCAGATCGTCAAAGCGCACCTGCGGATTCTGCAAAAGGATGTCCAGGATTCCCAGATACTCCCTTGTGATCTCACGGGGAGTGATCATGCTGTCCGCACCCGCACGCTCGGTGCAGAAGGTCAGAAAACGCTTCATCTGCTCCATCGTAACGGGGGTATCGATCTTGTGGTACTGCCCGTACAGCACGGTCAGTCGCGTGCACAGTGCCAGCAGCTCGTTGTCCGACATACGGCGCAGACGAATGACGGGTCCCATCAGATTGCGATAGTTCCCTTCCTGCATCACCCTTGCATCACACAAACGGGAGCGCAGCGCTTCGTAGCTGTAAAGTCCTCTGCGGGGATCCTCCAAAAACTGTGGCGTACCCCCAAGGATCACGCCAAGCCCGGGCGTTCTTCCCTGCAGGCTGTCGTTGAAAACAGACAGCAGCTTTTCGTAATTGTTTTCTCGGGAAATGCGGTTGGCGATCTTGTAAAGATTCACGCCCTCGTCCAGCATCACGAGGAAGCCCGCAAAGCCGATCTGACGGAAAAACACCGCGTACAGCTTGATATAGTCGAACCAATTGTCATCGTCGATGATCGCACCGACCCCCAGCTCTCTTCTTGCCTCCATGCGGGTGTTATACTCTCCCCGCAGCCAGCGAAGGCAAGCCGATGCCTTTTCGTGGTCTTCGTCACGCTTTGCCGCAAAATACAGTCCGATCACGCGGGCAAAATCAAAGCCTCCCACCTGCGTTTCGGTGCTTTTCACCACCTCGTACACCTTGGCAGTCAGCTTTCGGTCAAACTCCGCATGCTCCGCCGTCACGCCCTCTTCGGCAAGGGCTGCGGCCATGGCGGAATGCCATTTGGCAAGGATCACAGGCAGCGCTCCCCCATCGGGAGATGCCTTGCAGGAAAGATTTTTCATCAGCTCACGGAAGGTGGCGATCCCCGTGCCCGCTCTGCCGCAGATGCGGCGCTCGGGGCTGAGGTCACAATCGGCACAGACAAACTCCCGCTCGATGGCATATCCGCGCAGCAACTGCATCAAAAAGCTTTTACCGCTGCCGTATTTGCCGATGAGAAGGCGCATTCTGCCGCCGCCCTCCGAAAGGGCGTCCAGATCGTCGGCAAGGGCCGAGATCTCCTCGTCCCTTCCCACGGCAATATACGCCGCTCCGCTTCGGGGCACCACCCCCGCAGCAAGGGAGGACAGAAGGGATCCGAGAATACGACGAGGCACCTTGATTTCAGACGTTTGCATTACTTATCCTCCTGCCAATCGGGCAATTCTTCGATATAGTCTTCAATAATGGCGTAGCCATTCTCGGTCTGCTCCAGCAGGATGTCGCCGTACAGATCCACCGCGTAGGCGTTGATCCTTTCCACGAGCGTTTCCGCAAGCACGCCCTGCTCTGCCGCCAGCGCACAAAGAGCCGCATAGCCGCCCGACAGCAGCGCCTTCAGCTCCTTTTCGGGGACGCTTTGGTTCTTGTCGGCTACCTTTGCCTGCTTCGGCACCGAAACGGGTATCTCCTCTTCTTCATACACGGCGCCCAGTCGGCTTGCCACCGCACGGGATGCCTCCTCGATCTTCAGCGCCTCGGCATCCGAGAATCCCCGTTTACCATCGTACTTTTCATCATATTTGCGCTCTTCCACCCGTTTTTCTACCATGGCTGAGGGGAAATAGCGGGCAAAATAGGCATCCAACACGCCTTTCATTTTAGGGGTCAGCACCGTGCTCTGATAGCCTGCACGCAGCTTCAGACCCTTCTTGACGCAGTTTTCACTGTACCGCACCGCATCGGTCACGATACGCGACAGATCGCTGCGAATGGCAAGGGGATGCACAGAAAGATCCAGCATCCGCTTTTCGGCGTAGGAGCAGACCGCCCCCGCATAGCTATCCCGCGAAATATGCTTGATCTCGCCCTGCTCGGGCATCTCATCCTGCAACAGGATATCAATCAGTTTTGTCACAGCCCCCGGAATATGCTTTTCAAACGTCGCTTTGTTCTGCGGGTTGATCGCCTTGCTTTGACGGAAGCGGTAGGTGTTTGAGATCTCCATGATGGCACGGCAATATGCCGCTCTGCCGCCAAGACCGTTTTGGTCAAGCGCATCGATGTAAAACTCGGCAAGGGTTGCCTTTTGCAGAATATCACCGTAAAACGGCAGCAGATACTCGGTGGGCAGCGCCACGCCGTGGATCATGCAGTAGTCCGCCATCCATTCACAAAGGTATCTGTCAAGCCGCGGGTATTCCCTGCGGTAATTGCTCCACACAAGCGCCAGCTGCTTAACCCCCTGCGCGGGAGGGATCCGATCGGGAAGATTGAGAATCTCATAAATATACAAAAGCACGTAGCTGTAATCGGGGCGCAGCAGGATCCCTTTTCTGACGTTTTCACGCCACCAGAGATAGTAGCGCAGCTGCTTTCCGTTCAGCTGAAAATACTGAGGCATGAACGAAAAGAAGGGCTCGTATTCCGCCTCACCGAAGGATGCACTCAAAAACCGAAGGGCGTCGTGTCGGAACAGTTCAAAAAAGCTATATGGCGTGGGCCAGCTGGACACGTGTACCTGCTCCAGCAGCATTCCGGGATGATCCCGTGTCACAAGGATACTGCCCTTTTTGGCGTGAACGGCGGTGGAATACCCACTCTCGTTCTGCTGCCTGACCCCTTCCGCTGCGCACGTCTTCTCTTCTGAAATCGCGCTCGGTACGGTCTTTTTATTCTTTTGCTTTCCCATGGGCGGGGTCAGATCGTCCACCGACCAGAAGGACGGCTCTCCAATATCTCGTTTGTCGGACATACGTTCCCTCCTTTCTACCTACTAGTTTGCATTTGGAATATAATATTATAACAAATTTTTTTCCCCTTGTCAATAAAAAAGCCAAAAGCCGTTCTTGCAAAAAAAGAACCGCGTTATCAAACACGGTTCCTTTTCATTTAGTGCTCAACGATCCAAAAATCGGAAACGTCCTGCGAGATCAGCACAGAGCCATCCCCGGTGTACAAGTACAGTTCTCCCTTTCCGCTTGCGCTTGCCACGTTGGAAAGGTACCACAGCTCACCCTTTGCGGTATATCCGCAGGAAACGGCATCCTGCGCCACCGTTACGGTCTTTTCTGTGTCATACGTTTTCAGCGTTCCGTTGCCTTTGCTGTCGCAATCGGAAATGAAAGCGAGTTTTTTCCGATACGAGGCGATACCGCTCACGTCGGTACCGAGCAAGGTATCGTCAAGATACATCTCACTGCCCGTACCTGCCGGCTTAAAGCAGATCACACCGACCTCACACGAATCATACAGCATGGCATCAAATGCCGCTCTTTCGCTCGCCATCGGCTTACCGTTCTTTAGCGGAATGCAGTACAGATCAAAGATCAGAAGAGCATCCTCCGCTTCGTCAGCCCCCACGATATATTCCGCATAATAAATGGCAGACAGATCGTCCGCAAAGGAAACATCCGACGCCTTTTCCGAGCAGTCGAGCGTGGCGGTCATGACACCCTTATTGACAAGACAGACTTTTTTGCTTTGATTCCGGTACACCAAATATTCCCCGGCGTTTGCCAGAATACACTCAGCATCACCCTTGATTTCGGTGCGCTTTTCCAGATCGTCGTAGTACAGCCTTTGACCGATGCGGTAGTACACCCCGACACTTTCCTGATTGGCTCTGATCTCATCCACCGCGGCGGCAAGCTTTCGGGTCTTTCCGCTACTGTCAAAGGCATACAGATCCTTGCCTTTCAGATAAACCACCCGATCCTCGTTTTCAAACACCAAAAAGCTGCTGACCTCATTGTCGATCACGGTCTTTTTATCAAAATCATCGCGGTACAGCTTACCTTCGCTGTCCAAATAATACACCGCGCTGCCGTCCAAAACGATGAAGTAGCGATCGACACGGTTGGCGATCTTGTAGCGAGAGGCATCGTCGCCGAGCTTCATACAGTAAAGCGAATAGCTGCCGTTATCCGCATCGTATTCCTTATCGGGGAAGAACACGGTCTTGCCGTCGGAGGATGCCTGAAATCGCAGCTCCGTCACAGTGCTGCCGAAAAAGGGGTCCTGCAGCGCGACGGTTCCCGAAAGCTCTTTAGGATAATCCTTGGTCAGTGCGTATTCCGTATCCTTATCGGCACAGTAGATCTGACCGTTCTTTTCATAAAACACGGTGCTTTGCCCTTCCTTTTGGGTGATCACACCACCAAAACCAAGCTCCGCGTAAAAAATATACATGGCAGCTACAGCTACCACCGCCAGCAGCATAGAAAGAAACATTCCCAAACGGGAGCGTCCCCTTGCCGCAGGAGCTGCGCTGTTTTCCGTCGGCACAGAGGTCGGCTGCTCAGTCGCTGCCTCTTCCTGTACGTCGCTTTCATCCGCAATCTCTTCCACAGTAGCTTCTTCCTCAATCGGCATAAGCTCGCCCGCGCACTCCGAGCAAAACTTTGCCTCATCCTCCATGATCTTATTGCATTTCGGACAGATCTTCATGCTTATATCCTCTCAAAAAATGGATTTACCCTTTTATTGTACCACATCTTCCTGCCGATTGCAAGAGAAAAGAGCCTGCATGGCAGACTCTTTTCATGAAATTACTTGCTCTGAACGTGAACGTCCACCTGATTGTGGGGTGCTTCGATGCCGTTCTTGGCAAATTCGCTCTTCACGCTTTCCAGAACGTCGAAGTATACGGTCCAGTAGTCACAGCTCTTGACCCAGCCGCGGGAGGTGATCTTCTGGCAGGAATCGCCGTTTTCGTTGATACGAACGAAGGGAGCGGGATCCTGCAGCACAAGGCCGTGGGAAGCCAAAACGCTCTTTACCACCTCAACAGCCTTGTTGGCATCGGAGGAAGCAGCGATGGCGAAGGTGATGTCCACACGTCTTGTATCCTTTTCGGAATAGTTGATGATGTTGCCGGTA
Organism: Oscillospiraceae bacterium; assembly: GCA_015064925.1. Classification (GTDB taxonomy): domain Bacteria; phylum Bacillota; class Clostridia; order Oscillospirales; family CAG-272; genus SIG655. Next base: position 16,615 of record SVRH01000027.1, on the reverse strand, counting down.
GACAGAGGGCCGTTGGGAATGTATACCACCTTGTTATCGGGGGTAACCACTCTGGTAGCGGTCATGTTGATGTCGGTAACGGTACCGGAGGTGCCCTGCGCCTCGATGAAATCGTCCACCTTGAAGGGACGGGTCACCAGCAGCAGTACGCCGCCTGCGATGTTAGAAAGAGCACCGTTCACAGCCAGACCGATACATACGCCGAAGGAGGTGATCAGTGCGGTGATGGCGCTGGTGTCAATGCCGAGGTAGCCCACAAGGCAAACCGCAACGATGCACTTTGCAGCGATCTTTGCCACGTGCACGAGGGTCTTGACCACGGTCTTGTCCGCGTGCTTTTCTTCACTGTTCTTGATGATTTTTTTGCCGATCCAGTTGATGAGCTTGAAGGAAACAAGAAGGACTACAACCGCGATCAGCAGCTTGATACCGGTGTTTACCGCCCAGTTCACAATGGATTCGAGAATGTCATTCCACATAATACTAAATTCCTTTCCATGAAATTATAGCAATTCTATCGCAAATGCGATGGCAAGTCAATATGTTTCACACATTTTTTAAAAGTTGTGGATTTTTTACTACGAGTGCCAAACCAAAGCCAATTACCCAAATAAGGAATAAAGCCGACGGCACAAGTGTGCTGTCGGCTTTATTCTGGCTTAAACGTGATAAAAGGTGTCTAAATGAGGTAAAAACGAAGAAAAGGCGTCCGTTCAACCGTATAATTCGATATGTTTTGGGCTTAATGATAATAAAGTGTTACTTTTCCATCAGTGTCTTTTCTCGTCAGTTCCACATATGACTCTAGTAGTTTATACTCTTGGAAACACTCACCGATTTCTGTGGAGCTCCAACGCCAAATAATCTTATCAGCTCTACCAATGAGTATAAATAATTCCGAATTGTCTACCATAGATGGGTTGTATACATCAAGATAGAATCTATCAGAGCCGTTGTTTGTAAATATGTATCTTGTATAATCTTCAAAAGACGCAGTGCCAATAAGTTTAAAAAAAGAATCATCAACCTTAAAATTTATATCTCTTGCGCCGGATACGACACGCCCATAAACGCGTACAGCGTGCCCAACTTTGTTTATATGTACAGCTATAGGATTATAGGTGAAATCATCCATGTGTATACGCTTTGATAATTTTTTGCTTTTTCTTTCATTTACGATAAAAATGTGGTAATGACCTAATCCCCACTCAATAGCAACAAAGAAAACAGCATCTTCCTTTGAAACAACATAAAATAAATCTTGTAAAAAAGGATTTACGGTGTTTTTCTTTCCATAAGTAATCAAAGGCTTTTTATATATATGCCATTTTGATTTCATAATTTCTATGTTGTTTATTTTCACATCTGAGCCTAAGGGATAGAAACCCAAATAACAGACTTTTACGAGCACTCGCCTCAACTCCTTTTTAAGGATTTCAAGCAAATTATATCATAAAATCGTCACGATGTCAAATGATATATCTGACAAACACAAATCAAGGCGTATCATACAATCGCAAACAAGTCAAGGCGTAGCCTTGTATATAAAAAGTGAAGTTGCGGCTGCGCCGCAGTGAAGTTATGCCTTACGGCATAGTGAAGTATTGCACCTACGGTGCAAAGTGAAGTTAAGTGTTCCGCATCTTATCGCGCGAAGCGCACTTCACGAGGCGTAGCCTCGCTTCACTTGCGAAGCATACTTCACGTTCCGCGCAAGCGGAACACTTAGTTCAAAAAGCCTAATTTGTCTACCGGACAAATTAGGCTTTTTTGTTGGCTGGAGTGGATGGATTCGAACCATCGAACTGCTAGAGTCAAAGTCTAGTGCCTTACCGCTTGGCGACACCCCAATAACAGAGGCAGTATATCACACTTTTTTTCATTTGTCAATACGTATTTGCGGCAAGTTTGCATGCAGTTCTCTTGCGTACTGTCCTTTGCGCAACAAAAATTCTCCCTATTCCGAATCACCGTTACGGCAATTTGAAGCCATCTACGTTGCCCTTTTGCATGGCGGTGAAAATGCGGTGCTTGAGTCCCTTGTCCTTACGGTCAAGGCCGTCGATAAACTGCTTCATGCTCTCGCGCTCGGTGTTTTTGTCCTCGGGGCAGGTATTTTTAACGATCGGAAGCTCGTTGCCTCTGACAAAATACGCAATATCGTCCTCCTTTGCGTACAAAAGCGGTCGGATCATGGTCAGATCCTTGCGGGACAGATAGGTCACGGGAGAAAAGCAGCCGATGCGCCCTTCCTTGAACAGATTCAGCATGAAGGTCGTGATAGCATCGTCAAAATGGTGCCCCAGCGCCAGCTTATTGCATCCCGCCTCCTTGGCGGCATCGTGCAGAGAGCCGCGACGCATTTTGGCACACAGTGAGCAAGGATTGGATTCCTTTCGGATATTGAACACAACGTTGGCGATCCCGCTTTCCTTGACGATATAGGGGATCTTAAGGCTCTCGCAAAATTCCTTCACGGGGGCGAAATCCATGTCGGGAAAGCCCGCCGCCACCGTGATCGCCACCAGCTCGAATTTTTTGGGGTAAAACCGCCGCAGATCGGAAAGTGCGCACAGCAGCGCCAGACTGTCCTTGCCGCCCGAGACACCCACCGCGATGCGGTCGCCCTCTTCTATCATATTGTAATCATCCACCGCTCGGCGGGTAAAGCTGAGCAGTCTGCGAATGCGCTGAAATTCCATACGTCCTCCCAAGAATTGACCTTTTTGCATTATACACCATTTTCTCCCTACAATCAAGTGCCTGCACCGATTTTTTGTCCCGACATACACTGAAACAAAAAAACAGTGGAGGCAATATGGCGATCCGAATCTTCATCGATCAGGGACACAACCCTCAAAATCCAAACGCAGGTGCCGAAGGAAACGGACTGCGGGAGCAGGACATCACCTACGCCGTGGGTCAGGAATTGGCGCGGCTGCTGCGACAAAACGGCAATTACGAGGTGGCGCTGTCGCGCAACAGTCCCACCGAAATACTGGGAAGCAGCAATGCAGGCAGTCTTGCGGCGCGTGTACGCGCCGCCAATGACTTTGGGGCGGACTATTTCATCAGCATCCACACAAACGCCTCGCAGTATCCCTCCGCCATGGGCAGCGAAGCCATCGTGTACAGCAAGGAAAGCCCCGCCATCCCGCTTGCCGAAAGCATCCTGCAGGGGCTGGAATACGCCACCGGCTTTCCCGAGCGGGGTGTGTACAGCCGCCCTACGCTGTACGTCCTGCGGCGCACCGATATGCCCGCCGTGCTTGTTGAGATCGGCTTTATCACCAATCCCGAGGAGGCGGCTCTCATGGAAGCCGATCCGGGGCAGTTTGCGGCGGGGATCTACAACGGCATCCGCAATTACTTCGAAAACTAAAGAAGAAGCGCAGTGCAAACTGCGTTTTTTGCTTGTCGGCTATTGACGAAAAACATAAAATATGACATAATGTGATATATTTGTACAAAGCAACAAGAGGGAGCGTCATGAAAAAGCAGATCGTCCATACAAATGCAAAGACCGACGAGGAGATCATCGATCTGTACTGGGTGCGTAACGAGGAAGCCATTCCCGAAACCGACCGCAAGTACGGCAGATATCTGTATACCATCGCATACAACATCGTGCGAGACAGCAGAGACTGCGAGGAATGCGTAAACGACACCTATTTCAGCACGTGGAACCGCATCCCTCCCACAAGACCCAATGTTTTTCAGGTCTTTCTTTCCAAGATCACACGCAACGTTGCGGTAGATAAATACAGAAAAAACACCGCCGAAAAGCGCATTCCCTCCGAAATGATCAACTCCCTTGACGAGTTGGACGAATGTCTTGCCCATAGCCAATCGGTGGAGGATGAGCTGGACGTCAAGCGCATCAGCGTTGTGCTCAACGAATATCTTAACGGTCTGAGCCAAAAGGAGATCACCCTTTTCGTCTGCCGCTACTATTACTGCGATAGCATCGAAAGCATTGCCCGTATGTTCGGGATCAGCGAAAGCACCGTGTTCCGCCACCTAAACAAGCTCAAGGAAGGTCTGCGGCGCCGCCTTGCCGAAGAGGAGGTATCGCTGTGAAGAAAAAACACGAAGCCTTACTGGAGATCCTTGCCGATCTGGACGATCGCATCATCGAGATCGGTACTGCCGGACGTATCAAGCTGTTACGTAGCATGAAAACAGCCCATCTGCAGCTCAAACGGATCCTTGCCTTCTCGTCGGCTGCCGCCGCATTTCTGCTGGTGCTGACACTGATGATCTTCCGTCTCTTTATGCCCGATGCACCCGGAAGCAATCAGCCCGGTGTCATTATCCCGCCAGAAAAGCAGGTGCCTATTTATCAGGGCATGACCGTTTCCACAGAAAACGGCATGACGCCCGTTGCCAATTACGGTTCTGCAAGCAGCATTCAGCTTCTGTCAAGCAAAAAGATCACCGTTCTCAAGAAAAACGATCCTCCTTTCCCGAGCGAGCAGGAGATCTATTACGTACCGCAGGGAGAAGAGTTCTACATCACCGTCCATCTGCATAACCCGGATGATTTCGAGATCATGTCCTTCACGCTCAACGGCAAGAAGTATACCTCGTATATGTTTGAACCCGGCTCGGATATGGAAAACATCATTCTGAAATGCACGGCAGGACAGCAAACGGGTATCACAGAATATACAATCGATGCCATCAAGTACATTGACGGCACCAAGATCAAGGACGTTATCATCGGCGGCGATCAGACTGTATCGGTATACGTCTACGACAAGACGCCTCCCACCGCCGCGCTTGGCGAGAGAACGGTCGGCTATCGGGACTACAAGAACACTCTGACGCTTTCCGATCCCAATGCATTCTTAAAGGGCAAGAAGGTCACCGTCAAGCTCTTTGAGGGTGAAACTCTTGTGTCGGAGCAACAGCTCGATGCGGCGGAAGAGCTGCCCATCCACTTGACAGAGCTGAAGGATCTGACCGAATACCGCATGGAGATTTCGGCGACCTACGATCCTCTTGACGGCGGCGGCGAGATCACCGGATTACTGGCAAGCGACAGCTTCACCACAGCTTCGGCGCTGACCCTTTCCGCCACCGCCCTTTCCCCCACCAAAGCAAGCTACACGATCGATCTGCACGTTCCGCCCGAGGACACCGTCGGATATCGCGTCCTTCTGTATCAGGGGTCAAAACAGGTAAAGGACGTCGATCTGTCTTCGGAAACGATCTCCGATTTGCAGTCCGACTGCACGTACACCCTGCACGTGGACTACTTCGTCGGCAAGCATCTGCTGCGGCGCTCGGTAGAATTCAAAACGCCGAAAATGCCCGTTCCCTCCGTATCCATCGGCAGCGTCAAGAGCGGAAAGGACTGGGGATCCTGCCGCGTAAACGTCACCGACGAGCATGGCAGCATCACCGATCTGAGGGTGGATCTTTTGCAAAGCGGAGAGATCGTACACCCCCACAACGGTGCGGGCACCGTACGATTCAATGATCTGAATTTTCCCTTTGAGCACGTGATACGGGTGACCTACACCTATGATCTGCGCGACGGAAACAAACCTATCACAAAAACCGTCACCTCCGTCTTCCATACGCAAAGCGAGGGGCTGAAAATCCAAGGTGGAAAGGTCGTCGGCATTGGCAGCTGCACCGACACCGATCTGTACATCAACATGCCCATTGGCGCCCAAGCCTTTGAAGGCTCCACCGTCAGAAGCCTGACCGTGGGTGCCAGATGCACAACGATCGGCAGATCCGCCTTCTATAATTGTCCTCTGCTGGAAAGCGTCTATATGTATGACGGCGTGTATGACGGTGTGACCGAGATTCATTCAATGGCGTTTTACAATTGCAAAAATCTGAAAAGTGTCCGTTTTTCCAATCGGCTGCAAAAAATAGAAACAGGTGTCTTCTCAGGTTGCACGGCAATTGAAAGCATCGAGCTGCCCGACTCCTTAACGTATCTTGGCGGAAGTTCATTTTCCGTTTGTGACAAGCTGAAAAGCGTCACGTTTGGAAAAAATCTTACCGTTATTCCCGAAGGTACGTTCTTCCAATGCTTTGCCCTTGCCGAGGTGAAGCTTCCCGAAGCACTCACCCGCATCGAAAATATGGCATTTACGGGTTGTGAAGCCCTTTCCTCAATCACATTGCCCGGAAAGCTTCAGTACATCGGAAGGATGGCGTTTGCGGGATGCCCGCTCAAAGGAAGTCTTATCATCCCCGACAGTGTAACGTATATCGCAGATAACGCCTTTACGGCAACGCATCTCACCGAGATCTATATTCCAAAGGGCATTTTGTCCATCGGAACGCAAGCGTTTGGCGCAAGCCAAAATGTCGGCACCCTTACAGTGTACTGTGAGGATGCGCAAAAGCCAACCGGCTGGAACGATGCCTGGATCGACAACCGGGTAACCGTTGTATGGGGATACCAAAAGCAATAACAAAAGCGACCTCGAGGAGGTCGCTTTTCGTTTTCAATTTTATTCTTCGCTCTTGGCGCGCACGCTGCTGTTGAAGCGGTCAAGCAGATAGGCACCCACAGCACCGAGCACGAAGAACACGCCGCACACCGCGTAGCCGCCAATGCTCTGATGGAAGCTCACTTCGTTTACCACCGTCATGATGGTGGCTGCGATCACCACGCCCACGATGGCATGGAAGGATACCGAATGATGACGGTCAAAGAGGTAGTTCACTACCTTTGCGAACAGAATCACCGTCAGCACCGCACCGATGCCGCAGGGGATCAGCACGTCGGGCTTCAATCCGCCGATACCGTCCACCAGAGGCTGGTACAGACCAAGCGGCATGGTCAGTGTGGAAAAGCTCATACCGGGGGCAATGATGGACAGCGCCATGCAGAAGCCGCAGAACAGGAACCAGGCAAAATTGGGCTTGATGGCAAGATCCAGCTGTGCATAGCCCAGAAGCAGCGCCATGATCAAAACGAAGGCAATGCCAAGAGAGATGAAAGAGCCCTTGCTTCTTCCCTTCTCGCCCGCTTCGCGAAACAGCGAGGGCATCAGACCCACGATCAGACCCACGAACAGACAGATGGACTGATTCGGATACTTATCCAGCACAAAGCCCAGAAGCTTTGCAATGCCGAGGAATCCCAGCACCACGCCGACGATGATGGGAAGCAGATTGACAAGATGCTTTTTCCAGGTCTTAAAGGGATTGGATAACAGCTCCATGATGGGCTTATACACCCCGAACACTACGCACAGCACGCCGCCGGAAATGCCGGGAAGCACCGCGCCAAGTCCAATCAGCATTCCCTGCAGGATCCCAAGGACGATGCGGATCGGCGATAATTTACTTTTATTATTTTCCATATCGGAGACCTCCAAAGATTCGCTACTCCTAACAGTATAACACATTTTACCTCTTTTGTCGAGAGGGTAACGACATTTTTCCCACCTCTTGCAAAAATCGCGCATTTGTGATACACTATAACGGTAGAATGAAACCAAAAGGAGGGGGAGCATGACAGAACTGAATAAATCCGTACAAATGCTGCCGGGCGTTGGCACAAAGCGTGCCGAACAGCTTGCAAAGCTCGGTATCGAAACGGTGGAGGACCTGCTGTATCATTTCCCCCGCGCCTATCAGAATCGCGGCAAGGTCTTTTCCCTCGGTCAAGCCAGTCTCAGCGGTCAGGTCTGTGCCACGGTGCTCACCGTGGGTAGCGCTCTTTCTTCAGTACGCTTGTCGGGAGGTAGGACCCTGTCTCGCTTTACCGCCTTTGACAGTACCGGCAAATGCGTGATCAGCTTCTTCAACCAAAACTATTTGAAGGACGTTTTTCGTCTGGGATGCACCTTCCGCTTTTACGGAAAAGTGGAGAAAAAAGGACGGTCGTTTTCCATGACCTCGCCCGCCTTCGAGCCCTGGAGCGACGAGGTTCGCCCACCCGAGTTTTATCCTATCTATCCGCTGACTGCCGGTCTTTCGCAAAAAAATCTGCAGAACATCATCGGACCTCTGCTTGCCCGTCTTTCGCAAGAACCCATGGAGGATCCCATTCCCGAGGATGTTCGCCAAAAATATTCTCTTATGGATCGTTTTTCGGCATTTGCCGCCATCCATATGCCCTCCGACTATGATTGCCTTAACGCCGCCCGCAACCGCTTTGCCTTTGAAGAGCTGTTTTTATATTCGCTTGGCATGAAGCTGATGGGAATGCGCCGTCGCAAGAGTACCGATTTGATCTTTCCCAAGACTGATCTTTCTGATTTCTTTGCACAGATCCCCTTTGCGCTCACCGACGCTCAGAAAAGAACAGTCAACGATATCTACGTCGACATGACCCGTTCGGAAACGCCCATGGCGCGTCTTGTTTCGGGCGACGTGGGTAGCGGAAAGACCGTTTGTGCGGCAGCGGCTGCCGCCATCGCGATCAAAAACGGCTATCAATGCGCCTTGATGGTTCCCACAGAGATCCTTGCCAACCAGCATTACAACGATCTGCAGCCCTTATTTGCACAGCTTGGCTATCGTACTGAGCTGCTGACGGGCTCGCTTTCCGCCAGCGAAAAGCGAAGAGTCCGTGCCGCCGCACAAAAAGGTGAGGCGGACCTGCTGATCGGCACCCATGCGCTGATCACCGATGACACCGTGCTTGCCCGTCCGGGACTGGTGATCACCGATGAGCAGCACCGCTTCGGCGTTGCCCAGCGACAGGCACTTTCCCAAAAGGGCTCCCGCATCCACACCCTCGTCATGACCGCTACCCCTATTCCCCGCACCCTTGCCCACATTCTCTACGGCGATCTGGACGTTTCGGTCATCGATACCCTGCCTCCCGGCAGACAGGTGGTAGACACCTTCAAGGTCAATGAAAGCTACCGCACACGCCTCAATGCCTTCATCCGCAAGCAGGTTAACGAAGGGCATCAGGTCTACATCGTTTGCCCCGCTGTGGAGCAAAGCGCAGAAGAGGAAGCGGAAAACGGCGAGACCATCAGTATCCACTACCGTCCCGAAAACGAGCTGCCGAAGGGCATTCCCCTGCAAGCAGCGGTGGACTATGCAAAAGCCCTGCAAAGCGAAGTCTTTCCCGATCTTTCGATTGGGCTGCTGCATGGCAAAATGAAAGCAAAGGACAAGGACGCCGTGATGGCGGACTTTGTATCGGGTAAGATCCACGTACTGGTTTCCACCACCGTCATCGAGGTGGGAGTGAACGTTCCCAACGCCACCCTCATGATCATCGAAAACGCAGAACGCTTCGGTCTTGCCCAGCTGCATCAGCTCAGAGGGCGTGTGGGACGCGGCAGCGCAAAATCCTACTGCGTACTCATGTCAAACACACCTGCGGGCAGCACAGCCTCCGCCCGTCTTGACAAGATATGCCAAAGCCACAACGGCTATGAGATCGCCTCCTTTGACCTGGAGCTGCGCGGTCCCGGAGACTTCTTTCCGCAAGCCGACCAGGCACGTCAAAGCGGAGAATTCAGTTTCCGCTTCGCGGGTCTTGCCGCCGATGTCTCCCTTGCCGAACACGCGGCGGCGGCGGCAGCGGAGCTCCTTCGTCGGGATCCCACCCTAAAAGAGCCCGATCATCTGCATTTGCAAAGCGCCATCGAAAGGCTGTTCCGTCTTGCCGACGGTTCGATCAGTTGATGCCATATGCAAAAACGGCACCCTCACGGGTGCCGTTTGTCTTTTCATATAGATCCTTCGATGATGCTGAGCAGCATGGCAATATCCTCTGCGTCAACTCTTCCGTCCACGTTTAAGTCCATCGGCTCAAAGGGCAGCTTGTCCAGCACCTCCACGCTTTCAATAGCGGAAAGCAGCAGCGCCAGGTCCTCCGCGTCCACCACATCATTCAAATTGACATCCCCTGCCAAATACTTCAGACGGTAGAACAGTACGCCGTTGTCCTCCGTTACTGCAAATACTTCGTGATCTCCACTGAAGTTTACAACAACGATGCGGTCGTCTGCACAAAATGCCCCAGTCGAGATCTCGGTAAGACTTTGCGGCAGACTGATCCGCTGCAGGGAGCTGCAATAGCCAAATGCATAGCTTGCAATCGTGCGTGTCCCCTCCGAAAGCGACAGCTCCTGCAGCCCCGTACAGCCCTCAAAGGCGCCGTAGGGAATTTCGGAAATCCCGGGAAGGGTCAATTTGGCAAGCGACGTGCAACCAACAAAGGCGTGCGCGCCAAGACTCTGCAGCGTATCGGGAAGGGTCAATTTGGCAAGCGCACTGCAGCCTGCAAACGCAGAACCGCCAATCTTTTTGATCTTGTCGGGCAGCTCGATCTCTTGCAAAGACGTGCAACCACTGTATGCCGAATCGCCAATCTCCTCGGCAGAGGCGGAAAGACAGATGCTTTCCAAGCTCTTGCAGCCGGCAAAGGTCTGCGCAGGAATACCAAGCAATCCGTTTGGCAGCACAGCACCGTACAGTGCCTCACAGCCGTAAAAGACGCCCTGCCCCATTTCGGTTACGCTGTCGGGCAGCTCCAGATACGCGAGCGAATCACAGTTTTTGAAGCAGTTTTTGCCCACACTCTTAATTCCATACGGAAGCAAAACGTCCTGAAGAGAGGTACAATTTTCAAAGGCAGCTTCCCCAAGCTCGGTCAGCTCCGGCGGCAAAATGATCCCCGTCAAGGATGTGCAGCCGTAAAACGCCTGCGCCTCTATCCGCTTGATGCCGGAAGGAAGCTCCACATCGGTCAGATTGCGGCAGCCACGAAAGGCGCCTCTGCCGATGGCTACCACCGACTCGCCTGCGGGCGAGGTTTCGGGTACGACAACAACGGTATCCTTGCAGTCTCCGACATCGGCAAGCGTGCAGCTGCCATCGCCGTTGGAAACAAAGGTCAATCCCTCGCTGCCTGTGGCATAAAACGGTCCCAAGGGTATGTATAGCTGTATTAAAAGAAGCACACAAACGGCAAGCGCCGTCCATCTGCGGTTTTTCATGGGGAACTCATCCTCTCCTGCATTCTGACATCATTATACACGATAATACAGAATGGGTCAAGAGCCTTTTTCAAAAACCGCGATTTTTGTCGAGTTTACTTTTCAAATGCGTTCAGAACCTCGGAAAAGCCCATGTACACCACGTTGCCGCGATGACGCAGCTCTCCCTGTTCTTTATCAAATTTCCAATTCTTTTTCATTACCTCATAGATCTGCTTCGCCTCAGCCTCGTTTGCGAAGTAAAATATTTCCGCCTTCATTTCCATGCTTTCGGGATCCAGCGCCTTCAGATATGCAGTGATCGATCCGGTAAAGGTGATACCGTAATGCTCTGCCATCTGCTGTGTCAGTGCAGGCAGAAGCAGTTCCTTTTCCATTTCCACCGAGTAGCCCGCACTTTGCAGCTTCATGGCAGCATCCAGACTGTTGTCGGGTACGCCCGACAGGATCGAGTCATCCTGCATACCGTCGATCACAAGCACTGTGATCAGCACCGCCGCGACCAACAAAACTGTGGCTGCAACCGCAATGAAAATGGGATTTTTCCAAATGTTTTTACGTTCTTTTATGCTGATTGTATTCATACTTTCCTCCGATGCACCCTTACATTCTTCCGTCAATAAACCGCTGCCCCACACAGCCGCGCAAAGCGGTGCCATAGTAAGGAGTATTGACTGCCCGTCCGTGCAGTGTGTTATTCGTGTAGATCATTTCTTTTTCCTCATCCAGCAGAACAAGATCCATGCGTGATCCGCTTTGCAAAGTGGGAGAAACGCCAAGCACCGCTGCCGGCGCTTCGGTCATCTTTTCAATGAGGGAAAACAGATCCAGCTTGCCGGGCAACACCAAAAAGGTAAGCCCTGCCGCAAAGGCGGTCTCAAGACCCACTGCCCCAAAAGCGCCGCTTTTGATTTCCGTGCCCTTCTCCTCCTTGGTGCAGGGACGGTGATCGCCGGCAATGCAGTCAATGGTACCGTCGCGCAGCCCCTTCACAATGGCAGCACGGTCCTCTGCCGTACGAAGCGGGGGATCCAGCTTTGCATTGACACCGCGGAAGATCAGGTCATCCTCGGTCAGAGAGAAATACTGTGCTGCCGTACCGCAGGTCACTCTCACGCCCCTATCCTTCGCCATGCGAATGGCTTGCACCGACTCCGCCAGCGAGATCACCGGGATGTGAATGCGACAGCCGCTCTCCTGCGCCAGCAAAAGACTTTCATTGATTGAAAGCAATTCTCCGCAACGAACGATTCCGGGCACCTTCAAAAGCTTTGCGATTCTTCCGGCATTCACTGCCCCCTTTTGCGAAAATGCATTGCCGGACACAGGACAGTAGAGGGTCATATCCAATTCCGCCGCCCGATACATGGCTTCGAGCAGCAGTTCCTGAGGGAGCCTTCGCCCATCGGGAACGGTCAGTGCCACGGCCCCTGCCTTTTTCATCTCAGAAAAATCAGTCAGCTTGCTTTTGGTGCGATCTGAGGTGACAATGGATGCCACCGGCAAAAACTGCACGTCCTGCGTCGAGGACTCCCGTATGACACCTGCCACGGCAAGGGGCGTATCCAACGGATTGCCCGCTCCGGGCAGCAGTGCCACTGTGGCAAATCCGCCCGCCTGTGCCGCTCTTGCCACCGCAACAAAGCTCTCACCGTAGCGTCCGGGACGGCTTGGCAGATAACACGCGGTATCCACAAACGCGCGACAGTACAGTCTGCTCGCGCCCGTGTAAAGCTTTACAGGCTGATCAGAGGGCAGCGCAAGCTCCTGCCCGATCCGACAAATTCGACTGCTTTCTTTTTTGCTTCTGCCAAAAAATAAAATATCGCAGTTTTCCACTTTGCGCGCTGAGGCACAAAGCAATCTTACATTTTTTAAAAGTCCGTATCCGCCATCCATCATGATTCACCGCTTTCAGAGCCAAAGCATCCTTTGCCCACTCTGTCTTTTCGCAAACGGTAGCCCACACCACGCACCGTTTCGATCACGCGCACGCCCTGTGGCTCTTCGATCTTTTCGCGCAAATGGCGAATGTACACCTTCAGTTCATTCATATTCTCTTCGTCACCGAACACACTGTGCGCCAGCTCACGGTAGGTGACCGTTTTGCCATCGGCACTCAGCAGCGCATCCAGCAGTCTTTTTTCGGTGGTGGTGAACGCCGTTTCTTCGGGAAATGTATACGCCAGCGTCTGTCGGTCACTGTACGTCTTTCCCGCGTACAGTTCCAGTTTTTCCAAAAACGCAGTATAGGAAAAGGGACGGTAAAAATCCGCCTGCACTTTTCCATCGCGCGAAAACCGAACAGTTTTTTCGCAGGGAGGCGCTGCGGTGGGCATATCCAGATCCAACAAAAGCAAATCGGCTCGTCCAGTCGTGACTGTCACACCTGCCAACATGCAAAGCGAGGTAAGCTCTGCCAAGAAGGCGTAGTCCGCAGTGGCGATACAACAGGTCATGCTTCATCCTCCGTTGCTAGGCTTATCCATTTCTTGTCGATACGGCGGTACATGATTGCCGCAAAGCAAAGCATGGCAAACAAGGAAAGCGCCAGATACAGATACGGCAGCACCAAATGGCTGATGATGCCTTCAAAGCTCTCGGTGACGTTATAGGTCTGAAGCTCCACAACCGTTTCCAATACCTTCTCCACAAGCGACAAAAGGCCCGAAAAGCCTATGGCGATCGCCACCGTGCCAAACAAATGCGCGCAGGGGAAAAAGCCCTTGTCCCCGTCGTTCTGCATCAGTTTCTCTTCCCGTGACGGACGGCTTCCGCGCAGCAACAGGCAAAGAACCGCTCCCACAACGAGCACCGCATACAGTACAAGCTCCACTACCATTGCCGTGCGAATTTCGGGCATCTGTGCCTCAAATTCGTATACAGTCTGTCTGCTAAGACCCACCGTGACGCAAAGATAGTTCAGATACAGACCCAGTCCCGAAATCAGCGCGGGGCTGAGCAGCACCACCGCAAGGCAGCTGCCGACGCGTACCCTTCCCACGTTTTTATCGATCACGTACAGCAGCACGCAAAGCACACAGCCGATAAAGCCCGCGCGCAGAATGTCTGCCAGCACCGCTACGACCTGTGTGATCACAAGACCAACAGTGGTGAGCGTAGGATAAAAAGGCGCATAGGAATTGCAAACATAGTCGATCGCCACCGCAGGAATATCCACAAGCACCTTCAAAAGTAGTGGCAAAATCAAGCTGAACAGGATCAGTGATCGCAGGGCTTTGGAATAAAAACGCTTCTGCCCCACGCTCAGCGCATCCGATACAACGTTTTTTTTCATAGAAATCTCCATTCTGACGCATGGCGTCAGCACAAATAGTGCTAATAAATTTTCGTGCCGCTTTTCGGCAACGGGCAAATGCCATTGTGGGAATATGCTACGCATTTCTTGAAAATTTGGCGCGCAAATCGAGAAGCTGCGGTTACCCTAAGTCAATCCTGCACGCCCATCTTTTCATCATCAATTGTTTCTGTAGTAGCGGAGCACCGCCTGCACTCTACCGAGGATGTACACCTCGTCAGTGTAGATGGGTGCCATGCTTTTGTTCTCGGGCTGCAAACGGAAGGTACCGTTTTCCTTAAAGAATCGCTTCACGGTGGCTTCTTCGTCCACAAGCGCCACAACAATATCACCGTTCTGTGCCACGTGCTCCTTTTGCACGATTACAATGTCACCGCTGAAGATACCCGCCTCGATCATGCTGTCCCCCTTCACGCGCAGTCCGAACAGCTCACCGTAAAGTTGGGTACGGTTCATCACGGGAAAATCAATATACCCCTCGCAGTTTTCCACCGCCAGCACAGGCAGCCCCGCCGCCACTCTTCCCAACACCGGGATCTTGACGGTACGCTGAGCGTCGCTCGGCACCTGCTCCACACGCATGGTCCTGCTCTTGCCCTGCGCACGGCGAATGTAACCCTTCGACTCCAGCTTAGCAATATATGCATGGGCAGTGGAGGTGCTCTTTATATCCAGCGCAGCGCAAATATCCCGCACTGTCGGGGCATATCCGTCTCTGCGGATGCGTTCGCATATGTATTCATACAGCTCCTGTTCCTTGGGAAGCAAATCATCCATTTTACATATCCTCTTTCTATTTTTCTCAGACAAAATGATTATAGCACACTTTTTTGAAAAATGCAAACTTTTGTTCTTTCTTTTTTCGACTTTTTCGCGCCGACGCATCAAACATTCGTTCTTTTTTCGCCTTCACCTCTTCCTGCCGACAAAACAATCTGTTTTTTCGTAATCTTCCCGCTCGTCGGTACATATACTGGTCGGGAGCAACCGAAAGGAGACAGTATGGAAAACAAGCAAGGTCTATTTCAAAGCGCGGGCGCGCTTTTTGAATCACTGGCAAGGCAGTATCCCTTTGCAGAATACGATCGCACCGGTCGCAGCTTACTTGGCAGAGAGCTGTCCCTTCTTCAAATCGGCAATGGAGACAAAACCGTGCTGATGGTCGCAGGTGCCGATGCCGGGGACCGCCTTTCAGAAGCACTTCTGATGCAATTTGCATCGGATTTTTGTGCACAGGTCGAGCGCGGTGGCAGGCTTTTTGGTCTCAACGCAGCATTTGCCGCAAGGACGCGTCGCATCCTTATCCTGCCCTGCCTCAATCCGGACGGAAAGGCACTGACAAAAGAAGGCGCTGACCCATCCTGCCCCCTTTACGAGCGTCAGCTGCGGCAAAACGGCATGAAAAGCGATTTCTCCGCTTGGCAGGGCAATGCCAGAGGGGTGCATCTCGACCGTAATTATAACGACGGCTTTGCCGATCGCCGAAGCCTCTGCGCAAAGGACGGTGGTCCCACCCTGATCACGGGTGAATACCCCGAAAGCGAGCCGGAATGCACCTTTGCGGCAAGGCTCGTCCACACCCTGCGTCCTACTCTTGTGCTGGAATGCGGCAAAGCATCCTCTGACACAGTGTTTACCAACCGTCCTTCGACGGTTGCCCAAATCGCACAAAGCGCCGATTGCCCCATTTGTCAACAATTGCCCTGCGGACTTCCCTCCTGGGCAGCAGCGACCTATGACTGCGCCGCAATCCATCTCGGACTGCAGCCGTGCAAACACGAAATAAGCATTGCCTATCTGCATTTCAGAGAGCTTCTGTTTCGCTGCTTATATACTCTTGCCGTTTAGGCATAAATTTGTATAATTCTACTTTATTTATTGACTTTCAGGTAGTTATATGCTACACTGTACACAATGAGTGATGCAATCGTAAGCATCCAAAAAAATAACGGAGGTCATATCATGAAAAAACTAATTGCACTGTTACTACTGGTATCGATGCTCATCCCCTCCTTTGTTGCCTGCGGCGGCAATGAAGCGGACAAAGAAGGCACCGACAATGAAAACAGCGGCACCACCGACAAGGGCGAGGAAGACCTCAAGCCCGACGGCAGCACCGAGGAGGGCAATGGCTCTCAGGTTGAAGAGGACACGAATAAGCCTTCTCTGACCGTGCCTGCCAAGGTGACCGCATATATGAAGAAGCAGACCAAGCTGGAGGTTGAAGCCACCGGCGGTCTGACCCCCACCTATACCTCTAAAAACCCCAATGTGTTCACCGTTAGCGAGGATGGCACCATCACCGGAGTCAAGACCGGCAAGGCAGCGTTGATCGTCACAGCAGGTGAATTCA
>SVRH01000026.1 GCA_015064925.1 Oscillospiraceae bacterium | reverse complement strand
GCCCGACACCCCCGACACCGACGTTAACACCGGTGAAGGCAGCGAAAATGGCGAGGGCAGCGAAACCCCCGATACCCCCACCGCAAAGATCGATATTCCTTTCGGTTTCTATAACATCACGAATGCCAAGGGCAACGTGCTCGGCGCTCCCGAATCCGCAAAGGAAGACATCAAGTTTGACGTAGTCGATACCAGATATCTGAAGGCTGAAGAAGCCAACGCATGGACCGTAGAACCCAAGATCGCAGAGGACGGCTCCGTATACTACGTTCTTTTCTGCACCTACGATCCTCATCACGTTGCAAAGCCTGCCAATCTGATCCCCGGCAAGGGCTTGGTACGTGACTACTACGACGAAAACAACGAAGCGCAGCAGTGGATCCTGAAGAAGATCGACAAGGACACCTTCCGCATCTACAACAAGAAGAACGAAAAGTTCTTCCTCGTTACCGACGAAAAAGGCAACCCCACTCTGACTGTGGAAGAACAGTTCGACGCAGCTACCATGGATCCCAATTGGATCTTCAAGGAACAGACCGAATTCTCTGAATTCATCACCTTCTACAGCGAGGACAGAACCGTTATCTTCCAGCTGCCCAAGAACACCATCAAGGACGCCAAGATCGGTGCAGCCCGCATTCAGCAGTTCGTGGAAGACACCGTTGCTATGCGCAAGACCTATATCGAATTCACCGACTTCGTAACCTATGACCACATCATTCTGAAGGCATACGAAAGCGAAGAGCACATCGCGTACGTTGTCAGCGGTTACATGTGCGTTTCCTCCGACAAAGACTTCATCGTTGCCGACCTAAAGCGCATGGCTGAGCGTACCACCAAGCACAACGTTCATGACATCAACTTCATGATGCTGCACGAAATGGGCCACATGTTTGACCGCGGCCGCAAGTGGACCTTCGAAGGCGAAGCTATGACCGACATCAAGGCAGCTTACGTTCTGTACAAGAATCCCGATTGCGTGGCTGCTCCCTCCGAGTTTGAATCCGCCAAATATTTCGATTACAAGACCATCACCGAGGCTTACAAGCACCTGGGTGGCTCCGAAATGAATGGCTCCAACTATAGCATCTATTGCTGCGCAGCCATCTTCGTTGACATTATCCAGAACAACATCAAGGACTGGGATAAGGTCAAGGCAATGTATCACTGGTATCAGGAAAACAACGACAAGCTCGATCCTGTTGCTTGGTACAAAGAGACCAACAAGCTGGATGACAGCACAGAGGTCAAGGAAAACGTTGCCCGTCTGGATATGTACATCGCTAAGCTTTCCGAGTTCGGCGGCGTAAACGTTCGCAAGCTGATCAAGGACAAGGACTATCAGTCCATGTACAAGAAGTGCAACGGCGAAGCTTGATCATACGATAATAACCAAAAAAGCGACCTTTTCAGGTCGCTTTTTTCTTGTCTGTTTTGTGCAAAACATCTTGTCAAACCGTGCGATCTGTGATAGAATGGGAAAGGAAATTCTCAGGAGAATAATACGTATGAAAAACAAAAAGCTGATCTTAATCGTGGTAGCCACCGTGCTTGTCATCGGAGCTGCTTTGGCTCTCATTTTGATCCCCGGAAGCCCCCTTAATCATCTCTTACAAAACGAGTCCTGCACTCACAACTACGGTCCCTACACTCTGCATGGCACTCCCACCTATGAGGTAGCTGCCACCGCTGAGCGCGTTTGTACGCTCTGTCAAAAAAAGCAAACACAGTCTGTCTATGCTGCCACCGGGCTCTCCTATGAAACCGACGAGGAAGGTCTGACCCACGTGACAAGCGCTGACAATTTCACCGGAACTGTGCTGTACCTCAGCGCCAAGCAGGAAAGCGGCGACGCCGTGCACGTCATCGATGAGGCTGTCTTTGCCGAGCGTAATATCGAGTTCGTTTTCATTGAGGACGGCATTCTTTCAATTGGCGACTACGCTTTTGCGCACAACGACGCCCTTCGCCACGTCCGTCTCCCCGTTACCGTAACCACATACGGATGCTATACCTTTGCAAACTGCTCTTCTCTGACATCGGTCGAGTTACCTTCGGGAATCACCAAGCTGGGTGTGCAGCAGTTCTATGAATGCACCGCTCTTACAGAGATCGCACTGCCGGATGGCATTGTCGATCTTCCCATTGGCATTTTCTTTGGCTGCAGCGAGCTGACAAGCATCCGTCTGCCCAACACCCTTGTCAACATCGGCGGTGAGGCATTCTCCGCCTGCGCTAAGCTCTCCTCCATCGAGTTTCCCGAAACGCTTAAGGAGATCTACCCAAGTAGCTTTGCCGGATGCACCTCTCTTGAAACGTTGATCCTTCCCGGTCTGCAAAAGCTGCATTACAGTGCATTCATCGGCTGCACCGGTCTTCGCAGTGTTTTTCTGTCAGATGATATTCTGGAAATTGAGGTCAACGGTGCAGACGGTCCCTTCTTCTGCTGTGACAGTAGCCTTGTGCTCTACACCGACGCAGCAGAGCGGCCAAGCAGCTGGGACAAGCATTTTAACAATTTTGACAGTAACGTGTCCGACGAGGACGGCGGTGAACTGGACGATAGCGCCTATCACAATCTGAAGGTGGTCTACAACTGCCCCCTTTCCGATTTTCCCGGATAAACAATATTCCAATTTCAAAGGTGACTTATATGAAACGTTCAAGCGGCGTGCTGATGCACGTGTCCTCTCTGTGGGACGAATACTCTGTGGGAGCCTTCGGTGCTCCCGCCCGTAAATGGATCGACTTCCTTGCCGATATGGAATTCGGCATCTGGCAGGTGCTTCCCTTCTGTCTGCCCGACGAATGCAATTCCCCCTACAAATCCTTCAGCGCCTTCAGCGGCAATCCCTATTTCATTGATCTTGAAACTCTGAAAAACGACGGACTGCTGACTGCAGACGAGCTGGAAACGGCAAAGCAGCGCTCCCCCTATCTTTGCGAATTTGACAGACTGCAAAACGAGCGACTGCCCCTGCTTGCAAAGGCGGCTTCGCGCTTTACCGAGTGGGATAAAGTCGATGCATTTTTGAAGGAGCAGCCCCAAACGGCTGCCTTCTGCCGCTTCATGGCACTCAAAAAAGCAAATGGCGATCTTCCCTGGACAGCGTGGACGGTGGACACCCCCGATTCCGAGGCGCTTGCCCTCTGGCAGTTTACCCAGTACACCTTCTTTACACAGTGGAAGGCTCTGAAAAGCTACGCCAACAGCCGCGGCATTTCCATCATCGGCGACATCCCGATCTACGTAGCCCTTGACAGCTCGGACGTTTGGGCAAATCCCACACAGTTCCAGCTGGACGAGCAGCACAGACCTCGGTGCGTGGCGGGCGTGCCTCCCGACTACTTTGCCAAGGACGGTCAGCTTTGGGGCAACCCTCTGTACGACTGGGACAGAATGGAGAAGGATGGCTTTGCCTGGTGGAAGGAGCGTATGCGCTTCATGACCACCCTCTTTGACGGCGTGCGCATCGACCATTTCAGAGGGCTGGAGTCCTATTACAGTATCCCTGCCACCGAAAAGACCGCCAAGAACGGCAAATGGGTCAAGGGCCCCGGCATGAAGCTGATCAATGCCCTGCGTGAGGTGTGCGGCGATAAGCTGCTGATTGCAGAGGATCTGGGAGACATCACCCCCGAGGTGGATCAGCTGGTGAAGGACAGCGGCTGCCCCGGCATGAGGGTGCTGCAGTTCGCCTTCCTCGGCGATCCCGATTCCCCCCACCTGCCCCACAACTATCCCGCAAACTGCATCGCCTACACCGGCACCCATGATAACAACACGCTGCTTGGCTATGTTTGGGAGCTGAACGACGCCGATCGCAAGCAGCTGATGGCATACTGCGGCTACTCGGGCGAGCACTGGAACCGCAGCTACGATACCATTCTGCGCACCATGTTCCAGAGCCACGCAGGCACCGTCATCATTCCCGTGCAGGATCTGCTGCTGTACGGAGCGGACACCCGTCTGAATACCCCCGGCACTGCTGAGGGCAACTGGCGCTTCCGTGTCACAAGAGAGCAGCTTGCCACCGTGGACAGCGCAAAATTCCGCAGATGGAACCGTCTGTACCGCAGAAATCAGAAATAAAGCCGGGACTGTGCACAGCACAGTCCCTTTTGATTGGAGTTTTGCATAAAAAATCCCCTCTTCTTTTGTGCATTGTACCGAAACAACCTGCAATTATCCCAAAAACACGTTAGTTGTCCCAAAGCGTTGACAAACAGTATAAAATATGCTAAACTGAACATAGAGATAAAGGCAAGTGCCCTTGTACCCGTCATGGGCACAAAGGGCGCTTTTTGCTTTTTCAAAATTTTTAATTTAGAAAGAACAGGCAAACGCTCATAGTGAATACTGATATAATGTGAAGGAATACGATGAAAAAAAAGCATGTATTGTTTTCTGTGATTGTTCTGTTAACGATTTGTTTCTCCGGTTGTGGAAAAGAACAATATGATGAGGATGAAATAATAGGATTAACCTCATTCGAAATAGTTGAAAAATACGGTGATTTTGATAGAAAGCAAGGATCTCCCGGTGAAGATGGATTATATCGAGATTGTGCTTGTGGCTACCTAGTTTCAGAGAAACGAGTCGGCTTTTTCGGAACTACTCCGTCCGAATATTTTATGATCTATTTCAATGAAGACGGGGTCGCAGATTGGTGTAGATGTGAACAAGTGGTTTGAATTAATTCCTCGGAACTCATATTAAGCATTCAGAATTTTGTAAATTATGACGCAAACGGTGACTTCTCCATCGGAGAAATGACCGTCACCCCAAACGGCGGCACCACCTACCGTGTCACCCTGACCGTTGATCCTACGTTTCTTGCAAATGCGGTTTATCCCGTTACCGTGGACCGACCTTTACGGTTTCGGATAACGAAAACGGAACCAGCGTAACACTGGGTAATCATTCGGACAAATTCGCTTTCCGTCAATGGTCGATGATTCAAAACCATGCCAGCATATTTAATACAACGGAGGGATGATTGATATGAAAAAAGTACTCATATTATTTTTTATGTTACTTATAACTATATCTTCGACAAGCGTTTTAGGATACGCAGATGAGATTGTTGTTCCGTCTACTAAAATAGAAACCTTAGAAGAGTATCAACAGTGGCAAATACAGAATCCTCCGCTTGGCGGAATAGTGTGGGATGATTTTTCAATATTGGGTAAATTTACTCCTCAGCATGCTCAAGAAGCTTCTCCCGAAACGCTCTTGTATAGCTACGATTCCGGTGAACGTGTATATAAAATAAGAATAGCGGATCTTTCAATCAGTCATACTATGACGTCAGATGATTCTCATCGTCATGGTGAAGGCTGGGAGGACGCGGTGCAATACTGGAATGAAATCCTTCCCGTTATTGATCAAATGACCATAAAAGAATATCGTGAAGCATTCTTTCTTCAACCGGAATGTGAAGACATTGCGGTCGGGTCGCCATATGAATGGATTGATCCGGAGGAAGTGGGAAACTTTGATTTAACTATTTACAAAGACAGCAATTCTAATGGATCGTTTGATGTGTTTGTGTGCGCAAATGACAATTTGGCATTTAAATATGATAAAGAAGGACTCGTAATGATTGAATGGGTTCACAAAGGAATGATCTATCAATTGCATTGCCAGGATAAACACGGAGATACGAATAGATATGAATATTTCAACGAAACCGACATTGACATCGTTCGTCGGCTGACCAATCTTGAAACCTGCGAAGAGGCGCTGAACGAGCTGATGTCCGAAATCTCCGACAATGCGGTTGCCGAAATGCCAAAGGGAATGCCCCGCGACGAGCTGCCCAATGGCTCGGATGAAAACAAGGAAAACAAGGACGGCCGGACCGACTCGGTTCTGCCATGGGTGTTCCTCGGAGCAGCGGGCGTGCTGGTACTCGCCACAGCCCTCGGCATCCTCCTTCACAGCCGCAAAAAGCACTAGACTCCCTCCCCGCCCTCCCCGCGGCGGGCGGGGGACTGCAAATGATAAAAACCGGTGCATTGTGCAAAACAGAACTACAACCGGTGCAGAACTTCGCACTCTGATCCATGAACTTGGCCATGTGTTTGAGGCGAAAGATCACTATTATTCTGAAGAGGTTGCGACAAAAGATCCTAATGACAATCTTCATTCTACCGACACATTAAAAGCAATGTATCCCGATTTGACATTTTCTTCTGATTGCCTATATGGAGAAAATCGAAATACTTCAATTGTCCAGAACAATATGACCATGTGTAGCGGATGCAAGCACTTTATAAAAGAACATGCAGGCATGTTCAACTAAGGAGGAAAATGATCATGAAACATGTCATAGTTTTATTATTGTTATTAGCTATCAGTTTATCTCTCTTTACGTTGTCTTCATTTGGTTTGAGTTTGGATGAGGATGATATTGTTCCACCAAAAAAAATAGAAACCTTAGCAGAGTATCAACAGTGGCAAAAGGAGAATCCTCCTGCGGGCGGAATCACTTGGGAAAAATTTTCGGTGCTGGGCGAATATGGACCGAATATAGAATCTGATTGTATTGCATACTCAGCATATTATCATTATGTGGCAGAGAATCGCATCTATAATATTCGTGTTACTGACTTGTCAATTGCTATGCAGTACAATAATTTTGATCCTTTTCTTGACCCTGACTATTTTTTGGAACGGAAAGAATACTGGAAACCTTACCTTTCGATAATCGATCTGATGACAACTAAGGAATATTTAAATGTGAAGCGAAAGGAACCCGATGTAATCAATAGTCCGGATATAGTTTGGATGCAATCAAGCAATCTTGATACCATCGATATGACAGTTTTGGATCCTTCACTAAACGAATCAAAATTTGCTTGTCTTAATGATAATTTGGTATTTCATTATGTTAGCAAATTTGGTGGTTTAATAGAGATTAGTTGGAGCCACAATGGCTTGTATTATCAGTTGGATTGTGAAGATGAGCATGGTAATATGTCGGCGTATAACGAAACCGACATTGACATCGTTCGTCGGCTGACCAATCTTGAAACCTGCGAAGAGGCGCTGAACGAGCTGATGTCCGAAATCTCCGACAATGCGGTTGCCGAAATGCCAAAGGGAATGCCTCGCGACGAGCTGCCCAATGGCTCGGATGAAAACAAGGAAAACAAGGATAGCAAGACCGAGTCGGTTCTGCCATGGGTGTTCCTCGGAGCAGCGGGCGTGCTGGTGCTCGCCACCGCCCTCGGCATTCTCCTTCACAGCCGCAAAAAGCACTAGACTCCCTCCTAACGTAAAACAAGAACTTCTTTCAAAACAAAAGGCGCCCTCAAAATCGAGGGCGCCGTTTCTTTATCCAATCAATTCTTCTGCCAATTTCTTAAATGCAGGCAGAGAGTTTTCCACTCTTGCCTTGTCCACGCAGTAGGCAATGCGCACGTAACCCTTGACACCGAAGTCATCGCAGGGCACCACCAGGATCTCCTTTTCCTTTGCCTTTTCATAGAAGGCGTAGGCATCCCCCGCAACGGGAGATTTCACAAAGAGATAGAAGGCGCCGTCGGGCTTGACACATTCGTAGCCGTAGGCGGTCAGGTTGTCATACAGCAGATCTCTGTTTTGCTTGTAGGCATCCACGTTCACCTTTGCATCGTGGCAACGGGCGATCACCTGCTGGAACAGGCTGGGCGCGCACACAAAGCCAAGGGATCTTGCCGCACCGCATACCGCCAGGTACACGTTGACAGCATCGCTCATCTTGGGATTCACCGCGATGTAGCCGATACGCTCACCGGGCAGGCTCAGCGACTTGGAATAGGAGTAGCACACAAGGGTGTTGTCGTAGTAGTTCATGAGGTAAGGCACCTCCACGTCGGCATACACCAGCTCGCGGTAGGGCTCGTCTGCGATCAGATAGATCTCATGGCCGTACTCTTCCTGCTTCTTATAAAGGATATCGCACATTCCCTTGATAGTCTTTGCGGAATACACAACACCGCTGGGGTTATTGGGGGAGTTGACAATGACTGCCTTGGTGTGGGCATTGATTCTGCTCTCAAAGTCGGCAAGGTCAATGGAGAAGGTGCCTTCCTCGGGCATGCTCACCACAAACTTACCGCCTGCGTTTTCCACGAACACTCTGTACTCGGTGAAAAAGGGAGCAAGCGCGATGCACTCGTCCTCTTCGCTTTCCACAAGCGCTCTCAGGCAGCTGGTCAGCGATGCCGCCGCACCGCAGGTCATGTAGATGAAGTTGGGTGTCATTTCCACACCGAAGCGCGCCTTGATGCTGTCGGAAATCACGGTCCGCACGCCCAGATCGCCGGGGGCGGAGGTGTAGCCGTGCAAAAGCACGGAATCCTTGGTGTCAAGCAGCTCCTTTACGGTTTCGTTGACAATTTCGGGAGCGGGCACACTGGGGTTGCCAAGACTGAAGTCGAAGACGTTTTCGGCCCCGATCTCTGCCGCTCTTGTCTTACTGTATTCAAAGATCTCACGGATGATGGAGCGTTTGCTGCCAAGACCGTACATTTTTGCATTATAACTCATAATTCTCTCCGCTTATACCGAGAAGGTCTGCCGCATTGCGCCAAAGGATCTTCTCCTCGGTTTCTTTCGTTAACCCATAGGAGCGAATACGGGCAATCTCTTCCCCGATATCCCGCCAAGGGCAGTCGGTGGCAAACAGGATTCTGTCTGCACCGTGTTTTTGTAACGTTTTCTGAAATATTTCTTTCCCAACGTCCGCAAGGACAAAGGAGGTGTCGAAATACACGTCCTGCCCCGCCAGTAGCTCGTACACCTTTTGGGTATAGCGATTGCCGCCAAAGTGGGCAAGCACAAATTTAGAATGCCCCACCCGTTGGATGACCTCCAGCGCCAGCTCGGGCGGGCAACGTACGGGGAAGTCCTTGTATCCCTCATCCACCCCCGCGTGGGTCACAACGATCATATCCAGCTCCTTTGCACACTGCAAAATGCGGATATATCCTTCGTCATTGATAAAGGTCTCCTGATAATCGGGATGGATCTTGACCCCCAGAAAGCCGCTTTCCTTAAGGAAGCGCATTTTACCGTCGATGTCCTCGCAGGCGGGATGAATGCCGCCAAAGGAAACGATCCTTGTCTTTCCCGCTCCGTATTGCTCGTTGATGCCCTTAGCAAAGCGGTTGATGCTGTCAAACTGTCGCGGGTTTGTCACCACCGGCAGCGCCACGCCAAGATCGGCATGTGCGCTCTCCAGTTGGGCGTACAGCCCCTTCACCGTTCCGTCGGTGTGAGGGGTAGCGCCACTTTTTTCGGCAAGGATCTCGATGGTTTTTTGTGCGATCTTATCGGGAAACGCGTGGGTATGAAAATCAATGACCACTGCTTACAGCGCCTTGATCTGCTCGTTGGACAGTGTCTTCACGCCGTTTTCCAACAGCACTTTTTCGGTTTGGGTAGCATCGGACGCCTTCAGAACCACGTACGCTTCGTTCACGTCCATGGAAAGGCCGTACATATACTCAACGCTGATCCCTGCTTCCTCAATGCACTTCAAAAGGCTCTGCAGAGCGCCGGCCTTGTGGGGGATCTCGATGACAAGCACGTCAGAGAGAAGCGAGGAAAATCCTGCCGCAGTCAGCTTTGCCTTTCCGAGCTCGGGGTGATTGACGATCAATCGTAAAAGGCCGTATTCGGTGGTATCCGCCAAACTCATGGACAGAATATTCACACCGTGTTCGGCAAGCACGTTAAGCACTTCGCCAAGACGTCCTTTTCTGTTTTCAACAAATACGGATAATTGTTTTGCAAGCATGCGTCGTTCCTCCTTCAAATAGATTATGCGTTGTAGCCCGCTTCAAAGGCCTTTACGTTCAGCTCCACGGTCTTTGGCGGAACGGTCTTTTTGACCATATCGACCCAGGCTTCCTTGTCAAAACCGACGTGCTTTGCCGCATAGCCCAGCACCACGGAATTGAGCACTTTGCTGTTGCCCAGCTCTTTGGCGATCTTTCCGCCGTCGATGGCATATACATTATGGCTTTCGCGCAGGGTCTCGATGATATTTTCGGGGTACTGCTTGGCACCGATCACAACGGTCATGGGGTCAATTCTGCAATCGTTGACCACCAGCACGCCGTCCTTCTTGAGGAAATGCGCATAGCGCAGAGCTTCCAGACGCTCAAACGCGATCACCACGTCGGCAGAGCCCTCTTCCACAACGGGCTCGCTTACCTTTTCACCATAGCGAACAAAGGTCACCACGCTGCCGCCTCTTTGTGCCATACCGTGCACCTCGGAGATCTTTACGTCATTGCCCATTTCAAGCGCAGTTTTACCGATGATGCGGCTGGTGAGCAGAGTACCCTGCCCGCCAACGCCTACGATCATAATATTCTTAGTCATGTTGGTATTCCTCACTTTTCTACCACGTTAATGGCACCGAATTTGCAGTAGCTCTTGCACAGCCCGCAACCGTTACACATGGTCTCGTCGATCTTTACGGTACCGTCGGGCTGCTTGGTCAGCGCGGGGCATCCGATCTTCAGGCACATACCGCACTTCTTGCACTTTTCGGGATCTGCCACGCACTTGTTGGGGAATTTCTGTCCCTTGAGCAGCGCGCAGGGAGCCTTGGCAATGATCACGGTCAGGGTATCGCCGTTCACGCTTTCCTTGATCGCAGCCTCCAGTCCCGCAATGTCGAAGGAATTCACCTCCAGCACTCTCGGAACACCGATGGCCTTGCAAAGTGCCGCCAGATCGATGGCATAGGTATCCTCGCCCTTCAGCGTCTTACCGGTTGCCGCATGCTCCTGGTGACCGGTCATACCGGTGGTACGGTTGTCAAGGATCATGACGGTGCCGCTTGCCTTGTTGTAGACCATATTGATCAGCGAGTTTACACCGGTATGCAGGAAGGTGGAGTCACCGATAACGGCTACCCAATTCTTGAGGAATTCCTTGCCTCTTGCCTTTTCCATGCCGTGCAGCGCGGAAATGCTGGCGCCCATACAAATGGTGGTATCAATGACACCAAGAGGCGCTACGGCGCCCAGCGTATAACATCCGATGTCGCCTGCAGCGTGAATCTTCAGCTTATTCAGCACGGAGAACACGCTTCTATGGGGACAGCCGGGGCACAGGATGGGAGGACGGTTGGGGGCGTCTGCCTTGTCAAACACCATTTCATCCTTGCCGTACAGCACCTTTTTCAGCATGTTGGCGGAATATTCGCCCTGACGGGTGAACAGCTCCTTACCCTTGCAATCGATGCCCCAGGAGCGGATCTGCTCTTCAAATACGGGCTCCAGCTCTTCAAAAACGTAGAGAGTTTCTACGCTTGCGGCAAACTCCTCGATGAGCTTTCTGGGAAGAGGATTGACAAGGCCCAGCTTCAGAACGCTTGCCTCGGGGCAGGCTTCCTTCACGTACTGATACGCGATACCGCTGGTGATAAAGCCGATCTTATCGCTTCCCTTTTCAATGCGGTTGATCGAAAAGCCGTTACAATCCTCTGCCATACGCTTTTCTCTTGCCTCCACCGCAAGGTGACGGCCGATGGCAGATGCGGGCATCATGACGTACTTGGTCACCTGACGGTTGTATTCCTTGTCAGCAACCTCGGTGCGCTCGCACAGATTGACGGCACTCTGGGAGTGCGCCAGCTTGGTGGTGGTGCGCAGGATCACGGGAGTATCGTACTGTTCGCTGAGCGCATAGCCGTACTTCACGAATTCCTTGGCTTCCTCACTGTCGGAGGGCTCCAGCACCGGCACGTGTGCGGCACGGGCGATCATACGGGTATCCTGCTCGTTCTGAGAGCTTGCCATGCCGGGATCGTCGGCAACCACGATCACCGAGCCGCCGGTCACGCCGGTATAGGCAAAGGTATACAGCGGGTCGCTGGCAACGTTCAGTCCTACGTGCTTCATGCAGGCAAGGCTGCGCACGCCTGCCACGGATGCACCGATGGCAACCTCCAGAGCCACCTTTTCATTGGGAGCCCATTCGGTATATACTTCATCATATTTTGCGAGGATCTCGCTGATTTCGGTACTGGGAGTACCGGGATATGCGCTGGAAACCTTTACACCGGCTTCGTATGCGCCTCTGGCAATGGCTTCATTGCCAAGCATGATCTGCTTTTCCATATCGATTATACCTTTCTTAAATCCTTTACTCGTTTTGCTTTTCCTTCAAATCTCTGCAGGGTGTTGGGAGATTCCAGCTTCACCTTGGCATCCAGTCCAAGGATCGTTTTAAGCTTACCAGACACTCTCTTCGCCAGATTTTCCAACACCGTGAAGGAGTCGGTGGCATGGTTCAGCTCGACCTTGACGGTCAGCTTATCGGTATAGCCTTCTCTTTCCACCACGATCTCATAGTGCGGTCCCAGTTCGTCAAAGCTGAGGATGACCTCTTCAATTTGGCTGGGGAACACGTTGACTCCGCGGACTTTGAGCATATCGTCGCTTCTGCCCGAGAGATTTTCCATACGGCAGAAGGTTCTGCCACATTTACATTTGTCATAGAACAGACGGGTGATGTCCTTGGTACGGTAACGGATAAGAGGCAGGCCCTCCTTCTTGATGCAGGTGATGACCAGCTCGCCCTTTTCGCCCGCGGGCAGCACCTCTCCCGTCTTGGAATCGATGATCTCGGGGATGAAGAAGTCTTCGTTGATGTGCATGCCTTCCATGTATTCACATTCACCCGACACGCCGGGACCCATCAGCTCGCTCATGCCGTAGTTGGAGGTGATGAGCATATCCTCGCCCCATACCTTGTGCATTTCCTCGCGCATGGCGTCGGTGAGCATTTCGCTTCCCACAAGTCCGATCTTTACCTTCAGATCGCGCTTGGGATCGACCCCCATCTCCCTCCTTGCCACCTCAGCAAGACGCAGCGCGTAGGAGGGAGTTGCCACCAACAGCGAGGTCTCAAAGTCCTGCATATACATGATCTGCTTCTGAGAGTTACCCGTGGAGGAGGGGACAATGGCAGCCCCTATGTTTTCAAGACCGTAGTGCAGACCAAGCGCACCCGTGAACATACCGTAGCCAAAGCAGATCTGTGCCACGTCCTTTTCGGTCGCTCCACCCATGCAGGCAATACGGGACACACACTCGGTCCAGGTATCTAAGTCCCCCTTGGTATACCCCACCACGGTGGGCTTACCGGTGGTACCGCTGGAGGCATGGATACGCACCAGCTTGTCCTTGGGGACTGCAAAGAGGCCGAAGGGATAGTTATCTCTCATATCCTGCTTTGTTACAAAGGGCAGCTTGGCAAGATCCTTCAGGGTTTTGATATCCTCGGGCTTCACGCCTGCCGCATCCATTTTGGCACGGTAGGGTGCCACCTTATCATACACGCGCTTTACCGTTTCCTGCAAGCGCTCCAGCTGTATTTTTTCTATTTCTTCTCTGGGAAGTGTTTCTTCCTTGGACCAAATCATATTCTATTTCCTTTACTGTATTTGTTTGTTTTCCCGTACCGCGCGTCTGTCTTGAAAAGAGAACGTTTTTGCTCATTTTTCAGGCTTTTGCAGACGTTTTGGTACAGTTACATACGATAAATTATACTACCATCTTCTCCTGTTGTCAATACCAAAATCAAGAAAAGCCCAACAAATAAAGGAACGGTCTACCTTCTGTAAACCGTTCCCTTAAAAGATACTATTTTACTTATTCTTTTTCCTTGCAAAAACCACAGCCAGCACTGCGCCCACTACGAGCACACCCGCGCCGATGGCAATGACCAGCATGATGTCGAAGCTGCCTTCGTCATCCTTGGATTCATTTTTGTTACCCTGATCCACGGTTCCATCACCGGTGTTGTTATCGGTATCGGTATCGGTATCGGTGTCAGTATCGGTATCTGCATCCGCATCCGCATCCGCATCCGCATCTGCATCTGCATCTGCATCTGAATCTGTATCTGTATCGTCGTCACCTTCTTCGGGAGCCTGTGCCTTATAAGCCTCGGTGGACTCGTTCAGGGTTGCTTTACCGCCGAACAGGTCGGTCACGGTAACCTGGCAGGTGAACGCATCGGTATCCACCTCTTCCAGAATCAAATACTCTACCTCGGGCGCACTTGCGCTCTTGTTGACAAGGGTCTTGCCTTCGGCATCCTTGACAACGATCTTATAGGACAGCTGAGGAGTACCGGAAACGTCCCACTTAGCAACCCAGCCTTTAACGGCATTGCCTTCATTATCCAGTACAGCTTCACCCTTTTCATCTACCAGTTCTTCGTAAGCAAGGGTAAGGAAATCGACCTTGACATCCTCAAAGGTGGGTGTTGCGGGCTGCTTAATGGTATAGTCCTTTTTCGGCCACTGTGCATTGTGCTCAGCCTGGGTCATCCCCTCCGGAACAGGTCCGCCGGATTTTACCCAGAAGAACTCGTCGGTAGAACCAAAGCTATGTCCGCCGGTCTTGTTGTTGGAAACGTTGTTGCAGTGCGACAGATTGGTCTTGTTTGCCGAAATCCACTGCTTGTCTTCATAGGTTCTGGCATACATATTCTTGAAGTAACCGTCGCGCACTTCACCGGAGGTGGAGCCCACATAGTTCTCCATAAAGAAATGCTGGTTGCCTACAATGCAGGACTTGTACAGCTTGGTATCGAAATAAGAGATCAGGCTCCACTCACCTGTGGTGATATCCTGGAACCACTCACCCATGAAGGTTCTGCCGGTCTTGGGATCGTCCCAGGTGTGGATCACCATGCGGTACCACTGATTGTCTACCCAGTTGTAGGGAGTGATCCAGTTGGTGCCTTCGCCTTCACCGGTAAAATCACTGTCGCCGGTCCAGGGCTCGGGCCACATACGGCTGGCTCTGAGAATCGTACTCTCGCCCGCCTTATTATATCTCCATTCCCAGAAGGACATGATGGCAGAGTGTCCGCGACCCTCACCTGCACCTCTGTCCTGCAGGCCTGCGTATCCGCCGCCGCCCGTGATGCCCTTATACATCTTCTGGGTCTGGGGAGAAAGATACAGGGCGAAATTGGACAGTGCCCAGTAGGTATAAGAAGGAGACTCCTTGGACATAAAGTCGATCACATAGGTATCGAACATCGTCTCGCCCTTCAAATCGGGATTGGAGTAGATGTTATACGCCATTTCACGCGCCGCCGAAACACCGACTACGCATCCTGCGATCATTCCGAATACGAGAAGGCAGGACAAGACACATCTGAGAATTCTTGCTTTCATGATACGCTCCTTGGATATAATTTTCTATATGGATATATAGATCTGTTCTTAGTATAAATCATAATCCGAAAAATGTCAAGACGTAAAGCGAAAAAACGGCTCTTGCGAACCAAAATTCGCAAAAGCCGTTTGAGTCACTACGTTTTATTTCTTACTTCTTTTTCTTCTTTTTCAGAACGAGTGCAACTGCCACTGCCGCGATCACTGCCACCGCACCGCCGACAGAAACACATACGATCAGCACTGTAGTATTGCTTCCCTTTTTGGCGGAAGAATCGTTCTCGCCGATCACGGTATTCTCTCCGCCTTCTCCCTCGTCGCCGATCACGGTATTCTCTCCGCCTTCTCCCTCGGTTCCTTCTCCCTCAGCGTCGGGAGTGGTGAGATCGGTCACGGGAGCATCGGGATGTTCCTTCAGGTACGCTTCGGTGGCATTCACGACCGTTTTGCTCTGACCAAAGATATCGGTCACGGTCATCTCACACAGATACGCATCGGTGGTCACGCCCTCGAGCACATGATAGAAATCCTCGGGCGCCCAGTTTTCCTGATCGTAGATCACCTTGCCGTCCACGTCGGTGCACTTCAAGCGGTAGTACAGCTGGGGAGTGCTGTCTTCCTCAAAATACCATCTGACGAACTTCTGACCGTGATTGTCACGCAGCTGCAGCTCTTTGAACGCCACGTCTCCGATCGAAGGTGTGTTGTGCTGCTTGATGGTATATACCGTAGGCTTCTGGCTCTTGTCCAAAGCTGCCTGCTTGTCAGCATCGATAAATCCGCCGGATTTGCCCCAGAAGTATTCATCAGTGGCTCCGAAGCTATGGTTACCGGTCTTGTTGTTTGCCCAGTTGTTGCAGTGGCTGAGCTCGGAGGAGTTGACAGACACCCACTTTTTATCACTGTGCTGCTTGACGTAAATGTTCTTCAGCTTCACGTCGCGCTCTTCGCCCGCATTGATGCCGTAGAAGTTTTCCATAAAGAAGGACATATCGCCCATCAGATAGGAATTTCTCATCTTGGTATCAAAATAAGAGATCAGCGTATATTCACCGGTTGCCACGTTCTGCACCCACTGACCGCAGTAGGTGGTGCCTCTGACGGGATCGGTCCAGGTATGTAAAACCATGCGATACCACTCGCCGGTGGTCCAGGGATACAACTTAATGCAGTTGGCGCCTTCGCCCTCTCCGCCAAAGGTACCTCCGCCGGGATAAATACATTCTGCCACCAGATTGGTTTCATTCTCACCGGAGGCTCTTCCGTTTGGCCAGTAGTGCCATTCCCAAAATGCCATGATGGCTTTTCTTTGGGCACCTGCGTGCTGCAGACCTGCATACGCACCACCGGCTGTAATGTCGCGGTACTCTTTTCTGGTCTCCGGAGAAATGTACATGCTAAAATTGGCAAGTGACCAGTAAGTACAGTCGGGATCCAGATCCGATTTCATTTCGATCATAAAGGTATCAAACGCTTTTTCGCCCTTGAACACCGGATTGGAGTAGATGTTATACGCCATATCCAGCGGTCCTTGGTCGGCACCGATAACAAGCGGCATACCAAGCAGCATAGCCAGTGCCAGCAAGGATGCCAAAACGCTCTTACGAATTTGTTTTTTCATGACATTCTCCTTTTTTTCTTGAGACTTTGCTCATTCTCTTTCTTACATTATAAACCAAAAAAACTTTTTTGTCAACAAAAAAGAAGTCTTGGCAGATCATTTTTTGCCAAGACTTCCTCGGGGATCATTTATTTTGCTTTTTTCTTTTCTTTCTTTTCAGAACGATTGCCACTGCTGCCGCAGCGATCACCGCAACCGCACCGCCAACGGAAATGCATACGATCAGCACAACATTGTTACCGCCGTCCTTGTTGCCGCTCTCGGGCTTGTTCCCAACGTTTTCATCCACGATAGGATCCTGTTCCTCATTGGTAGTGTCGTTCTTGTCGGTGGGAGTCCAGGGGTGGGTGATGGGTGCATCGGGATGCACCTCCAAATATGCGGGCGTTGCATTGACCGCCGTTGCGCTCTGACCGAACAAGTCGGTGACCGTCAGCTCGCACAGGTAGGCATCGGTATTCACGCCCTCAAGGATGTGGTAGAAATCCTCGGGCGCCCACTCTTCCTTATTATAGATCACCTTGCCGTTGACATCGGTGCATTTTACGCGATAATACAGCTGAGGAGTGCTGTTATCCTCCATGAACCACTTGATGTACTGCTCTTCCTCTCTGTTGCGAAGCTGCAGCTGTCTGAAGTTCACCGTACCGATGGTAGGCGTCTTGGGCTGAGTGATCGTATACACCTGACGAGGCTGAGATTTGTCCAGCTCCTCCTGCAGTGCAGGATCCACGTAGCCGCCGGATTTGCCCCAGAAATATTCGTCGGTGGCACCAAAGCTATGGTTACCGATCTTGTTGTTTGCCCAGTTGTTACAGTGCTTCAGGGCAAAGGAATCCACAGACACCCAGCGATCCTCGCCGTGAGGCTTATAATAGGTATTCTTCAGCTTGACGTCACGCTCTTCATCCGCATTGATACCGTAGAAGTTCTCCATAAAGAACATCATATCGCCTGTCAAATAGGAGTTGAACATCTTGGTATCGAAATACGCGATCAGGGTATATTTACCTGTCTCCACATCCTGAATCCATTCTCCGCAGTAGGTGGTGCCTCTGATAGGATCGTTCCAGGTATGCAGAATCATTCGGTACCATTTATTCTGCTTCCAGCCGTAGCCCTTGATGCAGTTGGTGCCTTCGCCCTCACCGCCGAATACGCCGCCCGTGGGATAAATACATTCAGCCACCAAATTCGTTTCTTCCTCGCCGGAATCTCTGCCATTTGGCCAATAGTGCCATTCCCAGAAGGAAATGATCGCCTTTTTATAGCCGCCGGCATGCTGCAGACCCGCATAGGCACCGCCGGAGCGAATGTCACGGTACATTTTTTTGGTTTCTTCCGAAATATGCATTCTGAAATTGGCAAGTGACCAGTAAGTGCAGTCAATATCCATTTCGGAAGACATTTCGATCATATAGGTATCAAACGCATATTCCCCTTCAATCTGCGGATAGGCATAGATATTATATGCCATAGGCAGAGGACCGTCGTCCTTTTCCTCTTCCTCGGTGGCATCTCCCTCTTCATCCGCACCGATCGCCAGCGGCAATCCCATCAGCATTGCCAGGATCAGCGTCAGCGCCAGAAGACTTTTTAAGATCCGTTTTTTCATGGTGTTCTCCTTTGCACTTGTTTGATTGATACATACAGTATATACCATATAAAAGAGTTTGTCAACAAAAAAAGAATTTTCCCGCTACGGGAAAATTCTTTTTTGTTCACAAATAATTCTGCATATCGGCAGCAAGCGTTTGCTCCAGATGAATGAGCCGCTTGGCAATATCCTTGGAATGCTCATCAGCCGCCTCATACTGGTTAAGGTATCGGCAGAGGGATTTTACGCCCATATTACAGCCGTCGGTCATCAGATCGGCAACGGTGGCATCCGAAGAATCCACCATCAGCTTCATTTCGGTCTTCATATAGGACATTCCCTTGGCAACAGCGCTTGGCGCCTTTCCATCGTCGCCGTAACGGGCAAGGCTTTCCTCAATTTCATCTCCAAGCACCTGATGCTCTTTCTTGCAATCGGTCAAAATCGAACGCATCTTCTTGCTTCTTACGCTGTCCAGCACGTCGTCAATGCTTTTGACTCCCATTTTTACCCCCGCGTCACATTCGCGCAGCAGCTTTACGGTATCTTTCTCTATCATACTTCTATCCCCTCTCTTTTTCTATCAGTATCTCCTCCATAGGACAATTCTATGCTATTGTTTACAAGATAAAATATTTAAAAATATTCAGTATTCCCATTGATTTTTTCTTTCGGGCGTGATAGAATGGTGGAAGAATGAAAAAAGGTGGTGACGAAATGAGTACCGACAGTCAAAGTCGATTGTGTACGGATACTGTTAAGCAAATAT
Organism: Oscillospiraceae bacterium; assembly: GCA_015064925.1. Taxonomy (GTDB): domain Bacteria; phylum Bacillota; class Clostridia; order Oscillospirales; family CAG-272; genus SIG655. The sequence continues at coordinate 3,507 of SVRH01000026.1, read as the reverse complement.
CGGGAAAACGGGTACCCTTTTGTCACGCCGTCATAAGCTGCTGAAATTGCAGCTGATTTTTGCGTGCAAGCGTCCTCTTTCCCGATCGGAAGGAGGATTTTTTTAATGGAACACAAGGAAAACAAAGAAACGAAAGAACTCAAAGAAGCAAAGGTCTTTTTTGAAGCGGAGGAAAGAGACTACCGCGCGGAGATCCTGGAGCTGATCCAAACCGAAACGGACGAAGACGCCCTCAAGGAGCAGCTGGAGGAATACCACGATAACGACATCGCCGGCACCATGGACGAGCTGAGCGCCGAAGAGCGCGACCGCGTGCTGGACGCCATCGGTAACGAAGCCATGTCTGAGATCGTGCCCTTCATGGAGGATGCGGGTGAATATCTTTCCGAGCTGGAAGCCCACGAGGCGGCCGACATCATCGAGCACATGGACGCCGACGAGGCGCTGGAGGTGCTGGAGGATCTGGACGAAAAGACCCGTTCCGAGGTGCTGGAGCACATCGAGGACGAGGAGGTCAAGGAAGAGATCGAGCTGCTGGAATCCTATGATGAGGACGAATTCGGTAGCAAGATGAGCACCAATTTCATCGTGATCAAAAGAGGGCTGACCGTCAAGGGCGCCATGAAAACGATGGTCGCCGAAGCGGCGGAAAACGATAACATCTACACCATCTTCGTGGAAAACGAGGATGGCACCTTCTACGGAGCCATCGGGCTGAAGGAGCTGATCATCGCCCGCAGCACCGTGGATCTGGAGGAGCTGATCTACACCACCTTCCCCGTGGTGTACGACAAAGAGCTGATTTCCGAAAACATCGAGCGCGTGCGCGGATACTCCGAGGATCTGATCCCCGTTCTGTCAAGCGAAAACGGAAAAATGCTGGGCGTTATCACCTCCCACGACATCATCGACATCGTGGACGAGGAGCTGGGGGACGACTACGCAAAGCTGGCGGCACTGGGCTCGGAGGAAGAGCACGATGAATCGCTGCTGCAAAGCATGAAAAAAAGAATCCCGTGGCTGGTGGCACTGCTCTTCATGGGCCTTGCCGTATCGGCGGTGGTGGGAATGTTCGAAGGGGTGGTGGACGAGCTGCCCATGATCGTGGCGTTCCAGTCGCTGATCCTCGGTATGGCGGGCAACGTGGGCACCCAGTCGCTGGCAGTGACGGTGCGTACCCTCGGCACCGACGAGGACCCCGACGGAAAGAAGCAGTTCGGCATCATCGCAAAGGAAATGCGGGTGGCGCTCTGCAACGGGGCAGCCATCGGCGCGGTCTCCTTCCTCATCGTGGGAGGATACCTCATTCTGTTCGGGCATTACGGACTTGACTTTGCTCTGCCCGCTGCGGGCTGCGTGGGACTTGCCATGTGCTTTGCCATGATGATCTCGGGCTTCACGGGCGCTGCCATTCCCATCGGTCTTTACCGCTTCGGGGTAGACCCCGCCGTGGCATCCGGGCCGCTGATCACCACCGTCAACGATCTGGTGGCGGTTGTCAGCTACTATGGACTTGCATGGCTATTGCTGTTGCAACTGAATCTGTAAAAAGCCAAAAGGACACCCTTCGGTGTCCTTTTTATTTGGCATAAAGTGAGGTGCCTGATTTTCTTATACCGCCGTCTTTTACTTTCTGCCATTATTTTTGCGTTGTTTGATTTGACTTTCCCAAAAATCTGCTTTGTTAATGTAAATATCATAAAGCTGTTCATAGGAAAGAATTCTGCGAAGCCTTGCACTACCGTAGCGAGAAGGGACCGGCGGTTGGATAATGCCAACACACATTCCGAGCACGACAACAACAAACCAATTTGGGAAGTGGAACAAAACAAGAAGGGCAACGAAGAACAACGGATAATAGCAAGCAAGCACGATATAGGATAGCCACTTTCTGTGCAGTATCTTGCTCCAAAAACGATATTCGACAAGGAAAGCGTCAAACACGGGAATGCGCGCAATTCCCAATACAAGCCATATCGCCATGAAGACGATGACTTGAGAGGTAGTGGCGCCGGGCGCATTTTTAAGCGAGAGTATGTAAAGAGGGCATATGATGACAATTGCCGATAGAATCAATACCGTAGGTAAAAAAGAGGCACCGCCTTCTATCCGGGCATCAACGTCTTTTCTGTATTTTTTAATACGCGATAATATAGAAATCGGGGCTTTTTCAAGAACAAGATGTTTGGTGCCTTGTGCGTAATATACGATTGCGCGAAACGCACTTGAGGGATCGCTTTTGTATCTCGGCTTTGCGTCAAGGGCATATTCGATTTTTTCGATTGCATCCCACTTAAGCATTCCTTTCGGGTGATGAATGCCTTCTTCGTTGAGCACGCAAATGATCTTTCCAAAAAAACGCTTGTTCAGTGCTCGAAGTATCCAAAACGGGAGCGAAAGGATACCGCATACCAAAACCGTCGATTTCAAAGTAGACGGCAATGCGTATTGCTCATACTTCCCCATAGCAAGCGAAAATACGGTAATCGAATATGGAATGGCGATCATGAAAGAAAGTAAAAAGATAAGCGGAGCATTGAAGTACTGCCTTCGTATCTTTTTTCCGTCAATGTCTTTTAACTCATTTTTCTTCATCGTCACACCACCTTTCTTAGTTTTATCATATCACAAATATGGGGAAAACGCAATACATTTGGTGAGTATCTTCTTCCCCGCTTGCGGTGCTCACAATCAAATCTTTTCATTCTTTTCCGCAAAAAAAAGACAAGCTTTGCTTGTCCTTTTATTTTTGCAGAGAAACGCGCAAACGGTGCGTAGAAGTAGGTAAAAACGCAAAAAAGGTGCGTAAAGTCGGCAAGTTGGTGTTGAACGCTTATGTCAGATCAAGAGAAGTAAATCCTAAAGCGTTAAGCTTCTTTTGAAAGGCATAGAATTTTGAATGCTCCTTTGAGTACGGATCCCAACCGATCTTTTTCAAGAATCGAGTGAATGCTGTTTTCTTCAATGGTATGTAAAATCTTGTATGGTGAGTGGGCGTAAAAAACTCAAAGAAAGGAAAACATCTGCCGCCAATGCATTTTAATCTACCCTCTCGTTGTTCGGGCGATATGCCCTGCGCCAAATCGTAGTTTTTAGCGCATTCGTCGAGATTGATTTTTTCGGTTTCTCCATCACTGTTTTTGAAAACCAACTCTTCCGAGGTGATTTCAATGATGTTTTCAAACGGTATTTTTTTTACAGTAGCTTCGTCTTCTATATGATATGCCTCTTGAATGGATATGTAAAATTCATTCCAACTCATATTTTCACCGCCTTTCCGCTTATATTATATCGCCAAACCCGTTAGATTTTCAAGTGAAATATTCGGCGTGCGCCGAATGTGAAATAATTTCCTTGTGGAAATTGTGAAATATTGCTCCTTGAAGTCGCAATGTGAAATGAAATAAATCCCCTCACGCGCCGCAGCGCATTTCACACGCGAAGCGTATTTCACGCACGAAGTGCATTTCACAAATCCCGCAAGGGATTTATTTCACTGAAAAAAGC
>SVRH01000107.1 GCA_015064925.1 Oscillospiraceae bacterium | reverse complement strand
GTGTAACAAGCGAACAGTTGGGATATACCCGCCGTAACATATCAGCGGTTTTTTCTCTGCGTTCGCTGTTATTATCAAGCACTAATATCATCATCTTGCAGTACCTTTCTTGCAGATTTATGGATTCTGACTCCATTGTAACAAACAACCCGCAACAAAAGCGCAACAAATCCAGGGGTAAAAACAAAAATTTCAAAAAAATTTTTCAATTTTTGCAAAAGACCTCCCCTCGACAGCAAGGGAAGGTCTTAAAATCATTGGTGAATTTGCAGAATTGTGGCGTTGGTCGCCTCTGCCCAGGAATATTGCGACATATATTCGCCACGGTACTGATTGATCCCATCCATGGGCGAAGCATTGTACATATAATAGTCGCAGTTGATCCGTTTGACATTGACTGCGATCTTGTTGAACTCCTTGATAACGACATTGCCTGCTCCTACACTTTTCATCGTTGCACGCAAATCGGATACGATGACACGAAGTTGCTTTTTCATAGATTCACTGTCATCGCCGTCCTCCCAAAGTACCGCTGCGACCTCGTTCATAGTGCAGGTTGCGCCCTGACGGTCTATAAGGTAGGCAAACAGCTCCTTGGATTTTGCCCGTTTGAATTTCACAGGGTTTCCATCCACGAACACTTCAAAATTGCCAAAGCACTGAACGAATACCTTTTTGTCATCGGGGCGCTCCACGATGGGGTTGCGAAGCTCCTGCATTTCTTCCTCGATCTTCTCACGGGTGACGGGCTTTCGGACATAGCCGCTTGCGCGGAGGCTCATGGCATCGCCCACATACTCGCTGTAGCCGGTGACAAACACGATATTGACCTTGGGATAGACTTGCTTTATTCTTTTTGCCAAATCAAGTCCGGTAATGCCGGGCATATTGATATCCATAAACGCCACGTCGCAAGGCGTAGTGGGAATGGCGGCGATCAGCTCGGAGGGTTTGGTAAAGGCGTAGATCTGTGCATCCGGTACGGCTTCTTCTATGGCAGTAACAAGAGCGTTCAGCGCCAGTTTTTCATCGTCTATTGCATATATGTTCATCTGTTTTTCTCCTTGGGAATACGGATCACAGCCGTCGTTCCTTTTCCGATTTCAGATTTGATTTCGATTGTGCCGCCGCAAAGGTCACGCAGACGGTTGCGGGAATTGGCAAGTCCGATATGTACCTGACCGTCGTTCTCGACGGCTTCTACGTCGAAGCCAACGCCGTCATCGGTAATGACGATGCGGTAAGAGTCCTCGGCTTCGTCGGTATGGATGACCACCGTTCCTCCGTCCTCTTTTTGGCATACGCCGTGCTTGATCGCATTTTCCACAAGAGGCTGTACGGAGAGCTGAGGCAGCACAAAATCAGTTGCACGGACATCGAAGATCACATTCAGCCGATCATCGAAGCGCATTTTTTCCAGATCCACGTATCTGCGGATGTGTACCAGCTCATCCATAAATGGAACGAGTGTTTTGGTCTGAATGGATTTTAGATTGACACGCAGGTATTCCGCAAAGTCCACGGTTGCCGTTCTTGCCTTTTCGGGATCTTGACGGCACAGCTCTGCAATCGAATTGAGGGAATTATATAAAAAGTGAGGCTGGATCTGACTGAGGGTTACGGCGACTCTTGCTTCGGCAAGCTCCGCTTCCTTCTGCGCCAGCAGTTTTTCCTGATGGAGATAATTATAAATGGATCTCACACCGGAGATGCCGATATACAATATCAAGGATAATAATGTGTAGAGCAGATCGGAGGAGGAATCGGCGGCGAAGTAGATCACCACGTCCACCATAACACCTGCCGCAAATACCAGAGGCAGTAACCGTTCAACCATAGGCACGTCACGGCGGGCGTATTTACGATTGATCAGCGCACCGATGACGATGCAGACGACGCCAACCACGATCATAATGTGCGACCAGGTCAAGGTTTCACGGAAGTCCATAACACCCGCAAGCTGTAGCACGATCTGCGCAAGGCAGACAAGCGAGGTAGCAATGCTATATCCGTCTGCAAGGTAGCGATACTTATGGTTACGGGCTGCATATTGGCACAGCGGCACGATGCACATCATCAGCGTGGCAATGGACAGGTACGCCAGCAGCACGGGATGATCTTCAAGGGCATAGGCGGCGTAGCGAATATCGGTCAAGCGCCATAAGCCGATGATCGCAGAAAATGTTCCAAGAGGAACGAGGGTGTTGTCAGGCTTCTTTTGGATCTTCCGCAGAACTCCGAAGAACACGAAGATGAGACCCATGAGGATGGCGACTACGCTGAGAACGATCTGCGGCATATCGGTTCTGAGCTGATGCTGATAAACGCCCAGCTCCGAGCCGAGCAGAAATTCGGGAACACGGTCAGCGTGGTCAGCATAGACGGGCGTGATCTCTACCAGGATCTCTTTACCGAGGTCGCTGTTCTTTAGGTGAACCTCCACCCAATGCAGTCCCGTTGTCTTGCCGATGCGGTTTTCACCCGACGGCATAAGGGAATACGCAAGCTCATCCCCGATGAATACACGGACGTATTGGTGTCTTGCGTAAAAAATGAGGTGCGGTGTACTTTCGCCATCATATTCGTTCAGCGTCATGCGGTATTCCTGCACGAAGCCGAGAGGCGTATCCTCCGCTTGCTTTTCAGATACGGTGTAGTCGGTGATCGCTACAAAGTCACCGCATTCACGGGAGGATGTGACCGTGATGTCCTTCACGGCAAAGAGATAAACGGCGATGATCACGAGGATCAGCCCGACGACCAGCGGAAGGTACTTCGCTCCGGCTTTCTGTATTTTTTTCATTGTTTCGTCCTCATTTCTTGTCCTCGGCAATGCCTCCGATCTCGACGGCTGCACCGATAGACTTCATATATTCTATAAACTCCTTTTTCTTTTCGGGAGTCAAATTTGCAAAGTATTCCATGATCACGGGATCGTGGATCTTGGCTTCGCCTTCTTTTCGGGCGCGGATGGCATCCTCTTTGTTTTTGAAGAAGCCGAGGTAATATCGTTTTTTCTTGTAGTTTATGTAGGCTTGCCATTTCTGGCTCCGCTTATCGAAGTACACACCGGTATGACCGGAGGTGTTCAGTGCGCTGGGTGTCTTGGCTGCCACAATGGAAGAAAGACAGGTACTGTCCACAAAGTCCTTGCGGTAAGAGGTGCAGTCCTTTCGGGATTCTTTGTAGAAGCAACCACAGCTCAGCACACGACCTGTTTTCAGTTCATTGACGGTCTTATATACCGGAGTGCCGCACTCACAGGTAAGCTCCCATATCACAGAGCCTGTTTCGGTGCGTTCTTCGGTGGGGCGAATCGCCGTAAGCCTGCCGAATTGCCGACCGGTTATGTCCTCTGTTCTCATCCCTGCGGCGTGTTCTATTGCTTTGCACCCACAGCTACGGGTGCCGCCGTGCTTCACCTCGGTTGCGGGGATCTCCTTGGTGTTTCCGCAATCGCATTGCCAAAGCCACACGGATTGCTTCATCATCCGGTCGCCGTTTTTCTTTTCCTCATAACCGACGTGCTTGATGGCTACAAGCCGTCCCCAGCGCTTGCCGGTGATGTCCAGGGCATCCTTTTTCTCTCGGTTAATACAACCACAGCTTGTTGTGTGGCCATTGCGGAGATAGGAAGCCGGTACGACCTTTTCGCCACCGCAGGTGCAGTCGCACCGCCAAAGGTATCCGCGTTTATCTTTGCCGACGATCTCCTTTGCCGTGAGTCGCCCGAATGTTACATTAGTGAGGTCGTTTTTCATAGGCACGACCTCACGGGGATTGCAACAGAAAAAGCCAACTCGGAGGTATGACGAATCATACCCCTAAGTTGGCTTATGTGATCATTATACGGTTGTAATGTGAAATGGGCGC
>SVRH01000106.1 GCA_015064925.1 Oscillospiraceae bacterium | reverse complement strand
CCTGCTTCACGATGTCCACAGCACCCATGTAAATGACGCACTCCAGACCAAAGTAAGCCGAAGCGGTGGCAAGGGCAACACCGTGCTGTCCGGCACCGGTCTCACCGATAACCTTCTTCTTGCCCATATATTTCGCAAGCAGTGCTTCACCCATGCAGTGGTTGAGCTTGTGCGCACCGGTGTGGTTCAGGTCCTCTCTCTTTACGTAGATCTGCGCACCGCCAACCTTTGCGGAAAGGCGCTGCAGGTAGGATACGGGGGTGGGTCTGCCCTGAAACTCCTTGCGGATTCTGCGCAGCTCGGCAATAAAATTGCGGGATTTGGCAATGGTGCGGTAGGCTTCGGCGATCTCCATCATGGCGTTCTTCAGCTCCTCGGGGATGTAGCATCCGCCGTATTTGCCGAAAAAGCCGTTTTCATCGGGATAGTGTTTAAAATATGTTTCAAAATCAATTTCGTTGTATTTCATTTTCTTTACTCCTCTATATTCATATCGTTACATTCATTTGATTTGGCACAAGGCTCGCCATCGCCGCGTTAACAGTATCATTTCATTTCTCCTATAAAAACAAAAATCCTTGACAGAAAAAACTGCCAAGGACGAATCTACGATCCGCGGTGCCACCTTGCTTCATTCCGATGGAATGCACTTTTGAGTACCGACATACCCACGGCAACTGACGTGTGCCAAACGTTGCAGAATACTCGGAAGCGTTTCCTTTGACTGCACCCTCCGCGGTCCATTTAACGAGCTGTTTCTTACCCGACTCTCAGCAACACGGGCTCTCTGTGAAGGCATTTTCGTTTTTATCTCCGCATCAACGGTTTGTGATGTAGGGATTATAGCACCTTCAGGCTTTTTTGTCAAGTGTTTTATAAAAAAAGTGAAAGATTCTTCGGCTTCACATTGACTTTTTCCTAATAAATGGTATAATATCCGTATAAACAAAAGAAGGAACGGTACGTAATTGAAAACAATTCTTTTGACCTGGACGGCACTCTGCTGCCCATGGATCAGGATTATTTTTTAAAAACCTATATGGGCAAGCTGGTTGCCGAAATGACGACCTACGGCTATGAGCCAAAAAAGCTGATGCAGACCATCATGCTCGGCATTGAGGCGATGTTACGAAACAACGGTGAGCGCTCAAACGAGGCGGCTTTCTGGGATGCCTTTACCTCGGTCTACGGCGAGGAAGCCATGCGTGATTACCCGAAATTCGAGGCGTTTTACGAAAACACCTTCCCCACCGTGCAGAACGAATGCGGCTACGATCCCATGGCAAACGAGGTCATCAAAAGCGCCAAGGAGCGAGGCTATCGCGTAGCGCTTGCCACCAACCCCATGTTTCCCGCAGTCGCCACAAAAGAGCGGATCCGCTGGGCAGGACTTGACATTGAAGATTTCGCACTGGTGACCACCTACGAAAACTGCACCTTCAGCAAGCCCAACCCCGCCTACTATCTGGACGTGGCAAGGCGCGTGGGCGCAGAGCCTGCCGATTGCATCATGGTAGGCAACGACGTGGACGACGATATCATCCCCGCAGAGGCACTGGGTATGCAGACCTTTTTGCTGACAAGAGACCTCATCAACAAGGGCGGACACGATATTTCCCGTTTCCACCGCGGAAATTTTGTGGATTTGTTATCTTTCATTTTATAAAATGATTGACAAATTCGCGGGGATTTGTTAAAATAATCTTTGGAAATACAGTTTTGAGGAAATCTATGGAATTTGTGGCAACCTGCCTGTTCGGGCTTGAAAAATTTGTAGGCGAAGAGATCGACGCGCTTGGCTACAAGCGTCTGTCCACCATCGACGGACGCGTGACCTTCGAGGGACCCGTTGAAGCCATCGCCGTCTGCAATATCCACCTGCGCACCGCAGAACGGATCTTCATTAAGCTAGGCAGCTTTTTCGTGGGCGGTGAGGATGCCTTCGACCGTCTGTTTGAGGGGACCCGTGCCCTGCCCTTTGAGCAGTTTATCGGTCCCGACGATTCCTTTCCCGTCACCGGGCACTCGGTCAAAAGCCGCCTGACCTCCATTCCCGCCTGTCAGGGCGTGGTACAAAAGGCCATCGCCAAGCGGCTGGAGCAGGTCTACCACAAAAACTGGTTTGCCGGCGGAAACCTCACCTACCCCGTTGAGTTTTTCATCCTGAACGATGAATGCACCCTCATGATCGACACCACGGGACAAGCCCTGCACAAGCGCGGCTACCGTCCCGCCTCCAATGCGGCACCGCTGCGCGAAACGCTGGCGGCTGCCCTTTGCAAGATCGCCCGTCCCCGCGAGGACGTGCTGTTCTGGGATCCCATGTGCGGCAGCGGCACCATTGCCATTGAAGCAGCCCTTCTGATGACGAACACCGCTCCGGGGCTGAAACGCTCCTTTGCCGCCGAAAAATATCCTCTCCTTCCCGCCTCGGTATGGAAGGACGTCAGAGAAGAGGCAAAGGCCGCCATCCGCAGCGATACCGCCTTTGAGGCCTACGGCTCGGACATCGATCCCGAATGCGTTTCCCTTTCCTATCACAACGCAAGGCGTGCAGGTGTGGAGGGAAAGATCAAATTCTTCCAAAAGGATGCGCTGACCATCGGCACCGGCGGCAGACGCGGCACCATCGTGTGCAACCCGCCCTACGGTGAGCGACTGATGACCCCTGCGGAGTGCGAAGCACTTTACCGCAAGATGGGCAAGCATTTTGCCACCCTTGATTCCTGGCAGATCTACGTCCTGACTGCCAACGAAAACTTCGAAAGGCTGTACGGAAGACGTGCCGACAAGGTGCGCAAATTGTACAACGGCATGCTGCGCTGCGGGTATTATCAGTTCTTTAAGCCTCAAAACGAGCGAAAATAAGGCTTTTTAGCGACAAGCTATTGTTTTTATTTTAACAATTACACCAAATCAAACAAAAAAAGAGCCCAAAAAAGCAACATTTCTCACCAAAATGAAAAAATTTTCGAAATTCTCTTGTATATTTGGAAAAAATAGTGTACAATATGAATTCGGAAATAATATAAAAAAATTATAATATTTGGAGGATTCCTATCATGGCAAATGTTAGAGTAGCGATTAACGGTTTCGGCAGAATCGGCCGTATGGCATTCCGTCAGATGTTCGGCGCAAAGGGCTACACCATCGTTGCAATCAACGACCTGACCCAGCCCTCTATGCTGGCTCACCTTCTGAAGTATGACTCTGCACAGGGCAGATACGCTCTGGGCGACACCGTTTCCGCAAACGACGAAGAAGGCACCATCACCGTTAATGGCAAGACCATTAAGATCTACGCTGAAAAGGACGCAAAGAACTGCCCCTGGAAGAAGCTGAAGGTTGACGTAGTTCTGGAATGCACCGGTTTCTACACCTCTAAGGCTAAGGCACAGGCTCACATCGATGCAGGTGCTAAGAAGGTTGTTATCTCTGCTCCCGCAGGCAACGATCTGCCCACCATCGTTTACTCCGTAAACGAAAACACCCTTACTCCCGATGACAAGATCATCTCCGCAGCTTCCTGCACCACCAACTGCCTGGCTCCCATGGCAAAGGCTCTGCATGAATATGCTCCCATCCAGAGCGGTATCATGACCACCGTTCACGCTTACACCGGCGACCAGATGGTTCTGGACGGCCCCCACAGAAAGGGCGACTTCAGAAGAGCTCGTGCTGCTGCTGTATCCATCGTTCCCAACTCCACCGGTGCTGCTAAGGCAATCGGTCTTGTAATCCCCGAACTGAACGGCAAGCTGATCGGCTCCGCTCAGAGAGTTCCCACCCCCACCGGCTCCACCACTATCCTGGTTGCAGTTGTTAAGGGAAAGGACGTTACCAAGGAAGGCATCAACGCTGCTATGAAGGCTGCTTCCTCTGCTTCCTTCGGCTACACCGAAGAGCAGCTGGTTTCCGCTGACATCATCGGCATCACCTACGGTTCTCTGTTCGACGCTACCCAGACCATGGTTACCAAGATCGACGAAGAGACCTATCAGGTACAGGTTGTTTCCTGGTACGACAACGAAAACTCCTACACCAGCC
>SVRH01000025.1 GCA_015064925.1 Oscillospiraceae bacterium | reverse complement strand
CATGCCGCCATCGGCAGGAGCTGCGGTTTTGGGTTCGGGCTTATCGGCAACACATGCCTCGGTGGTGAGAACGGTAGATGCGATGGAGGCTGCGTTCTGCAGTGCGGAACGGGTCACCTTGGTGGGGTCCACGATACCTGCCGAGATCATATCTACATATGCTTCGTTGTAAGCATCGAAGCCGTAGTTCTTCTTGCCGGAGTTCATGATCTTGTTCACGATCACGGAGCCTTCAAAGCCCGCGTTGGCAGCGATCTGACGAACGGGAGCCTCCAGCGCCTTCACAACCAAAGCCACACCGGTCTTTTCATCGCCCTGGGTGGTCTTGAGCAGTGCGGAAACTTCCTTGATCACGTTCAGGTAAGCGGTACCACCGCCTGCCACGATGCCCTCTTCCACAGCCGCCTTGGTGGCGTTCAGAGCGTCTTCGATGCGCAGCTTCTTTTCCTTCATTTCGATTTCGGTAGCTGCACCAACCTTGATCACAGCAACACCGCCCGCCAGCTTGGCAAGACGCTCCTGCAGCTTTTCGCGGTCGAAATCGGAGGTGGTTGTTTCAATGTTGGCACGGATGAGAGCCACACGGTTCTGGATCTCCTGAGGATTGCCCTGACCGTCCACGATGGTGGTGTATTCCTTGGTCACCTTGACCTGTCTTGCCTGACCCAGCAGATCCAGCGTTGCTTCGTTCAGCTCCAGGCCCAGCTCGCTGGTGATCACGGTACCGCCGGTGAGGATGGCGATGTCGCGCAGCATATCCTTTCTGCGGTCACCAAAGCCGGGTGCCTTGACTGCCACGCAGGTGAATGCGCCGCGCAGCTTGTTCAGCACCAGAGTGGTCAGCGCTTCGCCTTCCACGTCCTCTGCGATGATCAGCAGCTTTCTGCCCATCTTTACGACCTGCTCCAGAAGGGGCAGGATCTCCTGAATGTTGGTGATCTTCTTGTCGGTGATGAGGATCAGAGCATCGTCCAGGGTTGCTTCCATCTTTTCGGTGTCGGTCACCATGTAAGGGGAGAGGTAGCCGCGGTCAAACTGCATACCCTCCACGACCTCGCAGCTGGTTTCTGCGGTCTTGGATTCTTCTACGGTGATCACGCCGTCTGCGCTCACCTTTTCCATGGCGTCTGCGATCAGTGCGCCGATGACAGCGTCGCCGGAGGAAACAGTACCGACTCTTGCAATATCGTCGGTGCCGTTGACCTTCTGAGAGTTGGCGATCAGACACTCAACTGCCTTGTCAACAGCCTTCTGGATACCCTTGCGCAGCACCATGGGGTTGGCACCTGCGGTGACGTTCTTCATGCCTTCGGTGATGAACGCCTGCGCCAGCAGAGTTGCGGTGGTGGTACCGTCACCTGCAGCGTCATTGGTCTTGGTAGCAACCTCCTTGACCAGCTGTGCGCCCATGTTTTCCATGGCGTCCTCCAGCTCGATCTCCTTTGCGATGGTCACGCCGTCGTTGGTGATGAGGGGTGCGCCGTATTTCTTTTCAAGAACCACGTTTCTGCCCTTGGGGCCCAGGGTGATCTTGACGGTGTTTGCCAGTTTATCGATACCGCAGAGCAGCTTGTTTCTTGCCTCGGTACCGTATGCGATTTCTTTTGCCATGTTCGTATCCTACCTTTCGATTATTCAACAATTGCCAAAATATCATTCTGCTTGACTACGATGTACTCCTCAGAACCGAACTTCACTTCGGTGCCGGAATACTTGCTCGTAATTACCTTGTCGCCAACCTTCACAGTCATCACAACTTCCTTGCCGTCTACGATGCCGCCGGGGCCAACAGCCACTACCTCAGCAACCTGGGGCTTTTCCTTGGATGCAGCAGACAGAATAATGCCGCTGGCGGTGGTCTCCTCAGCTTCGGTCATCTTCAAAACAACTTTGTCAAAAAGCGGTTTCAGTTTCATGGTATATACCTCCATACGTTTATATTACAATGTAAGACGTTAGCACTCAAAGACATGGAGTGCTAACCACGACAATCATTATAGCACATTTTTTCCAGATTTCAATAGCAAATTTCACAATTTACAGAGATTTTGCAAATAATATTTCGACAATATTGCAATATTTGGTACTAAAATGCACCGATCGCTTCTATGATAATTAAAAAACGAGGGTGAATATGACCGAAATCATGCTGGGAATCCTGATGCCGCTCATGCTGCTCGGCACAGGACTGTTCTTTTTGATCTATCTGAGGGGCTATCCCTTCAGACGTCCGAAGCTATTATGTAAGCAACTCTTTGCCACCGACGCCCGACAGCGCGCGGCGCTGCTGACCGCCCTTGCGGGAACGCTTGGAGTGGGGAACATCTCGGGAGTGGCAGCGGCGCTGACCCTGGGAGGCGCGGGAGCGCTTTTTTGGATGTGGGTATGTGCTCTGTTTTCCATGATCTTAAAATATGCGGAGATCATCCCCGCCATGCGTGAAAAGAAAAACGGGCACGGCGGAGCGATGTACTACCTTCCGGGCAAAGCAGCCCCCGTCCTCTTTGCTCTCATCTGCCTTGCCTGTGGCTTCTCCATGGGAAACATGACGCAGGTGTGTGCCGCCACAGATGCTGTCGGCATTGCTGTCCCAAGGCTTTCCTTCCTTGTTGCGCCCGCCTTTGCAATCCTTTTGTATGCGGTGCTGCGCGGCGGAAAAAAGGGAATCTTTGCCTTTGCGCAGCGCGCCGTCCCCCTCATGACTCTCCTGTACTGTCTTCTCTGCATTTCCCTCCTTTTCCGCTATCGCGCACAAATTCCTCATGCCCTTCATCGCATTTGGGAAATGGCTTGGAGCGTTCGATCGGTGGGTGGAGGACTGCTTGGCAGTTCGCTTGTGCAGGGGCTACGCTACGGGGCAGCACGGGGAATGATCTCCAATGAAGCCGGCTGCGGCACCGCCCCCATCGCCCATGCAGCCGCCGATAGTCCGCCCGCAAGACAGGGATGTCTGGGTATTGTCGAGGTGTTCGTCGATACCATTCTACTTTGCACACTCACCGGTCTCAGCGTGCTGGTGTCACCCGTCACAACCACCGACAGCGGAACAAAGCTGGTCATCACCGTGTTTGCGGGCTGTTTTGGTGGGATAGCGAGCATCGTTCTTGCACTGTGCCTACTATTCTTTGCCTTTGCCACCGCGGTGTGCTGGTTTTATTACTGCGCTGAGTGCACTTACTTCCTCACGGGAAGCGACCGCTTTGAGGGATGGTTATCAACCTTGTTCTGCCTTCTCTCTTTGTTTGCACCGTTAATCGGAGAAACCGGTTTATTTGCTATTTCCGATCTTTTGGTATGTCTGATGGCATTTCTCAATCTTCCCGCCTTATGGCGCAAGCGAAGGCTGATCCGCGCGGAAACGCTGCATCAATTTTCGACTGCGGAACAAATAAAATAGAAAAAGGACTGCCCGAGGGCAGTCCTTTGTGTTAGTAATTGAAATTACTTTTCGATGGAAGGATCTTCTTCAGCAGCCTGAGTAAAGGTTGCGCAAGAGTCAGTCCAAGTGAATTCGCTTTCAGCGTAGCCCAGCTGGGTTTCGCCTTCACGAACTACTACGATGATTTCGTACAGCTGGCCTTCAACAAGAGGATTGTTAGCGTAGTCGAATGCGTCGTAGAATTCGCAACGATAGATTGCGTTCTGGTCGGTGTAGATGGACCAAGGCTGAACAGTTGCCTTCTTGTAGTCGCCACGATCGTTGTTTTCGTCGTAGGGTCTGTAGTAGAAGTCAAAGTAGAAGTTGTAGGTGGACATATCGTCAGCACCCTTGGTAGCGTTCACTTCGCTCTGCTGGAATCTGAACAGCAGCTGCAGGTGGTTGGACCAAATCTCAACGGGGCCTGCGGTAGCGGTTTCCAGGTTACGAACGTTGTATGCTTCCAGACCAGCACCGGTAACGTTTACGGTGTACCAGTCGAAGGTGGTGTACTGGGTCAGAGTGTCCTTAGCGGTAACAGCTTCCTTGCTGATGGGGTCGGTGGGCTGCCAAGGAGCTTCAACAGTTACAGGGAACTTAGCGCCTTCGTAGTCCTTGCCGTCTACTACAACGTAGATGGTTACATTTGCAGTACCTTCTGCAACGCCGGTAATGATACCCTCAGCGTCAACAGTTGCAACTGCGGTGTTGTCGGATACGTACTTAACTTCTTCAGCCAGAGTGAAGGACATTTCGTACAGGTTGTAGGTCTTGCCGATGACGATCTTAGCGCTGTCTTCGAACAGAGAAACTTCGGGAATTTCAACTTCGCCGCCTTCGTTGCCTTCGTTGCCTTCGCTGCCTTCGTTGCCTTCGCTGCCTTCGTTGCCTTCACCGGAGCCTTCGCCGCCGGCAGGGGGAGTCTGGGTGTTGCCTTCGCCACCTTCATCGGTGGTGTTATCCTTGCCGTTGTCCTTTTCTTCTTCGCCGCCGCCGCACGCAGTCAGTGCAAAGCAAGAAACAGCCAGAAGAACAGCAAGCATAAGTGCGAGAATACGCTTTGTCATTTTGGTTTCCTCCAAATATAAAAATTTTTGTGCACCGCGCGTCAGCGGTATCATCACTTAGAATATATCATAACAAAAGCGGTTTGTCAAGAGTTTTTTCATTTCCTTTTTTCACAGTTTTTAAATTGTTTTTTTGTTGATTTTTCACATCAAGCGCTCACTTCATAGGCATTTACGCTGTTTGTTGCACTTATTTTCGTCGAATTCGACCATGTTTTCATCATTTCAACAAGCAGCCGTCAAAAGTGAACATTTTGTGAATTTTTATTGCACCGATTTATTGACAGCTTTTTTGTACTGCCGATGGTATACTGGGGCAAAGGAGGGTACCACGTGACACTTTACATAGATCTGTACTTTATATTCAATTACATCATGGATCTTTTGGTGATCCTGCTCTGTCGGCGGATCCTCGGCTATCGCCGCAGTCTTGGGCGAGCATTTTTATCGGCACTGTACGGTGCGCTGTACGCAGTGGCAGTGCTTTCCCTTGCCCACCCTGTTTTTTTGCCCCTGCATCTGATTCTTGGAGGGCTCATGCCGCTGATCGCCTGCGGCTTCGGCACGCCTAAGCGCTTTTTGAGGCTACTGCTTTATTTTTACGGCATCAGCTTTTTTTCTGGGCGGTGCAGTCACTGCCATCTTCCGTGGAATTGCCGTCTTTTGGTCCGTGGGCAGCAGGAGACATCTGACGCTTGCACTTTTACTGCTTGCCGCGCTTGTGGGGGGCATACTTTGTCTTTTTTTCGGAAACGTCAGTCATGCCTCACCGGGAAGGCACGCTCTGAACGTTACGCTCCTTTGGGGGCAGCGCAGCCTTCGCTTTCAAGGATATGCCGACACGGGAAATTTGTTACGCGATCCCATCGAAAACACGCCTGTCATTCTGGCAAATGCGTCGCTTTCAAGAAGGATCTTTTCCCTTTGCAGTGACAAAGCGCCCCCGGACGGCTCTCACGCCGACGATCCCGCGTGCTATGAGGGGCTGCCGCTGCGTCTGATCCCCTGCCGCACCGTAACGGGAAGCACGGTTCTTCCCGCGCTAAAGCTGACTGCCGAGATCGAAAACGAGCCTTATACGGTCTGCGTGGCGCTGAACTTCAAGCGACAGTCGGACTACTGCGGCTTTGACGCACTGATTCCCATCGGTATTCTATAAAATGAGGTTACAATGAAACAAGCTTGTCTGCGGATCCTTTGGCGGATCCTGCCCCTTTGGGCAAAGGAAGTGTATTACATCAACGGGCAGGAGACCCTGCCCCAGCCTTTGAGCGCCGAAGAGGAGGCAAGACTATTATCTGACATCGAGCACCCCGATTGTCGCGCCATGCTGGTGGAGCGCAATCTGCGGCTGGTGGTCTACATCTCCAAAAAATTTGAAAACACGGGCATCAACATCGAGGATCTGATCTCCATCGGCACCATCGGGCTGATGAAGGCCATCAGTACCTTTCGTCCCGACAGGAACATCAAGCTGGCGACCTATGCCTCGCGATGCATTGAAAACGAGATCCTTATGTACATCCGCAAAAACAGCGCCCGCAAGCTCGAGCTTTCCATCGACGAGCCGCTGAACGTGGATCGGGACGGCAATGAACTGCTGCTCTCGGACATTCTGGCAAGCGATGAGGATTCGGTTTTGTGCGAGCTGGAATTCGAGGAGGACAGGCGTGCCATCCGACAGGCGCTGGCACAGCTGGATCCGAGAGAGCGGCGAATCATCGAGCTGCGCTTCGGGCTGGACGGCAGAAGAGAGCACACACAAAAGGAGGTTGCAGATCTGCTGGGCATTTCCCAGTCCTACATCTCCCGTCTTGAAAAGAAGATCATTCTGCACCTGCGGCAGGAGATCGGCGCCAAGATCTGAAAACACAAAACGCAGAGCCGGGCTCTGCGTTTTGTGTTTTATAATACTTTAGAAAGAAATTCCACCAGTCGGGGGGATTTGGGGTTCTTGAAAAATTCAGAGGGCTCGTCCTCTTCCATGATAACACCCTGGTCGATGAAGAGCACGCGAGTGCCCACCTCACGGGCAAAGCCCATTTCGTGGGTGACCACCGCCATGGTCATTCCCTCGGAGGCAAGCTGCTTCATCAGATCCAGCACCTCGCCCACCATTTCGGGGTCAAGCGCAGAGGTGGGCTCGTCGAACAGCATCACCTCGGGCTCCATGCAAAGGGCACGAACGATGGCAATACGCTGCTTCTGTCCGCCCGAAAGCTGCGAAGGGTAGGCATCGGCACGGTCTGCGAGTCCTACACGCTGCAGAAGGCCCATCGCCTTCTCTTCTGCCTCCTTCTGGGTCATCTTCCCAAGCTTGACGGGAGCAAAGGTCAGATTCTTCAAAATATTCATATGGGGGAACAGATTGAACTGCTGGAACACCATACCCATCTTTTCACGGTGCTTGTTGATGTCGGTCTTGGGATCGGTGATGTCCACGCCGTCGAAGAAGATCTGTCCGCCCGTGGGCTCCTCCAGCAGATTCAGACAGCGCAGGAAGGTACTTTTACCGGAACCGGAGGGTCCGATGATACAGACCACCTCGCCCTTCTTGATATCGTAATCGATACCGCGCAGCACCTCGATCTTGCCGAAGCTCTTTTCCAGCCCTTTGACGGAAATTACCACGTTGTTATCCATATTATTAGCGTTCACTCTTACGTAATCTCCTTTCAAGGATAGATACCAGCTTGGTCAGGATCATAACGAGGATCCAGTAGATCACCGCCACCGCGATCAAGGGCATAAAGTTGCTGTAAGTAACCGAGCGGATGCGAAGACCTCCCTGCGTCAGGTCGGCAACGCCGATGTAGAAGGCCACCGAGGTCTCCTTCAGCAGCACGATAAATTCGTTGGCAAGCGAGGGAAGCACTGCCTTGAAGGCCTGCGGGAATACGATATACAGCATGGTCGTGCCATAGCCAAGGCCCAGACTGCGTCCCGCCTCCAGCTGACCGCCGTCCACCGACATGATGCCGCCGCGCACGATCTCGGCAACGTAAGCACCCGAGTTGATACCGAAGCAGATGACCGCCGCGATAAATTTATCGATCTGCAGCGGTGCCAGCAGCACGAAGTAAATGATCAGCAGCTGGATCATAACGGGCGTGCCGCGGATGATCGACAGATACGCCTTGCATACTCCGTTGAGAATGGGCATGGAGCCGGTCTTTTCATAGGAAACGCGCACCACTGCCACTGCAAAGCCGAGGACGATGCCCATGAGCATGGCACAGCCGGTGATGGCAAGGGTAGTACCCAGACCTTTTACAATGTACTGCCATTTATTGTCCTCAATGAAGTTACGGTAAAACTCGTCCGCCAACTCGTCAATATACGCCAGCAGCCAGCCCTTGGTCTGAGGAACGTCGGAATCGTAGTTTCTGAACGCAATGATGTCGTTCGCGCCGCGACGGATGGTGGCAAACTTGCTGATATCGATCTTTTCGCCGTCGATCTTCACCGAATTGGTGTCCTGGATTTTCTTTTGTACAGACAAAAGACCGCCGTACAGAGTGTTGACCGTCTGCTCGGAAAGATACAGCTTTCTGTTTCCGTCCGCCTGCTCGTACACCACTACCTCCAGCGTGCCGCTCGTGGACTTTGCATTTTCCAGCACGCTCTGCAGCTCACTGCCGAAGGTCAGCGCAAGCTCGGTGGCATTCATGGAGCTGGAGCTGTTTTCGGTGTAATAGGTGTACATATCGGCAATCAGCTTGTCGGTATAAGGAAGCAAAATGCTCGACGCATCGATGGTTTCGTAATTGCAGGTGATAAAGATATTCTTTTCATGACCGTAGCGGATATCCGTCACGTCAAGTTTAATATTGTTAGCCACGTATTTACAGCTACGGGCAGTAACCACGGGCAGACGCTTGATCTCCGAAAGCAGCAGCTCCTCCGCTTGCTCTTCAGTGATCTCGGAGGCCTCCTTGCTGTTTTGCAGCTCAATGATCAGCTCGGTCACAAAAAAGCCGACCGTTGCCAGCAGTGCAAGGCACAGAACCAGTGCAGAGATCCGCGTGCCCAAACTCATTTTCTTTTTCTTCATACTATTCAATCTGATTTGTCAGAGCAAACGGGGCTGTTCAGATCTGCGAACAACCCCGTTGTTTCTTTATTATTCTTTGATGTACTTGTCAACGATGGTCTTTACGGTGCCGTCTTCGATCAGATCGGCAATGGCTTCGTTGAGCTTATCCAGCAGTGCTTCGTTTTCCTTGGAAACGCAGATCGCATAGTCTTCATCTGTGTAGGTAGTTTCCAGGATCTTAGTGCCTGCGTTGTTCTTAACGTATGCCTTTGCGGGCTCGTTGTCGATGATCACGCAGTCAACGTCGCCCTTGAGCAGCGCTGCCACAGCCTCGTTACCGGTGGTGTACTGGGTAACTCTGCCTTCAAAATCACCGGAGGTATAGATGTCACCGGTGGTGCCCAGCTGAACGCCGATCTTATAGGTAGCGCCATCAGCAGACAGATCCTTAACGTCGGTGATAGCAGAATCTTCCTTAACGATGATCGCCTGCACACCCTTTGCATAGGAAATGGTGAAGTTTACCTCTTCCAGACGGTCATTGGTAACGGTCATGCCTGCCATACCAAAATCAACAGAGCCGTTCTGAACAGCAGTCAGAATGGAGTCGAACGCCATGTCCTCGATCACCAGTTCCATGCCCAGCTTGTCGGCAATTGCCATGGCGATCTCGGCATCGATGCCAACGATCTTGCCGCCCTCATAGAATTCGTAGGGAGCGAAGTATGCGTTGGTCGCCATCTTCAGAACCTTCTTGTTGGTGTCGGTACCCATGCCGTCATTCTCAACGTTGCTACCGTCGGGGGTGCTGTTCTTGTTGTCGTTGTTGGTTCCGCCGCAGCTTGCAAAGCAGCAAACAGCGCCAAGCAGCATCAGCAGAGCCAGGGTCAGTGTAATTACCTTTTTCATTTTGATAATCTCTTTTGTATTTTGATCCATAGTCGGGTTATCCGTCCTATAACTCCCTGAGTATATCACTCCGCTTTTCTTTTGTCAATAGAATATTCACAAAAATATGAATTTTTATACAGTTTTTCTTTTGCTTTGGATACCAAAGGTTTTTTTGAGAAGCTCTCTTTCCTCTTTTCCGATGCATTCGGCAAGCCAAAGAAAGAGAAGATACACAAAAGCCGCCAGCATACAGCGAAGCACCAAAAATCCGGAAAGAGGCGGATGCCCCAGAGGCAGCATCAGAACCACCGCCGCCAGCGGCAGCGTAACGCTGCGAAGCATTCGCGGAAGCGTACCCGTCACCCGATACAGCCTATGCAGACTGAAGCCGAGATTGACCGCCTCGCTGGAGTACACCACGATCACGTAGCCCCAGATGCCGATCTTCGGCAGCAAAAGCGCCACCAGCACAAGCGAAAGAAGGGCGTCCAGCACGTTCACCTTCATGGTATAGACCTGCTCACCGAGCCCCTTTAGTAGCGCATCGGTGGCGCTGTCCAGATACATCACCGGAATGAGCGGGGCAAACACGCGGATGTAATATCCGGCAGAAGCGCTTTTATAAAGCGCCTGTCCTAAGCCGTCGGCAAACACGAACAGCAGTCCCCCGCACAGCACCGCAAAGAGGAGGGTCAGATGCAGTACCTTTTCGGTGATGCGTCTGATCTGCGCAAGATTTCTTTGCTCCTTTTCCCTGGTCATTTCGGGGATCACAAGCCCCGTGAAGGCGTACAGAAGAGAGGTGGGGAAAAAGATCACCGGAAAGACCATTCCCTGCACCACCCCGTAGGTGGCAAGGGCAGCAGCGGGGTTCTTCCCTGCGCGCGTCAGCCCTCCCGGGATCAGCATATGCTCTACCGTTACCAGTCCCGAGCGGATGTAGGAGGAGATAGACACCGGCAGAACGATGGACATCATACGCCCCGTCACCCCGGGCAGCTCCCTTCCCTTTCCCTGTACGCCCGAAAGGTCAAACAGATACAACAGCCAGCCCACAAGGCAGGACACTGCCTCGGAGCCAACGGTGCCCAGGATCACCAAAAAGCAGGCTTGCCCGTCGCTATTTGGGGTAAACACCGTAAACAGACCGATCACGGCGGCGATCTTCGCCCCCTGCTCCAAAACCGCCGTCACCGCACTCTTCCAGGCTCTTCGCACCGCCGAAAAATAGCCTCCCAACACCGCAGAAAGCGAGAACAGCGGCATGGAGACGGCCAACAACCGCAACGAAGCGGCGGCTTCGGGGGCAGACAGTGCTCGAGCGGCGATCACATCGGCAAACGAAAGCAAAAACAACACGCACAGTCCGCCCACCGTCAGCGCGTAGGCAAGGCAGCGATGCAGCGCATGGCGCAGCTCTGCACCGCTGTTTCGGGAAAGCGCCTCGGCACAGAGTCGGGTGGCGGCAAGGCTCACACCTGCCGTAGAAAAGGTCAGCGCAAAGCCAAACACCGAATTGACAAGTGACAAAAGTCCCATACCGCCCGCTCCCAGCCTTCGCGTAACAAACACGTTCAGAAGCAGCCCCGCAAAGCGCATGGCAATCGCCGCCAGCGCTGTCAGCGCACCGTTTAACATAAAGCGTTTTAATCTGTTCATATCCTGCTCCCCCAAAAGAATATTCCATCCTATGCAAAGACGGCGTTCGTTATGAACAAAAACGGTATCGGCGCGTATACTGACATCGGCGGCAAACCGCTACTACTATCACAAAGGACGGACTTACATATGGCTAACTACGGATGCACCTGCAACGGTAGCGTTGCAGGAACCACAGACACAGGCTGCAACTGCTGCTGCAATGAAAACGGCACGGTGGGCGGCGTCAACATGAATACGTGCAACTGCCCTTGCGGCGGCACCTGCGGCGGCACCTGCGGCAGCATCGGAGGTGTCGGCAGCAACAGCTGCCAAAACGGTTCTTTGCTCGGTTGCTCGGACAGCACTGAGCATCTGCTCATCATCATCGCCATCGTGCTGCTGCTTTTGGCAATGTTCTGCACCGATTGAGAAACAAAAAAGTTGTTGCCAAGGGCAACAACTTTTTTGTTTCATTACGGAAAGGTCACGTAGCCTTCACCGCTGATCTTTACGTTGGGGGAGAGCTTTTGCAGATCGGCAAGGATCCGCTTTCCCTCTTCGGTTCCGTCCTCGTCGATGACCCGACCGCCGCTCTGACGGCAGGGCACGAAGCGGAAGGTGGGTGCAGCGCTCTCACTTTCAAACACGATCTCCAAAAGGGCGGTGTCCAGCTCCTTTAAATTGAACAAAAAGTTTCCGAGATTGTAGAATATGGGCTTGCCCTTGTACACGTCCACGCCCTGCAGGATATGGGCGTGGGCACCCACGATGAGATCCGCACCCGCGTCTATGAAATCATAGGCCGCCTTTTTCTGGACAGCCTCGATGGTGGTGCTGTACTCGTATCCGAAATGGGCGTAGACGATGACGTAATCCGCCGTTTCCTTCGCCTTTTTCACAGCCTGACACACAAGGGCGCTGTCGTAGCAGCCCGCAATGCCGGGGGCGTCCGGCTCGGCAACGGGGGTCATATAATTTTTTTCGGCACGGGAGGCGGCGATCACCGCAATTTTCATGCCGCTTTGCTCGTAATAGAAGGGGGCGTACGCCTCTTCTGCATTCCTGCCCGCGCCCACGGTGGGAAGATCCATGTCGGCAAAGGTGTCAAGAGTATCAAGGAAGCCATCCTTGCCGTAGTCGTAAACATGGTTGTTGGCAAGACCGACAAGATCCGCGCCTGTTTTCAAAATCTCTTTTGCCAGCTTCGTGGAGGTGCGGAAGGTGTAAGCCTTTCCTGAAAGAGGCTTGCCGCGGTCGCTGACCGCCGATTCATAGTTGATCACCAGCAGATTTGCCGCCCGCATTCTGGCGAGGATCGTGGGAGAAAACAGATCTTCAACGGCGTAGCCCTTTTTGACGGCGTTCTCATATACCACGTAGTTTTCGGCAATGGAAATATCTCCCGTAAAAGCAACCGAGAACGGCACGAACGGTTCGGGTTCGGGCTCGGGCTCGGGTTCGGGCTCGGGCTCGGGTTCGGGTTCAGGCTCGGGCTCGGGTTCGGGTTCCGGCTCGGGCGCCTCGGAGCCATCTTCTTTGGACGGAAGCTCGGGAATGGAATCCTTCACGGTGTCGGAAGCATCCGAATCAGGAAGAGGAGCTTCTGCCTGTGAGTCATCTCCCTGCAGAACCACCGTCTGCGAGCAGGCGCACAACAGCATCAGCAAAGCCAGCAGCAGCGCAATACTATGTTTTTTCATACGTTCTCCCAATGTGTTTGATAAAAACAGTATACCCCAACGAAAGGGATAAGTCAACTAAAAAATGCGGCTTTCCAGCCGCATTTTTGCAGATTAATTCTCATCGGGTAACAATCCGTTGAAAAAGTCCTCTACCACGTTACCGTCCGATTCTTCAGAGGGTAACTCCGGGAAATATTTATAGAAAGGCGTATCCAAGCGCTTGTAGACCGTGGTGATCTCTTTGCCAAAGCTATATCCGACAAGAGTCAGTGTGTCACCCTTGACCGAGTACTCAAAGATTCCCTCGATCATCATTTCGCCGTTGTTATTCTGATCCAGATACGCGATCTTATTATTGTCAAAGATCATATAATCGGGGTAGTTTTCGGTGTCGGAATAAGCGTATTTATTGACAGCGGAGATCGCCTGGCGCTCCATGATACGGATCATTCCGTTTTCATAAAATTCAATACCGAAGTTGCCGGCAATATCGTCCTCTTTTTCTTGTTCTTCCTGTTCATCTGCCTCTGTCTCGTTCTCGTCGGCTATCACTCTCTTTTCAATCAGCCAGTAGCCGGTCAGTCGGGAATCGTGTTTAGATGCATCTGTCACTTCGTCGCTGCCGCCGCACGCGGTAAGACAAAGCGCTAACATCAGCAGTGCCATCATAAGGGAAATCAGTTTTTTCATGTTGTCCTCCAAGGTGTATATTCAACGTTTCGTCATCCTATTATACAAATAAGTGAAACATCTGTCAACAGATTTGCCAAAGAAAAAAATTTTGTGTTGCAATTTACAATATTTGATGGTATAATAACGCCATATTTATATTTGGGAGCATACTATGCGCATTGTGATCAAAATCGGGACCTCGACCCTCACCCACACCTCGGGGAATTTAAATATACGGCACATCGAAGGACTGTGCAAGGCAACAAGCGACCTCAAAAACGCAGGGCACGAGATCATTCTCGTTTCCTCAGGTGCCATCGGCATGGGAGTCGGCAAGCTGGGTCTTCCCTGCCGTCCCACCGATATGCCCACCAAGCAGGCGGCTGCCGCTGTGGGACAGTGCGAGTTGATGTACTTCTATGACAAGCTCTTTTCGGAATACAATCACACCGTGGGGCAGATCCTCATCACGGGCGATGATCTGGAAAGCAGCGAACGAAGCAGCAATTTCCGAAACACAGTGGAGCGGCTATTGGCGTTGAACGCCCTGCCCATTATCAACGAAAACGATACCGTTTCCACCGACGAGATCAAGGTGGGGGACAACGATACCCTTGCCGCCATCGTGGCAACCGCCACAAAAGCGGATCTTTTGATCCTGCTGTCCGACATCGACGGTCTGTACACCGCCGATCCCCGCAGGGACGCAAGCGCCACCCTCATTCCCGACGTGTACGAAATGACAGTCGAAATCGCCGCACTGGCGGGCGATGCGGGCTCTGCGCTGGGCACGGGCGGCATGAAAACAAAGCTAAATGCCGCCGCACTTTGTATGCAAAGCGGCACCGACATGGTGATCGCCAACGGAAAGCATCCCGAAGTGCTGTATGACGTTGCCGAGGGAAAGCCTATCGGCACAAAATTCCATGCAAACAAGGAGTCCCAATGACAGTATCCAACCTTCTGGAGCGCGCTGTTCTGCAAAAAGGCGTGCTCGCGGCGGCGACCGACGCCCAAAAGAACGAAGCGCTTTGCCAAATGGCAAAAAGCCTTCGCGCAAACGCAAAAGAAATCCTTGCGGCAAACGAGCTGGATCTCGCGGCTGCGAAAGACAAGATCTCCCCCGTCATGCTGGACCGTCTGCGTCTGACCCCCACGCGCATTGACGCCATGGCGGACGCCATTCTGGAGGTCACCGCCCTTCCCGATCCCGTGGGGAGAGTGCTGTCCACCGAGATGCGCCCAAACGGGCTTTTGATCCAAAAGGTATCCGTACCCCTTGGTGTGCTTGCCATGATCTACGAAAGCCGTCCCAACGTCACCTCCGACGCCGCGGCTCTGGCGCTGAAAAGCGGCAACGTCTGCGTTTTGCGGGGCGGCAAGGAAGCCATCCATTCCAATATCGCCATTTCCAACGCCCTGCGTGAGGGCATTGCCAAAAGCGGGCTGCCTGCCGACTGCCTGCAGCTCGTCACCGACACCGACCGTTCTTCCGCCACCGCGCTGATGACCGCCGTCGGTAAGGTGGATCTGCTCATCCCCCGCGGCGGCAAAGGGCTCATCCGCTCCTGCGTGGAAAACGCAAAGGTACCCGTTATCGAAACGGGCACGGGCATTTGCCATATCTTTGCGGACGAGCGCCTTGACATCGAAATGGCGCTGCGGATCATCGAAAACGCCAAAACCAGCCGCCCCTCGGTGTGCAACGCGGCGGAAGTGCTGCTGGTTCACGAGGGCATCGCTCCCACCCTTCTGCCCCTTGTGAAAAAGCGTCTGGTGGATGACCGTGTAGCCGCAGGCCTTTGCCCCGTGCAGCTGCGCACGGACGGCGCCGCCGCTTCCATCATTGACGGCGTGGGGGCTACCGAAGAAGATTTCGACACCGAATTTCTGGACTATATTCTGGCGGTCAAGGTGGTGCAAAACGTGGACGAGGCCATCTCCCACATTGCCCTGCATTCCACCCACCACAGTGAGTGCATCCTCACCGCAAGCGAAGAAAACGCGGAAAAATTCACAAAACGCGTGGACAGTGCGGCGGTGTACGTCAACGCCTCCACCCGTTTTACCGACGGCGGAGAATTCGGGCTGGGCTGCGAAATGGGTATTTCCACCGGCAAGCTCCACGCCAGAGGCCCCATGGGGCTTTGTGAGCTGAACACCTATAAGTATATTATAAAAGGAAACGGACAGATCAGATAAGGAGAACGTATGAACACCTACGGATTCATCGGTTGCGGAAACATGGGATGCATTCTTGCCGCCTGCGCCGCCAAAAATGCGGGAGCACGCGTGCTATTGCATGACAAACACAGCGAAAAGATCGAGCCCCTTGTACAAAAATACGGCGCGAAAGCGGCGACAATGGAAGAAGTATCCCTTTGTGATTACCTTTTCCTCGGCGTCAAGCCGCAGGCTCTTCCCGCACTTTTAGCGCAGCTGCGCCCAATGCTTGGTCGGCGCACCGTGCTTGTCAGCATGGCGGCAGGGGTCAGCACCGAGAGCATTCGCGCCATCATCCCGGATCATCCCATCATTCGCATCATGCCGAACACCCCCGCCGCGGTGGGAGAGGGACTGATCTTATACTGCGCGGACAAGGACCTGAGCGATACCGAGATCGAGGGCTTTCTTGCCGCTCTGCAGGGGGCGGGAGTCCTTGATCCGATCGACGAAAAGCTGATCGATGCGGCAAGTGCGCTCTCGGGCTGCGGACCCGCCTTTGTGTATATGTTCATCGAAGCGCTGGCGGACGGAGCGGTCAAATGCGGTCTTCCCCGCGACAAGGCGCTGTCCTACGCCGCGCAAACGGTGCTGGGAGCGGGTAAAACGGTGCTGACAAGCGGCACCCATCCCGAAGCGCTCAAGGACGCGGTGTGCAGTCCCGGCGGCAGCACCATTGCAGGCGTAGCTGCTTTGGAGGAAAACACATTTCGCGGCACGGTGATCGCTGCCGTGGAGGCGTCCTACCGACGCACAAAGGAGCTTGGATCATAACCTGAAAAGGACTGCT
This sequence comes from Oscillospiraceae bacterium, assembly GCA_015064925.1. Lineage (GTDB taxonomy): Bacteria > Bacillota > Clostridia > Oscillospirales > CAG-272 > SIG655. The sequence goes on along the minus strand of SVRH01000025.1, from coordinate 7,614 downwards.
TTCAAAAGCAGTCCTTTTTTATTGTTATAGTAAGTCCCCCAAGCAGGGCTTGGGGGACTGTGTCTGAATAAATATACCAACCCAATCAGTTAACGTTTACATACAGCGATTCCATCGATTTTTCTCCTTCTTCACCGACGGTAAAGGTAAACCGCATTTCAAGATATACTTTACCGCTCGTGTCGGTGGTCAGCATCATCGCTTTTTCAGAATGCGGCAATCCGGGCCGATTCAAGGATGCCACCTTCTCAACAAGTATCTCTTTTGCCGCATCCAGATCCTTCTTGGTAACCGGATCGGTATAATTATATTTGCCCATATTGCTTGCATTCACAGAAAACGGTGTACCTGCTCCGGTTATCATGAGCATAATGCTTTCATCCGTCCTATAGCCCTCTACATATCTTCCGTAAAACACGAACACGGTATTCAATTGATCATCACGTTCGACTCTTTCAAAAGAATAATTATCCAAAAACTCCTTGGAATATAGTGTTTTCAAAAAGTTCCACGCTATTTTTTGCATATCTTCATCTGTCAAGGAAGCATTTCTATCGTTGCGCGTTACATGATCCAATTTTTTAAAATAATTGGCTATCACATCCGTTCCATGCAAACAACGAATACGCAATTTTCTGTCATCACTTGAATATTCATCCGTAATGCAGTAAAAACTGCCAAATTCTTCGGAATCATCGTTCTTCAAACAGACTTCGCTATTCTTGTATTTTAAAACCGTCTTTTCTTCACCAAATACCTTTTGCGCGCCTTCCAATTCGGAAAATGAATGATCTATGCCGGGGGTGGATATTCCGTATTCTCCGGCGCTATGAAATGTGACTCCGGATGCAATTCCACCCTCTCCCGATTTGCATAACAAGATCGTACCGACAGGATCTCTTTTGGCGGTTACCATAGTAACGTCAATACGATCATTCTCGTTCTTTTCGGTTTCTTTATCTATTTCCTTTCCTGTTTCACCACAGGAAACAATTGATACAATCATTATAACGGAAAGCAAAATATATACTATTTTTTTCATTTGCATACTCTCCTTTTTCATTTTATGCAAAAAGCGCCCATGCGTGCCCTTTCGGGGTACTGCATGGGCACTTGCCTTTACAATTACAGTATAACAGTATTTTCCGTCTCTGTCAATTCGGTTTTGCACTCACATTGTTACATTTTTATGAACAAAAATCATTTTTGTAGCACTGCACAAAAAAAGAGGGACTCTTTTGTGCAAAATACCGTCAGCCGTACGGGTGGTCATTTTATAAACAGCTCCAGAATCAAAACGATGGCACAGCAGGAGAGGGCAGTCTTGAAAAGATCGAAGCCAAACCAAGCGACAATCATGCCCACCGCCAGCGCCGCCCCGCCCGCAATGGGCGACTGGGTGGCATCCAGCACCGCGGGAAAGGTCATCACCGCCAGAGTGACGTAGGGAACGTAGTACAAAAACGATCTGACGAACCTGCTTTTGATGGGCTTGCGAATCAGCGTCATGGGGAGCACGCGAATGAGGAAGGACACCGCCCCCATGACGGCGATGTAGATCCAGACGTTATTCTTCATTTTGCTCCTCCTTTACGGGAAACAGCAGCGCCGCACCGGAGGCGATCACAACGGTCAGGAGGATGGTGCGCGTTCCGGCAGACAGCTCCTTCACAAAGGGCAGCACTCCCGCCGCAAAGCTCAGAGCAAAGCAGATGGGAATGAGCGCCAAAATGACCTTGTTTTGTCTGGCGGGCGGCACGATCACCGCCAAAAACATTCCGTACAGTGCCACGCCAAAGGCGCTGACCAAAAAGGCGGGCATCAGATTGCCTGCCAAAATACCAAGCATGGTCCCAAGCGCCCAGGATGGCAGTGCCACCACCGTTGCACCGTAGGTGTAGTAGGGATTGAGATACCCCTGACGCATTACCGAAACAGCAAACAGCTCGTCGGTGATCCCAAAGCCCAAGAGAATACGATGGGCAAAGGGGAGATTCGAAGCAAGACGCTGGCTCATGGCGGTGCTCATGAGCAGATATCGGGCGTTGGCAACGAAGATCGCCAGCGCCGTTTCGAAATAGCCCGCGCCTGCCGCGATCATGGTAAAGCCCATGTATTCCCCCGCCGAGGCATGGCAAAGAATGCTGGTCAAAAAGCCCTGTATGGGAATAAGGCCCGCCTTTTTGGCGGCAATGCCCAGCGAAAACGCCACGGCAAAGTAGCCAAGCCCAATGGGTACGCCGTGCCGCATTCCCAGCAGAAAGGCAGGGCGATTCTCTTTAAAGGTATACGCTTTTGTACTCAAAACCGATCATATCCAATCTTTTCACGTATTTCAGAAAGCAGCTTTACGCTACTTTTAGCAAGCGCCTGCATTTCACGGTCGTCCTCTCCCGCAATATAGGAAAGAAAATCCCGCAGTTCTCCCGTCATGCTGTCGGCAAAATCGTTTTTGCCGTAAAGGGAAATCTTTTCCCCACCCACGGGATAGAGATCCATTTCCTGCAGCTGAGAGATCAGTCCCACCGTCACCGTGCCCCCTTCGCAAATGATCTCGGAGCGGATACGGCTTTCCGCCAACTTTGAAAGGGTGATGACCACGTGGAAGCCGTCGTAGAAAAGGATCACGGTGTCACTGCCGTCCACGTCGCAAACGGGGGTGGCAAAGGCCTGCAGATCCCTTGGATACCCAAAGAGCATCAGGGAAAGATACACGGCGTACACGCCAAGATCCATGAGCGCACCGCCGTAGCAGTCCTTTCGGAAGGTGGAAAAGCGTTCGCCGCGCCGCACTGCGTCGATCTTGGAGGAGCGCTGGCAGAAGTCAAAACGGGCGCAGACCGTCTTGCCGAGCGTGGCAAGGGTCTGCTTCAAAGCGGCAATCTGCGGCAAATGCGCGCTCATCATTGCTTCCATATATATAAGATGCTTTTCGTTTGCCAGCGCACGCAGCTCGTTATATTGCGCGATCGTGCAGGTGATGGGCTTTTCGCACAGCACGTGCTTGCCTGCCTGCAGCATCCTTTTGGAAAGCTCAAAGTGGGTGACGTTGGGAGTGGCGATATACACGGCGTCGATCTCTGTATCTTCAGCAAGCAAATCGGGATCATCATACAGCTTGACCCCTTCTCTGCCCCCTGCAAACTCCCTTGCCTTTTCAAGCTGCCGCGAGCATACCGCCGCAAGACGCACCCCTTCGGTGCGGTCCATCGCCTGCAAAAAGGTCTTTGACAGCCAAAAGGTTCCGATGATTGCAAGTCTTACTTCCATTTTCCATACCGCCTTTGTCGCATGATAAGCGAATTCTAGCACATTTCAAAATAAATTACAACCAATCGGAGAAAAAATATCATTTTCTTTGTAAAAATTTCAAAAAGCGCACCACGGCGGCAAGATGTATGTTATAATGAAATCAGTAAACTACTATAAGGAGATCCGAAATGAAAAGACTTTCTTTGTTTTTAACTGTTTCCCTGCTGATCGTATGCTTTGCCTGCGTGATGGCGGAAGCCAAAACCGCAGAGCCTATTTTGGTTCTGGAGGCAGAATCTGCCGAGCTTGGCGGACACGCCTCGGTTCACGGTCAAAAGGTCGGCAACATCGGCCTCAACGGCGGTGACAACGAAGGCACCGTCACCTTCCGTGACCTTGCCGTGCCCGAGGACGGAACCTACACGCTTTTACTGCACTACTACTCCGGCTCGGACGACAGAACCTTTGACATTCGCACCGACATGGGCGAATATGAGCTTGCCTGTCCCAACACCGGCAGCTTTGACACTGTGGGCACCATCCCCATGGATATTGAGCTGCAAAAGGGCGGCTATATCACCATCGGCTCCTACTGGTACGGTCCCGACCTTGACAAGATCGAGATCTACAAGGACGGCGCCTTCGATTTCAAGGACAAGGAATACTTCGCCCCCGACCACGTCAGCTTCGGCGAAGACGTCAAGCTGATCCTTGACAAAAACAACGGCGTGTATTCCCTTGCCAAAGGCGACAGCATCATTTTGGAAAATGCACACGCCGAAGCAAAGCTTGGCGAGCTGCTCGTTTCCTCCGATGACTTTGTCACCCACACGGTCACCGAAGAGGGCGGCACCATTACCTTCACCCACGAAGGTCACCCCGAGTTTTCGGGCGTCATGACTCAGACCTTTACCCTCAAGAACGGATACGTTCTGACCAAGACCCATATTGAAAGCGACGAGGATATCTCCACCAATTACATCGCTCCCTTCTCAGTGTACCAAAACAGCGTGAAGGTGGACGGCGGTGCCTTCCTGCAGATCCCCTTTGATAACGACGCTTGGGTAGAGCCCAAATTCATTGGTGCCGATGCCCTTGCACACACCACCAAGAGCTATGAGGTTGCGGCATATTTCAATGAATCGACCGGTGCGGGCATCGTGCTGGGCTCGGTGGAGCACGATCTTTGGAAGACCGGCATTGACATCTACGCGCAGGAATCCGACATCATGGGACTGCTTCTGTTCTGCGGTGCCTCCGACTCCAACACCCGCGACTCCGCTCCTCACGGCTTTGTCAGCGGAAAGACCGTTTCCTCCGCACTGACCTTCATCGGCTGCTTTGACGATTGGCGGGACGGCATGACCGCCTACGGGAAAGCCAATACCGACGTGGTCCCCGCCAAAAAGTCCGACGTCAAGGACGTTCCCTTCGGCTTTAATTCCTGGGGCAGCCTGCAAAGCGGCGTCAGCTACCGCGACATGGTGGCGGTGGCAAACTACATCGAAAAGCACCTCCAGCCCGTTTGGGGCAAGGACGGTGCCACCGTGTACGTCAACATCGACTCCTTCTGGGATCATCTTTCCAAGAACGATCCCACCTGTAACATGACTCTGGACGAGGCGCTGGCGGCGTTTGTCAAGGTTTGCCACGATAACAATCAGAAGGCGGGCATCTACTATACTCCCTTTGCCACTTGGATAAGCTCCGAAGACGATCTTCGAAACACTAAGATGGAGGGCTCGGACTACAGCTACTACGATGCCGCACTGCGCAAGGCGGACGGCTCGCTTTACGGCAAGCTGGACGGCGGTTGGGCGCTGGATGCCACCCACCCCGCAACCCTTGCCCGCATCGAGGACCGTATGAACTATTTCATAAACCTCGGCTTCTCCTACGTCAAGCTTGACTTTTTGACCCACGGTGCGCTGGAGGGAGAGCACTACGACGATTCGGTACAGACCGGTATGCAGGCGTACAATCTCGCCATGGCAAAGATCCATGAGGTCTGCAACGGCAAAATGTTCGTCAACCTCTCCATCGCTCCCATTTTCCCCTATCAGTACGCCGACGGCAGACGCATCAGCTGCGATGCCTTCGGTACCCTTGACCGTACCCAGCACGTGCTGAGCTACCTCACCGCCTGCTTCTTCGAAAAGGAACTGTACGCCTATCCCGACCCCGACCATCTGGTGGTTCTGGGAAGCGCTGAGGGCGTTGCCCGCGCAAGAGTGACCTCGGGTGTCATCAGCGGCACCAGCTTCCTCGTGGGCGACAATCTGGCAAACATCAGCGAGGGCTCCGCAGAGCACCAGATGATCCTCAAAATGTACGCAAATGCGGACGTCGTCTCGGTCGCAAAGCTGGGCAAAGCATTCCTGCCTCTGTCTATGGAATCGGGACGTCGCTGTGCCGATCTCTACTACTATATGGAAGACGGATGTCTGTATCTGGCGATCTTCAACTTTAGCGGTATGACCGACCACGTTAATCTGGATCTTTCTGCACTGCTCGGAACCAATGCCGCCACCGCCACCGAGCTTTGGAGCGGTGCTGACGCCTCCTTCTCTGACGGCAAGCTGACCTACAGTCTGGCAGCCGAGGATGCCGCTCTGTTCAAGATCACTGCCGCCGAAGGCGATCAAGGCGACGGCTCCGATATCCCCGACGACGGATCCGAAATTCCCGATGATGGCTCCCAGATTCCCGGTGACGGCTCTCAGGACAATGAGAACGGCACGAACAAACCCGGATCGGATGAAAACGAGACCGATCCCGCATCCAAAGACGGCTCTGACAACACACTATGGAGCGTCATCGGTGTCATCGCGGCACTGATTGCCATCGGCGCAGTCGTCGTCATACTTCTCAAAGTAAAATCCAAGAAATAAGGAAGAAAAAATTATGATAAAGCACGTGATCCTCTGGACGCTCAAGCCCGAGCTGTCCGACGAAGAAAAAGAAACCGTACGCCGCAGTGCCAAAGAACAGCTGGAAGGCCTTATGGGCAAGATCGAAGGTGTTGTTGCCATCAAGTTGAACACCGTGGGGCTTCCCACTTCGAACGTGGATATGATGCTGGATTCCACGCTTGAAAACAAGGAAGCGCTGGCGCATTACGCCTCCCATCCTCTGCACGTGGCGGTGGCAGACAACTTTATCCGCCCCTTCTGCAGCGAAAGGCGCTGCTTCGACTTTGAAGAATAAGCTTTCCCCCGACATCGTTCCCGCACTGCTTGACTGGTACAGGGCAAACAAACGGAATCTCCCATGGCGGCATACCAAGGATCCGTATGCCGTCTGGATCTCGGAGATCATGCTCCAGCAAACGAGATGCGAGGCGGTCAAGCCCTATTACCACCGTTTTTTGGATCGGCTTCCCGACGTTTCGGCGCTGGCAGCCGTCCCCGACGAAGAGCTGCTGAAGCTTTGGGAGGGACTGGGGTATTACAGCCGCGCACGCAACCTCAAAAAAGCGGCTGTACAGATCATGGAGCGTCACGGCGGCAAGCTGCCACACAGCTATCCCGAGCTGCTTACCCTGGCGGGCATCGGTGAGTACACCGCAGGTGCCATCGCCTCCATTGCCTTTGATCAGCCGGTTCCCGCTGTGGACGGAAACGTGCTGCGGCTGCTTTCCCGTTTGACTGCCGACGAACGCGACATCGCCACCCCACAAATGAAGGCAGACGTGAAGGCACAGATCGGAGCGCTGATACCAAGAGACGCTCCCGGAGATTTCAATCAGGCGCTCATCGAGCTGGGTGCCACCCTCTGCGGTCCGGGACACGCCGCCCTTTGCGGCAGCTGTCCTTTGGCGCTTTCCTGCCACGCCCTGCGGCTTGGCATGACCGATGCACTTCCCGTGAAGAAAAAGAAAGCCGAGCGCAAGATCCTGCCCCGTACCCTGTTCATTTTGAAAAAAGGCGATCTGACCGCCCTTGACAAGCGTGAGGAAAAGGGACTGCTCGCGGGCATGTACGAAATTCCCTCCTGTGACGGACACCTGACAGCGCAGCAGACAGCGGATTATCTTGTATCTCTGGGCTATACGGTGGAATCTGTGCTGCCTTTGACAGAAGCCAAGCACGTTTTCACCCACCTGGAATGGCACATGAAGGCATATTTGGTGCAGGTCAGCGAAGGAAACTTCCATCCCTTCCACTCCCGTCAAGCACTTTCCGCACTCCCCCTGCCCGGTGCATTTTCAGCATACAAAGATTACCTTTTACAGTAAAAAAGCACGCTCAGCGTGCTTTTTTGCATTGACAACCGCATCTGCCCGTGCTACAATGATCCTATATTCCATTTTGGGAGGAACCCATGAAACTACGACGTCAATCACCGCTCTGCTTCTTGTGC
>SVRH01000024.1 GCA_015064925.1 Oscillospiraceae bacterium | reverse complement strand
GGGAGCGGCGTCCAGAACGTCGCCGATAATGCTTTCTTTGGTTACGACCATGATATTTATCTCCGTTTTTCTTTCTTTTTCCCTATTATACCCATCCTCTGCGCAATTGTCAATCATTCTTGCAAAAAAACAATTGAATTTTCATCAAATGCGTGGTATAATAAGGAAAACTCAATCGCAAAGGAGTACGATTATGGAAAACTGTCTTTTTTGTAAGATCGTAGACGGTGTGATCCCGTCCGCAAAAGTATATGAAGACGAGAAGATCCTCGCCTTCCGCGATATCAATCCCCAGGCGCCCACCCACGTGCTGGTCATTCCCAAGTGCCACATTCCCTCGGTGGACGGCATCAATGAAGAAAACGCCGAAACGGTGGCGTACCTCTTCACCAAGATCCCTCAGATCGCAAAGGAGCTGGGACTTTCCGGCGGCTACCGCGTGATCTCCAACTGCGGACCCGACGCCTGCCAGAGCGTGCCTCATCTGCATTTCCACATTCTCGGCGGCAGACAGCTGTCCGACAGCATGGCGTAAGACGATGATCCGCATTACGATTTTTAACGAATTTCTGCACGAGAAATACGACGGCGAGGCAAAGCGCCTCTATCCCGATGGCATCCATAACGCCATTGCGGGCTTTTTGCGCGGTGAAGAGGACTTTACCGTTCGCACCGTGACCCTTGACGATTTTGAGTGCGGCCTTACCGAAGAGGTGCTGGATGACACCGACGTGCTTTTATGGTGGGGACACATGGGTCACCACCACGTTCCCGACCACGTGGTGGATCGGGTCTGGCAGAGGGTGCTGGACGGTATGGGGCTGATCCCCCTGCATTCGGGACACCACTCCAAGATCTTCCGCAAGCTCATGGGCACCAGCTGCAACCTGCGTTGGCGTGAGGGCGACCGCGAACGAGTGTGGACGGTGGCACCGGGGCATCCCATCGCACAGGGCGTCCCTGAATATTTTGAACTTGAAAACGAAGAAATGTACGGCGAACCCTTTGCCGTTCCCGAGCCCGACGAGGTGATCTTCCTCGGATGGTTTGCCGGGGGCGAGGTATTCCGCGCGGGGCTGACCTTCCGCAGAGAAAACGGCCGCATCTTCTATTTCCAGCCCGGTCACGAGGAGTATCCCTCCTTCCACAACGAACACGTGCAGCGCATCATCAAGAATGCCGTGCGCTGGGCGTACAATCCCGTGCGCTATCGCATTCCCTGCCCTTGGGCGGCTTCGCCGGAAAAGAATCGCTAACACCTTGTTATAAGGTTTTGATCAAACTTTTTCAAAAGTTTGCGGTTTCTCAAGGCAGAGCCTTGAGTCGCACATCGCAACGGGCGAAATCCCCTTGCCTTGAAAGCGCATTCTCTCTTTTTGGTTTTTTTCTCTCTTGAAAGAAAAGAGAGAAAAAGAACACATAATCTGTATGTAAGGAGTGTTCCTATGTTACTTGGCGTAATGTCCCCCGTTCTTGGGGGCGTTTCCCTTGAGGAAATGATCAAATATCTGTCCTCCCTCGGCGTGCAGGCTCTGGAGCTCGGCTGCGGCGGCTATCCCGGCAAGGCTCACTGCGACGCGGCAGACTTCCTTGCCCATCCCGAAAAGATCGAACATCTGAAGGCGCTGCTGCAGGAATATAATATGCAGCTGCCCGCCCTTGCCTGCCACGGCAATCCCCTGCATCCAAGCAAGGAGATCGCCAACCGCTTTGAAACCGATTTTGACAACGCGGTACTGCTTGCGCAGCAGCTCGGTATCGATACCATCGTCGGCTTCTCGGGCTGTCCCGGCGACTGCCCCACAAGCCAAAATCCCAACTGGGTCACCTGCACCTGGCCTAACGACTACAAGCGCATCCTGCAGTGGCAATGGGACGAAGTCCTCATTCCCTACTGGAAGAAGAAAGCAGAATTTTGTAGGGAGCACGGGGTCACACACATTGCCTTTGAGATGCACCCCGGCTTTATGGTGTACAATCCTCCCACCCTCATGAAGCTTCGCGCGGCGGTGGGCGACATCATCGGTGCCAACTTCGACCCCAGCCATCTGTTCTGGCAGGGCATCGATCCCGTGGCTGCCATCCGCTATCTGAAGGGCGCCATCTACCATTTCCACGCCAAGGACACCAAGATCGACGCGCTGAACACCGCCGTCACCGGTGTGCTTGACACCTCGGGCTACGGCGACATCACTGCCCGCTCCTGGGAATTCCGCACGGTGGGCTACGGCCACAGCCGTGAAACCTGGGCGGATATCATTTCCCAGCTCAAAGCCACGGGCTACGACGGCATTATCAGCATCGAGCACGAGGATCCCCTCATGTCCCCCAAGGAGGGCCTTGAAAAGGCGGTCGCCTTCCTCAAAGAGCTCATCATCTTTGAAAACTCCGCCGATATGTGGTGGACGTAAGATAATGAAAAAACAGACTGCTTTAAGCAGTCTGTTTTTTTATTTACTTATTTACATTGTTACAAATGCAAACTTCGCAAGGAAGATCAGGGCGATCACACAAGGCATAATATCCTTCTTGGTGAACTTACCGGTGAACACAGTGATCAGAACGTATGCGATACAGCCGATACCGATACCGTTGGAAATGGAGTAGGTAAGGGGCATCATAATGAGGGTCAGGAATGCGGGAACCGCAGAACGCAGATCCTTCATATCAACGTTTGCAAAATTCTTGAGCATCAGAACGCCCACGAACATCAGTGCGGGAGCGGTAGCGCAAGAAGGAACAACGCCTGCAAGAGGAGTCAGGAACAGACAGAAGAAGAAGCAGATCGCGGTGATAAGGCTTGCAAAACCGGTTCTGGCACCTGCCGCAACGCCTGCTGCGGACTCAACGAAGGTGGTACAGGTGGAGGTACCCATGGCAGCGCCTGCTGCGGTTGCGATGGAGTCGCAGTTCATTGCCTTGTTCATGTCGATGGGGTCGCCGTTTTCGTCCAGCATTTTTGCCTCGGTGGCAGCACCGTACAGAGTGCCGACGGTGTCGAACATATCAACGATACAGAAGGAGATGATGAGAACGATGGCAGAGAAGATACCGCCGATGTGCTCGCCGGTGAATGCCAGCTTCCAGGATTCTGCATCAAACAGACCGGAAATACCGATCTTTCCGAAGTCGGAGAAAGACTTTCCGATGGAGGAGAAGTCAAAGTTGGGTGCCTGCCAGGTAACAACGTAGTACAGAACGGCAGAGGCAAGAACGCCGATCAGAACCGCGCCTCTCACGTTGCGCTTGGAAAGAACCGCAATGATAATAAGGCCTGCAAAAGCAACGATGGCAGGAGCGATGGTGCGCCATGCTTCCAGCGACATACCGCCCTCAAATGCACCGTTGATGTCAACGAACTGCACGAAGGTGTACTGGTTGCCGGTCACAAGACCCGCGTTCTTCATACCGATAAAGGCGATAAACAGACCGATACCTGCGGGAATGGACTTCTTCAGACAGTCGGGCATTGCCTTGGCAATGTGCTCTCTGGCGCCCGTCATGGTAAGGATCAGGAATACGATACCCGACAGGAATACCAGTACCATACCGGAATGGTATCCGCCGATGAGATCAACGCCCGCAAAGTATGCGCCCGAAATGAAGCAGGTGCAGAAGAAGGAGTTAAGACCCATGCCGCACGCCTGTGCGTAGGGCAGCTTTGCGTAAAATGCATACAGAAGTGTACCGATACAAGCAATCAGAACAGAAGCAACGAATACGGAATTCCAGATCTGACCAAGGGCTGCAGAGTCTGCACCCATTCCTGCCAGCCAGCCGCCGGAACCGTCTGCGGCAACCTGCGCGGGGTTTACAAAGATGATGTAAGCCATCGCAAAGAAGGTGGTCAAGCCGCCAACGATTTCCTTTCTGTAGTTAGAGCCACGTTCGGTGATTTTGAAGAACTTGTCCGCTTTTTGCAGAAAATTGTTCATACGTTTCATCCTCCCAAAAATGTTATTGTGGTACATAAATTATACACAATTTGTTCACAATTGTCAATACGTTTGTCGATTTTTCGCCTTTTTTCGCATTTTATTTCCACCTAAACAAAAAAAGGAGTACGTTTGTACTCCTTTTTTGTTTGAGCTCGCATTAAAGAACGCTTACCGAAAACACGCCTACACATTTTATTTATTTAGAATATCTTCCAAATAATCTTTTTCCACAGCATCCTCAACCTCTTTGTAGCAGCTACGACAATATCCTGTCTCGGAATATATAGCGTTCTTGCCGCACTTGACACACTTTCTTCTTTCCGATGAATCCGGTAGAAGTGCGTAAAAGACTCCGGCGACCACAAATATAATTACCAAACCTACGGCTAAAAAAGCCGTCTTATTATCGGAAAACTTTTTGAGAATAACAATACCTATTCCAATCAGCACAGTAATCACAATGGCTACAAACGCGCCGTAAAACATCTTATTATTTCTTAAGTAGCAAAGCGCAAATACCGCCACAAAAACCAGTGCCAGCAGCTTTGAGGGATTTGATTTTTTCAGCCAATCTGCCAAAGGACCTTTGGGGGATGGATTGGAAGAGGGAACGAAACAAAGGATCAAAATTCCCATTAAGTTTAAAAGTGCTCCCATAAGGACGCCCAACATCATCGGTTTTCCCTTTGCTTTGGCAATAATGGCACCTATCACAGCAAATACATACGACAGTATGATGATTAAGAGAAATATATGCTTCATAGAATCACCTTCCATTTATCGCTCGTTGTCAATACTTATATCCTCCGCCGTGACCTTGCCGCCGCAGAAGGGACAGAAGAAGCCGCTTGCGTCCTGCTCGGTCACATACAGCTGCTGTGCGCAATGGGGACATGCCATTTCCTTCTCTTTGCCCGGCTCCGACGGCTGCGGGACGGCCTTTGCCGCCTTGGGCGCTTGCTTCGGCTGAGGCGCGCGCTCGGATTCTGCCTTTCGCTCGCGCTTTGTGCTCACGGTGCCACTTTCCAGCAGCTGCACCATTCTGTCACTGTTTTCCACCAACTGACCGAAGCCGTAAATAAAGAAATTGCCGACCCAGGAAAACATGATGCCGAACACGATGGTCAGAACACCAAACACGATCATTCCCTCATCATCCGCCGTCATCATCACGATGCCGCTGACAGCGCTGCCGATCACACCGATCCAGAAAAACACCTTTGCCAGTGACTTGATTTTTTGTCCGATACTATTAAACATACAATCCTCCAATTTTTCTTATCGCGTTACCGCGTTATTTCTTTTTCCGATGTACAGCCAACCAACAAACGTCCAAGCCGCCAAGAAAAATGAACAGTATGCCGAACACGTTCTTCAAAAGCGCATAAATATCGCTGAGCGCGTTGGCCGAGAAGCGATTGGTTTGTGCCATCGTTGTGTTATAATCGGTTCCGAATTTAATATCGGTGGAATAGCGAACGGTGTCGATGACTTGTCCGCTACCGTTGTGGTTTCCTTCCGAACACAAAAGTACAATTCCCGCAATGATCAAACCGATCCCCAATACCAAAGCCACGATACTGCAAACGAGTTTCACGGTATCTCTGCCTTCGGAAGCGGGTGGCGCTTGGACATACGCGGGCGCTGCTGCGGGCGTGGGTTCCGAAACGTGCGAAGGTTCGAACGTAGGTGCGGGTTCGGGAATATTCGGCTTTTTGACAACGCCGTCCTCGGTGATCAGCGTGAGTTTTGCGCCGTTTCCGATGCCCAGCTTTTGCAGACTCGTCGATTCGTTAAGCTCCAGACCGTTGCGCGTCAGTATGTAGCGAATGGGTTGTCCGTTGTTTGCGGTAGCAGGGAGATTCAACAGATCCTGAAGATCGTATTTATACTCCTTGATCTTGTCCTTTTCGGGAAGATCGACCTTGATGCCGTTGACTTCCACGCGAATGGTTGCCATAGTGTTTACACCTCTTTCTGATATTGATCGTGAAGCTTTTACATCCCTCATTTAAGATGTCGTATTATTTTGTAAAAACTTGCATATAATCCGCATATTTTTCTGATTTTTCTATCGCGTTTTGCGATTTTGCCAACATTTGTGGAATAATAACAGTATAATGTATACAGAAATCCAGTCGGAGGGCATATATGAGATTACGGGATCTGCGGGAAGATCGGGATATTACTCAAGTAGAAATTGCGCGATTTCTGCACATTGGGCAAAACACCTATTCACAGTATGAGAATGAAAAAAGACAGATTCCTCTTTCCCTGCTCATTGCCCTTGCCAAATATTACGGAACCTCCACCGACTATATTTTGGGGCTGACAGACGTAAAAAAGCCATACCCAAGAAAATAACCTTGCGATACCGCAAGGTTATTTTTCATATTCGGTTTTCGGTCACTTGTTCTGCAGCAGGATCAGCTCGGAGAACTGATAGTAATCGTTACCGCCGTTTGCGGTGATCGTCATCTTATAATACCGATAGGCGCCGGGATTTTCCACCGTGAACACGCCCGAAACGGTGAACACCTCTTGGGGCAGCTCGGCATCGGTCACAGAGGAGATCGCCGTCCACTCACCATTCGGATCGTTGCTGCCATAGATCACCCATGCTGAGGGGTTACGGGTGAGATGGTCGTTGGCGGTGGAGATGGCATACGCATCGATCCGAACCGCCTCGGTCATGCTCCAGCTCACCGTCACGGATTTGTCGGCAGCGGTGGGCTTCACACACCACTTGGTGTTGATCTGCTCGTCAAAGATATGCTGAATGCGGTTGGATTCCTTTACACCGGGGTCACCGTCGATGCTGCTCTGATCCACCTTGTCATACAGAGTATTGTACTTCGCCAGCGGATCGTCACTTTCGGGCAGCTCGGGTGCCACACCGTAGTAGCAGACCTGATTGAGCACGGTGCGGGCAAACTTTCTGGAAACGCCGTCCACCGTGGCCTCACTTTCGGCAATGATGTACTGACTGTACGCGTTTTCGTCGGTGATCACAAGCTCACGGAAGCCCCAGAAGGATTCCTTGGCGCTATCCTTGAAATAGGCAAAGTTACCCGTCTGTGCAATGGGCTTGAAGCCCCATGCGGAGCCGATCTCCACAACGGCGCTCTTATGGGTGTGACCGGCAAACAGAGCCTTCACGCGGTCGTTTTCCGCCACCAGCTTTTTGAACGCCGCGCTTTCCGCATTTGTATCGAAATAGTGGGCAATCAGATATACGTCCTGCGAAGGATACTTCGCCATCATTTCTTCAATATACGAAACGTCGGTCTGCGTGTACACGCCGTCATGGTTGTTTTTGGGATCCAGATCCCCCGCAAAATTGTCAAGGAAGAGGAACAGTCGACCTCCAAGGGTCATCGCGCCCTGACGATGGTTGCCGGTCAGTGCCAACCAGTCCTCATCCGAGTACTGCTCGTGATTACCGGGCATAACGAACACGGCGATCTCCTCGGGCAGCTGAGAGAGATATTCCTTAACGAAGATTCCTGCGGTTCCCTGTCCCTTCGTCAGCACCGAGCCGCCGTTGATCCAATAATCCAGAGAAATGTCGCCATTGATCACCACAAGGTCGACGGGAGAGGATGCGTGCTCGGCAAGCACGGTATCCACCCAGTGCTGCATACGGTCGCGGAAGCCCACACCGTACCATTCAAGCAGATCGGTGCAGTGGATGTCCGAGCTGATCAGCACACGCAGATCCTTAGTCTCCAAGACCTCGTCCTCGGTCTTGGAGCCGTCCTCCGTCTGAGATCCCTCCTCGGCGCGGGAGCCGTCCTCGGCTTTAGATCCTTCTTCCTTCATAGATCCTTCCTCCTTGGAGCCATCCTCCACCGCGCTTCCCTCGCTCTGATCGGGCTCCTTGTTGCCGTCCGGCAGATCCTTGTTGTTTTCTTTTTCATTGGAGGAGCCTGCACAGCCGGTCAGCAGCAGCATACAAAACAGTAAAACGCTGATAATTCTTTTCATACCTTCACCTCAATTGGTAAACTCATTTTACTATTGTAGTTTAGCACGCCCTCGCGCGCAAGTCAATTGACAATCTGCACAAAATCAAGCGGGGCTTTTTGTAAAGATAGACGAAAAGCTTTGCCACTGCTGTGCAGAACATGAAAAAAACGCTCGCAAAGCGAATGCTTTGCGAGCGTTTTAACACACAGTTATGCCCTTTTGCAGGAGCGCTTGTATGCCTTGTATTCTCTCTTCATCTTGGAGAACAGTACCGCAGTGGCAATATACGTGATCGCCGCCAGCACCAGATAGCCCACGCCGCCGGTAATGACAATAAAGATCGCACCGAGGATAAGGCTCAGCACCATCAGCCATGCCTTTTGGAACAAAACGCCAAGCGCGGTCAAGCCCATCAGCACGATGGCAAGCACCCAAACGATGGTGACAAAAATATTAAGTCCCTGCACCACGTCGGAATCTTCAACACCGAACAATTCACCAAGCTTAACAAGGTTGCCGATGGAGACCGGACGCAATAGGTCGATGACAGCATCTGCGGACACCATGGTTTCGTCGATTTTGGCATCCAGCGTTTCCTCGAGGAACTCGCCGATCTCGCCCATTTCACTGTACTTTTCATATTCATCCAGCGCCTGATTCAGCTCTCTCTGCATTTCCTCGCCTTCCTCGCCGATCAGTGTGGATACGAGCGGATGCTCAAAAATAGAGCCGTTTACGGTCGTATTGGCAGACAGGAACACGATCAAAATGCACGCAAGACCCAGTACCAGTGCCACGTAGCGCATGAGGAGATGGCTCTTGGGAGCGATCTTGGCAAAGTAGGTTCTCTTGCTGACAGGATGGTTAAAGCGGTCAGACCGCGAATCGGTTTCATGGACAGCCGCTCCGCAATGCGCACAAAATGCCGCATTGTCTTCGAGCTGCGTACCGCATTTGGGACAAAACATAATGATTACCTCACTTTCATTGATTGTACCCATATTACCGCATTTTTGTGGTTTTTTCAAGTGTTTTTTGCATTTTTTTGCAAAATATCATTCCTCGCCCGAGGGACAGGGGATATCCACGTCGTAGCCGATGGTCTTTCCCATCACGGGATAGCCGGTTTCATCAAAATCAACCCTCTGAATGTTCATATAGCGAGTATCGGGCTCGGCGCTTTCGTTGTGACGCTTGAGTCCGTGGTAGGCGCACCACAATTCGCTGCCGTCGGGAGAATAGAAGAAGGAGGCGTGTCCCGGACCGTATACGCCGTTTCCGTACACCAGAAGGGGCTTATCGTGCTTTTTCCAGTTTGCCTTGTCGCAAAGGTCGCCGCCCATATGCTCAAGGACCCCCAGCAGGTAGTGATCCGACCAGCATCCGTTGGCGGAGTAAATGAGGAACAGTCGGTCATTCTTCTCTACAAAGAAGCCTCCCTCCACGCACGCCCAGTCGCCAACGTAAGGAGGGATCAGCTCCCACTCCTTTTCCGCCACGGCGATGTTTGCCCATCTTTCCGTATTGAGCTCGGTGGGGGATTTCATTTCATAAATGTCCAGCACCTGACCATACGTTTCATCCACACGGGAATTGCAAAGATACTGCTTTCCGTCCTTAGCGATATAGGAGGTGGGGTCGATGGAGAAGATATCGGGCGTGGGCATGCCGATAAATTCCCAGTCCCCGAAGGGATCGGGAGAGAGAGCACGCAGAACGATCATGCGCTTGGGGCCCCTGCCCTGCGTAATGCGTCCGCTTGTGTAGATGTACCAGCCGCCATCCGAACCGCGGTGCATTTCGGGCGCCCAAAGGTCACCCCAAATACCGTCTTTCTCTCCGTCGGGGCGGTAAATCACCTTAGACTGCCCCCCACGAATGATATCCGCCACGCGCTTACAGCGGAAGATCTCAAGATAGTCGTGACGGGTAAAAAGCGAATAGTAGTAGCCGGTCTCCCTATCGTAGGTGATAAAGGGATCGGGCGTGTCAAAATCGGCAATGGGATTGCGGAAGGTTTTCATAGTATTACCTCACAGAATTTTTTGATTGAAATATATTTTTAATTTTATGATTTGCGATTACGCAGGATGCCGATGACGGCAGAGCAAAGTGCCACCGCCTCGTAAACCGTGCCGCCCACGGAGCGGGCGAACAGATCGTAGATCAGAACAAGGGGCGAGGTGACAAGAATACTCTTGCGCACCGTTTGCGGGTCTGAAAGCGACATACAGTAGGTATTGATGCAAATGCCCACCAGAATGAACACCGAATACCAGGCATCCCAGGCCAGAATGCAAAGCAGCGCCTGCAGTGCCACGAAGCCAAGCGGAATGCCTTTGCTTTCCATCCCCTTTCTTGTACGGATATCGTATACGATATTTCTTGCGATATTCAAAACGTTCACCACCATGCCCGAATAGGCGCCGATGAAAAAGTAGTGCAGACAGAAAGTGACGGCAACGCAGCTTTGCATGAACAGCAGCTGCCGCTTGGTCTTCAGCTGATAGGAAAGAAAGCCGAGAAGGATGGCAACGATGCCAAAGCCCTGCCCGATCAGCCAAAGCAGCCCCTGCTCGTCAAGCAGTTGTTTAAAAAAATGAATGACCGTTTCCATGCTTGATCCCTTCTCATTTCTCAGTAAACCGTTTCAAATATTCCATGCCGAGCGTGACCCCCGTCATCGGATCCTCCGCGCCCTCAAATTCAAGGCTGAGGTAACCCTCGTAGCCGCCTGCGCGCAGTGCGTCAATGCAGGCATCCACCGCCACGTCACCTTTGCCGAGAATGGCACCCAGCAGATGATCGCCCGCACGGCTCTTGAACCAGCCCTCGCCGCTTGGCGTCTGCCTTGCCGAGCGGATATAAAAATCCTTGGCGTGGGCGTGCACGGCATAGGGTGCCAGACGTGCCACCGCCGAAACGGGATCCTCATCCGCGCACAGGAAATTGCCGATATCCACAAGGGCGCCGAAGTTCTTTTCGTTTACCGCGCGGATCAGCGTTTCCACCCGCTTTGAATCCTGAAAGAAGAAGCCGTGGTTCTCGGTGGCAGTGACGATCCCACGCTCCATTGCATAGCGCGTGATCTCCCGCACCGCAGGGGCAACGATCTCGATGGCATCGTCATAGGTTCTCTCATCCCCTGCGGGAAAGCCGCGGCTGATATCGTGGCGCAGCACCGTGCAGCCGTAGGCTGCCGCAATCTCCACGTTGCGCTTGACCTTCTCGATCTCTGCCCTTTGGTCCTCGCAGCGCAGGAAATCAGCCCCCGTGCAAAAGCAGATCGGTGCGATCCCCACGTCGCGGCAGTGGCGGCGGATGTCGGCAGCATAGGTAAGATAGTCCCCGTAGCTAAGTCCGACCTCAACGAAATCAAGCCCCATAGCGCCCAGCTCATAGGCTTTTTGAATACAGTCCTTCACCCCGAGTGTCCGATCGGCGGCGTACTTATGGAAGCTGTACAGACTGACCGCTGCTTTCATTCATCCACTTCCTTCCCTCTGATAATGCACCCATTGTAACACGCCAAACGAAAAAAGTCAACTCGGGAAATATGCCTCCCGTTATTGACAATCGAAAAGGGTGGGAGTATAATTTTTTTGAAAAATACCTTTCTTCGGGAGGACCATCATGAACATCGACACATCCTATTTGCTGCAGACCATGCAGAAGCTCATCGAGACCCCCAGCCCCACCGGCTATTACGTAAAGATCAAGCCCGTTTTGGAGGAGCTGGCGGCAGAGCTTGGCTACAGTGTGACCTATGACAACCGCGACACCGCCTACATTACCGTAGAGGGTGAGGACCCCTCCAAGACCGTGTGCGTCAGCTCCCACGCCGACACGCTCGGCTTCATGGTGCGCGCCGTCAACGGCGACGGCACCCTGCGCATCCGCGCCCTTGGCGGCATCAACTACGCAAACGTAGAGGGCGAAAACGTGACGGTTCACACCCGCGGCGGCAAGACCTATACGGGCATGCTTGCCTGCTCCCATCACTCCTCCCACGCCTACGACGACGCCGCCTCCATGGCAAGAAACGAAAACACCGTGCAAGTGCTGCTGGACGAAGAAGTTAAGAGCGCGGCAGACGTAAAGGCGCTCGGCATTTGCCACGGCGACTATATCTCCATCGATCCCCGCTTCACCCATACCGAAAGCGGCTACATTAAATCCCGCTTCATCGATGACAAGGCAAGCGTAGCCTGCGTTTTCTCGGCACTCAAATACATGGCGGAAAGCGGCGTGAAGCCAAAATACAATACCGTCTTTGCCATCACCGTATACGAGGAGATCGGTCTTGGCGGTGTGTACGTGCCAAACGAGATCTCGGAGTATCTGGCGGTGGATATCGCCATTCTCGGTCCCGATTCGGACGGCAGTGAGCAGAAGGTATCCATCTGCGCCAAGGACGCTTCTCTTCCCTACGATTATACCCTCACAAATCGCCTTACACAGATTGCAGGACGTTTGGAGATCGACGCGGCAGTGGATCTGTTCTACCGCTACGGCTCGGACGCGGGAGCAGCCATCAAGGGCGGCAACAACCTGCGTGCGGCACTCATCGGCATGGGCGTTTACGCCAGCCACGGGGTGGAGCGCACCCATATAAAGGGTGTGGAAAGCACCGCAAAGCTGCTGCTCGGCTACGTGCTGGGAAAATAATACAGGCACGGTTCAAAAGGAGGATGCTATGGGCTATAAAAACTTCGGTGAAGCCATCATGAACGGAAAGATTCCGCGCAGAAAAAGGCTAAAAAAGCTGGGAACGGTCAAGATCAACACGGTGGAGACCACACCCGTTCTCTGGAACGGTAAGCTCCTTCGCTTTGAATGGGTCAGAAACTCCCATTGGGGCGCTGCCGGCGGGGTGGACCGCGCGGTTGGCTGTTATCAGTTTGTGGATATGGAAAACGAAGAAACGGTCTGCACCTTTGCCATGGATCACTCCTTCGGCTGCTGCTATGCGGAAAACGGCAAAATGTACGTCATCGGCGTGCGGGGAGAGGGCGGCGGAAGCACGCTGGATCTTTTCGTTTCCTCCGACCTGCAAAGCTGGGAGTGCTCCACCGTCCTGACCTTTCCCGAGGGCATTTCCCTTTTCAACACCTCCATCTGCAAGGGGGACGGGAAATACGTCATGGCAATCGAGATCGGCGGCAGCCACGAGGCGGTGGGAGCCCCCTTCACCTGCGTGTTTGCACAGTCTGCCGATCTTACGCACTGGACGATGCTTGACATGATGGAATATTCCTATTCCCGCCGCAGATACACCGCCTGCCCCTGCATTCGGTACGTGGACGGCTTCTACTACATGATCTATCTGGAGGGTGCCCCCTGCCACCGATGGCTTCCCTACATCGTGCGCAGTCGGGATCTGAAGGAATTTGAGCTGGGGCTGACCAACCCCATCATGTGGCCGGACGATGACGACAAAAAGGTCATCCGTCCCGAACGCTTTACCGAAGAGGAGCTAAGCTACATCGAGAATGCTGTCAACTGCAACAACAGCGATTTCGATCTGTGCGACCACGGCGGCAAGACGCTGATCACCTACAGCTGGGGCAATCAGTACGGAAAAGAGTTTCTGGCGCTGGCGGAGTATGACGGCAGCAGCGAGGAATTTTTAAAATCGTTTTTTGAATAAAAGAGGTGATCCCCTATGAAAGAATTTCTTTTGTCTGCGGCATCGGTCAAGCCCTCCAAAAGACAGCTTGACTGGTTTGAGACGGGCTCCTATGCCTTCATCCATTTCGGAGTCAACACCTTTACCGACAGAGAGTGGGGCAGCGGCAAGGAGCCTGAGGAGATCTTCAACCCCACCGAGCTTGACTGCGACCAGTGGGTCAGTGCCATCAAATCGGCAGGGCTGCGGGGCATGGTGCTGACTGCCAAGCACCACGACGGCTTTTGTCTGTGGCCGAGCAAGTATACCGAGCACAGCGTGAAAAACAGTCCTTTCCAAAGGGACGTGGTAAGAGAAGCCTCCGACGCCTGCCGTCGGGGCGGCATCAAATTAGGCTTTTACCTCTCCCCTTGGGATCGCAACAGTGTCCTTTACGGCACGCCTGCCTATAACGATTATTTTTGCAATCAGCTGACCGAGCTGCTCACCGAATACGGCGATATCTTTTGCGTTTGGTTTGACAACGCCTGCGGCGAAGGTCGGGATGGTAAGCGCCAGGAGTATGATTTTGACCGATACATTTCGCTGATCCGAAAGTATCAGCCAAACGCCGTGATCTTCAACGATTACGGTCCCGACGTGCGCTGGTGCGGAAACGAGGGAGGTCATGCCCGCCACAGCGAGTGGGCAGTGGTGCCAAGGGAGCTTTGCAAGCGAAGCGAGGTGCAAACGGGTCCCTCTCCCCTTGCGGACATGGGCGATCTTTCGTATATGTATAACATGGATGAGGAGATCGGTACCCTTTCCAACATCCTCTTTTCAAAAGGGCTATGCTTCACCCCCTCCGAGATCAATATGTCCATTCGTCCCGGCTGGTTCTGGCACGAAAGAGAGGAGCCTCATTCTCTTGAAAGACTCTATAACACATGGCTGACCTCCTACGGCGCCAACGCCTGTATGCATCTGAATATCCCGCCGAATACAAAAGGACTGATCGATGCGCGGGACGTAAAGCGTCTTGCAGAATTGGGTGAGCTTTTGAAAAAGGAATTCGGAGATCCGATCTTAGCCTGCAAGGCGCCTTCCAAAGAGGCGGCCTCCTTTGACTATCAGCCGATCTACCGCATTCCTCTGCCCGCACCGCTGCCGCAGAAAGCGCTGCGTCATATCGTCCTGCGGGAGGAGATCGCTCTTGGTCAGCGGGTGGAAAGCTTCAGGGTCAAGGCGCGCTATGAAAATGGACGGTGCTACAGCATCTTTGAGGGCACCTGCATCGGCAACCGCAAAATCTGCGAATTTACCGATCCCTTTGCCCTGCAAAACCCCTTGACCGACGACAGAGAGGGCACGAGAGTCACCGAGCTCATCCTGCATATCACCTCCGCCCGCGGCCCCGTCCAAATGAAAGAAATCGCAGTATATTAAAAAGGACACGTCATCTTGGATATACCAAAATGACGTGTCTTTTTTGTTTGGGTTTAAGGCTTCTTGACGGTCAGATTCAGAAGGATCGAAACGACCGACAGCGAGAGCAGCAGGATAAAGGGGATCACGTAGCCGCCGCTTTGCGTTTGCAAGGATGCGCAGGCGGTGGCAATGAAGGACGCCCCGATCAGATTGAAATTGCTGATGCTGAGGTTGGAGGCAAAGTACTTTTTGCCGTAAAACGCCATGGTAAACGCCGAGGAGACCGTGGGAGAGGTGCCGTAGGAAAGTCCCGTCAGGCAAAGACCCACAACGCAGATCGGAAGCGACTCAAGGGCGATGGCGATCAGCGTCACGCCGGCGGCAAGAGTGGTCAAAACGGTGGCGGCAATCATGGTAAAGCGGCGCCCCAGGGTGTCAAACACGATGCCCGTGAGGATCCTGCCAAGTCCGTTACAAACGGCAAGCACGCCCACAAGGGTGGTGGCAAAGCCCGCCGTGGCACCCACCGAAAGGGCCAGATCGTTGGCAAAGCTGATCACCGAGCTGCCCACCGCGGTAAAGCAAACCAGCGCCAAAAAAGCTCTCCAGAAGGCAAAGCGACGGATCATTTCGGTTGGCTTGTAATCGCGCTCCTCAAAATCCTCCTCGCGCGCGGAAGCCTTGCGCTTGGCGGCGGGAAAGACCGTACCCTCTGCGGGCGGTGTGATGAAAAACGAAGAGGCGATCAGCACAAGGCCGATGACGATGCCGTACAAAAGATAGGTGTTTTCAAAGCCCAGCCGCTTACCGTCGAACAAATAGGCGGCAAGCTTGCCGAGAATCAGGGTGCTGGCGCCAAAGCCCATCATCAAAGCTCCCGAGGAAAGCCCTTTTCTGTCGGGGAAATAGGCGTTGACGGTGGAGATGATGGCAATATACGCAATCCCGATGCCAAGTCCGCCAAGGAAGGCGTAGCAAAGGTACAAAAGAACGGGCGAGGTGGCGATCAACCCCGTCAGCGAGATACCCGTGCCCGCCAGAATGCCCGCGATAAGGATGGTCAGTCGCGTGCCGATGCGGCGAATGATAAGCCCCGACAAAAATCCGCCGATGCAGAAAAAGCACATGGTCAGGGTGTAGCTGAATGCCAGCGTCCCCGCCGTGAAGCCTTCCTTGCTTTGAAAGGGGATCTTGAGAATGGACCATGCGTATATGATCCCCGCAAACAGCATCGTCACAATACCGACGGTAAGAACAAACCGACGTTTTTTCAAAATATTCGTTGTCATAATAACCTTTAACCTCAAAAATAAGACTGTTTGCGTCATTATAGCACAAACGGTAAGGAAAAGAAAGGGGCTTGCCGCATTTTTTGACAAAAAAAGACGCTCCGCCGAAAAACGAGAGCGTGACTGATTTTGCATGGGGAATTACTTGCCTACCTCTTCGATCGCAACCGCAACGAGGCAGTCATACTGAGCCTGTGGATTGTTACCTGCGCCGATGAGACCCATCATCTCTACGCGTTAGTCCCATCATTGACACATGGTGGTGTGAGAAAGCCTTGTAAAACCTAGCTTTTACTTTACAAAATCCTTGCGTCGAACACATCATATTCAGTTTTCCTGAAAACATTATATCGCGTTTTGATGTTTCCGTAAATGATGTGGCTAAAGAGTTTGCGGAAAGTTTGCAAATATACCAATCAAAAATCGTGTACAAAGCATCCTAAAAGCGATATAATACAATCATCAAAAATTACAAAATGTTGTGAGAGTGAGAGGATGAAAAATGCCGCTATCAAAAGAAACGATAGGAAGAAGAATTTTGAATGCAAGGAAAAGAGCACATTTGACACAAGCGGAGCTTTCTGAAAAGACCGGAATATCCGAAAAATATTTGAGTCGAATAGAGCGTGGCAAGCAATTGCCAAACATAGTAATCATTGCGAGAATATGTGAGGCGCTATGTATTTCTGCGGACAACATGCTTTTGCTGAATCAGGGTGAAGTTTCGAATAACAGCCTACATAATGAGATCTCCGATTTCTCAATAGGAGAACAAAAACAAATCGTTGAGATCATAAAGATTATCAAAAAGATAAAAGATCAACCGTGAATACAACCGATAAGTATACAGATGTACTTATCGGTTGTTTTCTTTTTTATGCGCTGTGATACAATATCCGTGACAAGCAATCTCTATAAATAAATTCATCTGTTCGTGATAAAATATTGGATAGAAGGAGGATGACAGACCATGAGAACAATAACAATCGAAAGAATAAGATCATTCAAGGGCTATCTGATTGATGAGGAAAAGGCGGTGGCGACCATCAACAAGTATTTGCACGATGTAGGTGAATTTCAAATATGGCTTGGCGAGCAAGAACTGTGCAAAACGGCGGTGCTTGCCTATAAATCCTATCTTTGCGAGCATTATGCCCCCGCAAGCGTAAATGCCGCACTCTCATCACTGAATTGCTTTTTCAATTTTATGGAATGGTACGATTTACGGGTAAAGAATCTTAAGATTCAAAAACAAATATTCGCATCCACAGACAAGGAGTTGACCAAAGCCGAGTATGACAGCCTTTTAGGGGCGGCAAAGCAGAAGAAAAACGAGCGTTTGTATCTTTTAATGCAGACGATTTGCTCTACGGGCATCCGTGTATCCGAGGTGCGCTACGTTACCGTTGAAGCAGTTGCGCGCGGTCTTGCCGAGATCAATTGCAAGGGCAAGCTAAGGCAGGTGTTCTTGCCGAGGCAGCTTTGTCGGATTTTAAAGCAGTATATCAAGGAACAAAAAATAAAAAGCGGCGCCGTGTTTGTAACGAAGAACGGCAATCCGCTTGACAGATCGAATATTTGGAGCGATATGAAAAAGCTATGTAAGGCGGCAAGCGTGTCGGAAAAGAAGGTCTTTCCCCACAACCTCCGTCATCTTTTCGCGCGCACTTATTACAGCTTGCAAAAGGACATCGTGCGCTTGGCGGATATTCTCGGACACAGTAGTGTGAACACGACGAGAATATATACAATGGAAACGGGAGAAATCCACCGCAGACAAATTCAGAGATTAGGTCTTCTGCGGTGTTGATGAACATTACCACATAATCTTCGTTATGTGGTTAAAATATAAATATACGGAGTCTATTGTATCACAATAGTATAAAAAAGTCAATTACCGCCGTTCTATTTACCACTTTAAGCGCAAAAAAACACAACAAACGACAATACAAAAAGAGCCAGTGATTTCTTACAGTCATTGGCCTATTTGGCGTGCAATGATTTCTGCACGTTGTTTTTATGTAATGGATTGCGATTACCACATAACGAAGATTATGTGGTACACGCGTTGAAAGGGTTTATGCGCATTATGAGCATCGAAAAATACAGCCTCACCACACCCCAACAAAACATTTACAACGAAACAAAATTCTACTCAGACACCGCCCTCGGCAACATTGGCGGCACTCTGGAGTTTTCTATGGAAGGAGTGACCTCGGAGATCATCGAGAAAGCAATCAATCTGCTGATCGATGCCGCTGAGGGGCTTCGTCTGCGCATTACGGAAAATGACGGCGAAGTTTATCAATACGTTTCCGAACACGAATATGAGTCGATCACTGTAATCGATGCTATTGAAATGACCAACGAGCAGATCGACGAGCACGTTTCTGCTCTGATGCGCGCACCCATCACCTACGATGGCAAGCTCTATCGTTTTGAAATTCTCAAAAAGGCTGATTCTTGGCTCATCGTTGCCGTGATGCATCACATCGTTTCGGATGCATGGTCAATGACCATCATTGACGATGCGATTCTGCACGCTTGCGAGGCACTCATCAAGGGCGAAGAACCCGCATTGAATATCGCTCCCTATACCGATGTTGTGGCAAAGGAGCAGGAATACTTTGCTTCAAAGAAGTATCAGAAGGACAAGGCATTCTGGTCGGAGATGTATGCCGAGCATCCCGAATACGTGCGCTTAAAGCCCAATGCCATGACAAGCACATCTCCCTCTGCAAACCGTCTGTATGCAGAGGTTTCTCCCTCGCTCTCCGCACAGATCAAGGCGTTCTGCTCGGAATACGAATATTCCCCCGCAACCGTCTTTGAGGCGGCAATGCTCATCTATCTTGATCGCATCAACGGCGGCGGCAAAACACCGAGCCTTGGTCTTGCCGTTCTTAACCGCGACGGTGCAAAGGATAAGCGTACCCTCGGTATGTTCATTTCCACCATTCCGCTGACCGCAAAGCCAAGCGAGAACAAGACCCTTGGCGAGCTTTGCGCTGAGATCAACGATCTCCATTTGCAAATCTTCCGCCATCAGAAATATCCCTATTCTCATATTCTTTCGGATATTCACCAGCACCACGGTGACGTGGAAAAGCTCTTCGACGTGATGATGAGCTATCAGAACGCGCAGATCGATGCCGAGAGCAACGTGCGCTCCAAGTGGTACACCAACGGTAACAGCGAGGTCGCGCTTGCGTTCCACATTGATGACCGCGACCACCTCGGTGTGTATAAGCTCAATCTGGACTATCAGACCGAGCAGTTCCCGGATGAAGCCGAGGTCGCTCTGCTCAAAGACCGCATTCTTTGCATCGTGGATCAGATCACCGCAAAGAGTGATATGACCGTTGCAGACGTGGACATCCTCCCCGAAAGCGAAAAGGAGCTTATCATCCACACCTTCAACGACACCGCCGTGGACTATCCCGACCACAAGTGCGTTCATCAGCTTTTTGAGGAGGTTGTCGCCAATATTCCGAATGAAATCGCCGCTGTATTTGAGGGGGTGTCCTATACCTATGCCGAGATCAACCGCATGGCAAACTGTATCGCTCACGCTCTGCGCCGTGGCGGTATTGGCAGAAACGATATTGTTCCCATCATTGCCCACCGCAGTCACTTGGTGCTTGCGGCACAGCTTGGCGTACTGAAGGCAGGCGGCGCGTATCTGCCCATCGATCCTACCTTCCCTGCGGATAGAATTACCTATATGCTGGACGATGCCTCCTGCAAGGCGGCATTGATCCTTGAAGCCGACGCACCCACCAACGTGGATTTTGTCATCGACCTTGCGGACAAAGCTATATATGCCAATGCTCCCGACAATCTCGGCAACATTAACGAGCCGAGCGACCTCTGCTATGTGATCTACACCTCGGGCTCAACGGGCAAGCCGAAAGGCACGATGCTGACACATCGAAATGTTGTCAACTTCTGTTCGAATAACGAACACAACATCATTACGCATTGCATTACCGAGGAACAAAAGCGAATTGTTTCCACGACAACCATCGGTTTTGATATCTACGTTACCGAATCTCTCTTGTCTCTCCTTAACGGTCTTACGGTCTATTACGCCAACGATGACGAAAGCAAGATGCAGAGCAAGCTCGCAAAGCTCGTTATCGAAAATGAGATCGAGATCATTCAGACCACACCCACCAAGATGAAGATGTATATGCAGGACAAGAGCGACCTTGCGTGGCTCTCTCACCTCAAGGTCATCATTCTCGGCGGCGAGGTCTTCCCGGAAAGCCTTTATGAAGAGCTTCGCCACTACACCGATGCGCAGATATGGAACATCTACGGCCCCACCGAAACCACCGTGTGGTCGAGCGTGGACGAGGTGACCTCTCCCGTCATCACCATCGGCAATCCCATTGCCAATACGCAGATTCTCATTTGCAACGAAAAGGGCGCACTTTGCCCCGTGGGCATTGCGGGTGAGCTTTGTATTGCGGGTGACGGTGTTTGCCGCGGTTATCTGAACCGTGAAGAACTGACTGCCGAAAAGTTCATTGACAATCCCTACGTTCCCGAAAAGCTTTACAAGACAGGCGACCTCGCCTCTTACCGCACCGATGGCAAGCTCCTTTGCTACGGTCGTATCGACTCGCAGGTCAAAATCAGAGGCTTGCGTGTAGAGCTTGGCGAAATTGAGAGCGTAATGAATAGCTTTGACGGCATTGTGCTGTCCGCCACCACCGTCAAGACACAGGTTGAGCATCAATATCTCGTTGGCTACTACGTTGCCGAGGGCGATATTGACGAAAAGAAGCTTCGTGAGCATATTCTCGCGCAGCTTCCCAAATATATGTGTCCTCACTACTTTATGCGCCTTGAAAAGATCGCTTTTACCGTAAGCGGCAAAATCGACCGCAAGAATTTGCCCGACGTGGATTTTGAAAGCCGCGAAAACCACAACGAGATCACGCTCCCCGAGACGCCTATGCAGCAAGAGGTTTACGAAGTGCTTTGCGACTTCATTAAGGGTACGGCATTCGGTATCGACGAGGATTTCTTCGACCTCGGTATGGACTCGCTGACGGCGATCAATCTGACCTCGGCTCTTTCCAAGAAATACGCCTGCGAACTGTCGGTCAACGATGTGTATAAGTTCAATACCGTGGAGAAGATGGCGGAGCATCTGTCGCAGTTTGCTTCGCATACCAAAAACCATGATCTTGTGTTGATCAAGGACGGCGGCGATGCCAATCTGTTCCTCATTCACGGTGGCAATGGTGTTGTCGGTAACTTCGTTCAGCTTTCCACGCAGATCGAAACCAACTATAACTGGTACGGCGTGGATTATCCGATGAATGAAGAATTCTACTATCCTCACGTGATCAGCATTCAGGAACTCGCGGCGCAGTACGTGGAGCGCATCCGCGCGGTACAGCCTCACGGCCCCTATCATTTGTGCGGCTATTGCATCGGCGGTCAGATCGTACTTGAAATGGCATATTTACTTGAACAGGCGGGCGAAAAGGTGGAAGCTATGTACTTTATTGCAGCAGCATCAAACGAAATGACAACTCAAGTATCTTTTAATCCTACGGAAGACGATATTAATATTTCAAATGCACTCTTTGGAACAACCGAACACAACCGTTCGTTACTCAACGATGGTAAAGGTGGCATTTGGAATACAATCTACCATCATATCGATGATTTTGAGATTGATCTTGATGAGATCAGAAATAAACTGTTGCTTATCATGAAGCCGGTTGATCTTACCCGCGCTATTCCCGATTTTTATAACGCCGATTTGAAAACGATTCTGTATTATGTTAATATGATTCGTTCATTCAATTATGGAAGTAGTGAAGCATTGGCGGCTCACGTTGTGAACGCACCTATTTACCTGTTTACAGGCAATCGTGATACGCTTCTTCCCAACTTCGATATAAACGCCGATTACTGGCAAAAGCATACTTCTTCTAAACTTTCACATTTCTATTTTGATGGCGACCATTTCAGCTGGTATGAGGACGGAAAAAACACGGAGTTTTTGGAGAAGTTTGAAGCATTACTTACAAAAAATGCAATTAAATACTAATGAATATTGGAGGACGTAAAAGTGGAGAAATCCAAAGAGGAATTAGAATACTTGAATGGCATATTAAACAGAACTCACGATCTGATTGTGCGCTGTGATCAAAAAATATCTGTTGTTTTAGCTTTGCTCGGCACATTTTTAGCCTTGTTTTTGAATAGCGATAATCTTAAAACATACAAATGTATTATTCAAAAACTTGATAGTTGTGTATCCGGCTATGAAATCATATATTTTCTATTCTTTTCTTTCTCGGTTGTTCTTTGCCTTATTGCACTTGTTGTTTTGGTTTGTGCTTTAATGGCACGTATAAAAGGAAATCTGAAAAATCTTGAATTCTTCGCATGTATAAAAAAGCTTGATACTGATGAATTTAAGAAAAGATTTAAACATCACTGTGACAAAAGGAAATTCGACTCGCTCATTGATTCTATTTATGCTAATTATAAAATAGCAAGAAAAAAGTACCATCTATTTAATGTAGGACTTGGAATATCCATTGGCGGAATTATTCTTTTGATATCTACATATATTTGTGGATTAGCCCTGTAATCACTGTTGTGAGGATAATGTCATGAAAAACAAACCTTTCCCCCATTACACCATATCCCCCTACGAAACCTTTGAACAGTTTCTGACTCTCGTAAAAGGCAACTACGGCGACAAGGTGCTTTTCCGTACCAAACGCCGCAAAAGCGAATCTGCCGTTACATACAATCAGTTTTACGATGATGTGCAGAAGCTCGCATCGCATTTTAACAAGATATACGGTGCACGGAACAAGATCGCCGTCATCGGTGAAAACAGCTACGAATGGATTTTGACCTATTTCGCTGTCGTTTGCAGTAACAACATCATCGTTCCCATCGACAAGGAACTCTCCGCTCCCGACATTGCCGAGTTGCTGGGGGAGTGCGAATGTCACACCTTAATCTATTCCAAGGACTATGATGACATTGCTGACGATATTGGCGGTATCATCCCCGATTTTGAATCAATCGCTATGCCCAAATTGCGTGGTTACATCGAAGCAGTTGAGTCCGCAGAGTGGATCGAAACCGACAAAAATGCGCTTGCGTCGATCATTTACACTTCCGGCACGACCGGAAAGAGCAAGGGCGTTATGCTCTCGCAGAAGAATATTTGCGAAGATACTCGTGCGGCGTGCGGTTTCATCGAGCTTTACGGCAGAAGCCTTGCGCTCTTGCCGTTCCACCATACCTTTGCGTTCACGGTCAGCGGTCTTGCAAACATTTATTACGGCGTTGACACGCTCATCGCCCCCTCTCTCAAAAACGTGATGGAGCTGATCAACGACTTCAAGCCGACCTATCTTGCTGTCGTTCCTATGATCGTCGAAAAGGTGGACAAGGGTATCCTTCAGAAGATCGAAAAGAGCGGAAAGAAGAAGCTTCTCGGCATGCTTGATAAGGTCTGCAAGCCTTTCGATGCGCTCGGCATCGGTCTGCGAAACAAGTGCTTTTCCGCTATCAGGGGCGGTCTTGGCGGTGAGCTTGACTTCATCATTTCAGGCGGCGCACCCATCGATCAGCAGATCATCGACCGCTTTGATTCCTACGGCATCAAGATTATGAACGGCTACGGTATTTCCGAGTGCTCGCCCGTTGTCAGCGTCAACCGCCGTTATCACTACCGCGCAGGCAGTATCGGTCAGGCTCTCCCCGATGTTAAGGTCAAAATTGACAACCCCGACGAGAACGGTGAGGGCGAGATCTGCGTGCAAGGCGATATCGTCATGCTCGGATACTACAATATGCCC
>SVRH01000023.1 GCA_015064925.1 Oscillospiraceae bacterium | reverse complement strand
CACCGCGGGAATAATCAGCTTATCGCCAAGCATCTTCCCCGTCAGCTGCTTTTTCATATCACATCCGCAAAGCAAGCCCGCCACGGTAATATTCTCACCGAAAAATTCGTTCTTGACGGGATACACCATCACCTGCAGGGTCGGGCAACGTTCCATCAGCTTTTTCGCCAATTTTTCGATATACTCATACGCTGCCATTCCCGTAGCGATCGATACGCAGCGCGTTTTTGTCAAGTCGTAATCCTGCGCAAGATAGGCGATTTCGTCCTCAAACTCATCCTCCATGCTGCGCATCAGCCCCACGCCGTTCTCGATCTGCGGGTAGCTTTCGTAATACGCCGCTTCGGGAATGGGTGTACCGCTCTTGACGTACAACTCGTCCGCACAGTAGATCAGTCGGGTGCCGTTCTTTGCCAGAAATGCATCGCCAAATCCGTTTACCTGTGCAAGGATCGTTTGACAGTCCGCAGGACTGTGGATCTCCAGCGGATAGAGCCCTTCTCTGTGGCAGGTCAGCCCCGCAGGCACCACCGAAACGCTGTCCACCATGGGATACAGCTCCGAAAGCTCCCGCATGGATCTTTCCAGCTCTTCCCCATCGTTCAGCCCCTTGCAGACGACCAGCTGACAGTTCATGTGGATGCCTGCCTTTGCAAAGCGCCGCATGATGGGCATGAGATTGGCTGCCGCGGGATTTTTCATCATCCGTACCCGAAGCTCGGGATTGGTGGTATGCACCGATATGTTGATAGGACTGATGTGCATCTCGATAATGCGCTCAATATCCCGCTCGGTCATATTGGTGGTTGTGATGTAATTGCCCTGCAAAAAGGAGAGTCTTGCATCGTCATCCTTGAAATACAGGGTCTCCCGCATTCCCTTCGGGAGCTGATCAATGAAGCAGAACACACACTTGTTGCGGCAAAACTGCTTCTTGTCCATCAGATAGGTCTCAAATTCCAGACCGATATCGTCGTACTGACCCTTGCGGATCTCAAGCTCGATGATCTCGGGACCGCGGTGCAGCTGCAGACACAGATGCCGTTCCATCATATAGAATCGATAGTCCAGCACGTCCATGATCCGATGACCGTTGACCGAAAGGAGCACGTCCCCCGGCTGAACCCCCGCTTTTTCAGCGTGCGATCCCGGCTCTATACCTTTGATCTCTACCATGGGAATACTCCTTTCAAATACATTATTTTCAAATTGCGGTAAAATCCTCCACCAAAAAAACTAGGTGGAACCGCGCGCGGATCCACCTTCATTTTTTGGCTTAAGCTTCTTTTTCGATAACTACCTTGCCGTTGTAAGTTCCGCAATTTCTGCAAACTCTGTGAGACAAGTTGTACTCGCCGCACTTAGGGCACTTCGCCATCTGAGGAGCATCCAGCTTCCATACGTTGGAACGTCTTTTGTCGCGTCTCGCCTTCGAGACCTTCTTCTTCGGTACTGCCATTACCTACACCTCCTTGTAAGCTATCGCGTTTATAATATCATGTATTACCAAGTTTTTTACGGATCTCATCCCACATGGGATTACTCTCCTTTGTGACACAGCCGCAGGGACCTTCGTTCAAGTCCTTGCCGCAGGTGGTACAGAGGCCCTTGCAGTCCTCTTTACACAAATGCTTTGAGGGAAAGGACAGAACCACCGCTTCCTGCAGTGCTTCATCCAGATCCAGCATCCGATTCCGAACGATCACATAATCATCGTTGTCTTCATTCTCCAAAGTGTCCTCCAGAGCCACCGTCTTGTTGAAATCCAGCTCCATCTCTCGTGCGATGGGAGCAAGACAGCGGTCGCAGACCGTTTCGTATGGGATCTTCACCGTCAGCGCCAATGCAATGTAGCCGGCCATATCACGAATCGTGCCAAGAACACGGACCGGTTCGGGAAACACTACACCGGGAAAACTTGCCTCGATTGTGAGTGGGTAGTCGAAGGAAAGTTCTCTCTTTTCGCCTTTCAGAATAGGGTGCATATCAATCTTCATTGTTCGCCCTCGCTTAAAGACCATAATGTCACAAATGATATTATAGCCAATCGCTTGCCGTTTGTCAAGTGTTTTCTTCTCTTTTTTTCGTTCTTTTTCTAAAAAAATTACAGTGCTTTTCGCAGCAGCTGCAAAATCTTCTTCTCTTCCCTTGAGATCTTGACCTGCGAGAGCCCCAGAAGCTGTCCCGTACGCTGCTGGGAAAGCTCCTTGACGTAGCGAAGATAGAGGATCTGCTGCTGAAGCGGTTCAAGCGTTGCCACTGCCTGCCGCAGCGCCAGACGGTCGGTCAGGCTCTCCACTGCGTTGTCGGGATCGGGCAGCAGCTGACCCAGGCTGAGCCCCTCCTCATCCTGTCCAAGCCGTTCATCCAGCGATTTGGGAGCAGCGGTGGCGCAAAGCGCCGTTGCCGCCTGCTCGGCGCTTAGTCCCAGTGCCTCGCAGATCTCAGTGATGTGCGGCTCTCTTCCGTTACGCCTGACGTACTCATCCCTTGCCCGCAGAATGGCAAGGCTTTGCTCTCTGGTCTTACGCCCAACCTTGATGGGTCCGTCATCCCGCAGATGGCGGCGGATCTCCCCCATGATGTGCGGTACCGCATAGGTGGAAAACACCGTATCATAGCTGAAATCAAAGCTTCTTGCCGCCTTGATCATACCGATAGCACCGATCTGCAAAAGATCCTCATACTCGGTGCCGCGATCTTTGAAGCGCAGGGCGATACTGCGCACCAGCGGCATATTTTCCTCGATAAGCGTATCCATTGCCGACGCATCCCCCGCGGCGATCCGCCGCAGATACTCTGCGTTACGGTCGTGCTCTGCCAAAACATTCTCTCCTTTGGACTTACGCCGATAATTTTTTACAAAGCGTCACCGTCGTTCCCTTACCCACCGCCGTCTTTACCTTCATATCATCCGAAAAGCAGCGCATGATGGCAAAGCCCATGCCTCCCCGTTCTCCGCTTTTGTCGGTGGTGTAAAGGGGCTCCATACATTTTTCAGGTTCTTCCATGCCACAGCCCTTGTCCTTGACCGTCATACGGACAGTGCGATCGGAGTATAGCGAAACGCTTATGTAGATCTTCCCTCTGCCATCGTCCTTGTAGGCATGCACCACGCAGTTGGTCACCGCCTCGGAAAGCGCGGTGCGCAGATCCGCCAGTTCCTCCACGGTGGGATCCAGCTGTGCCAAAAAAGCACACACCGCCTGCCTGGCAAAGCCCTCGTTACGGCTTTTGGCAGGAAAGCACAGGTTCATTTCATTGATCTTCTCTTTTTTCATGCTGACTCTCCTTTGTTTTGTCACCGATTTTGATCTGTATCATCCGATCCACGCCCGCAAGGCGCAGTATTTTATGTGTAGACGGAGTGGGGTCCTCCAGCCAAAAGTCACTTCCCACTCCCATTGCCTTCCGATATCTGCCAAGGATCAGCCCCAGTCCCGAGCTATCCATAAAATCCAGCTCTCCAAGGCAAAGCACCGTCGTCTTGGGACGGTATAAAAAAATCGCCGCATCCATTTTTTCTCTTGCCGACGCAGCGCTGTGATGGTCGATCTCCCCTATCACGGTCAAGCGAAGCATCCCATCACAAAAGCTGCTTTTCACGTCTGCATTTTGCATCATATTCTCCATTCTCCAAACAAAAAAGGTGATACCCTAAAGGTACCACCTTTTCTTTTCATATTTTGTTGCAGTTTGTCGCTCAGCGCTTGATTTTTTCAATGGCTGCCACAAGAGATGCCAGCGTATCCTTGTACTTGGCAAGCTTTGCACGCTCGCCCTCGATGACGGCAGCGGGTGCCTTTGCCACAAAGCCTTCGTTAGAAAGCTTCTTTTCAAGGCGGCTGATCTCACCCTCGGTCTTTTCCTTTTCCTTGGTAAGACGCGCCAGCTCCTTTTCAAAGTCCACAAGATCGCCCATGGGGATATAGACGGTCGCCGCATCGGTAATGATCTGCACAGCGGTCTCGTCGGTGTATTCCACAGGATATTCCACCGTAGCGGCAGATGCCAGCTTCTCAAAGAATTTGGTGGACTTTTCACCAAACACGTCGTTTCTACTTGAAACAATGTAGAGAGACGCCTTCTTGGAGGGGGGCACGTTCATTTCCGCACGGCGGTTACGGATGGAGCGGATCGCATCGATCAGCTTTTCCATACGCTCCTCGTCCTCGGGGAAGCAAAGTGCATCGCTCTTTTCGGGGTAACGAGAGATCATGATGCTCTCTTCGGTATCCTCCGCCACGTGGGGAAGGCTCTGCCAAATTTCCTCGGTAATGAAGGGCATGAAGGGATGCAGCAGCTTCAGGGTCTGACCCAAAACGTAGGCAATGACGTTCTGTGCCACCAGGTTGCTTTCGCTTCCCTTGTCGGCAAATCTGGGCTTGAGCAGCTCGATGTACCAGTCACAGAATACGTCCCAAATAAAGTCGTACAGCTTGGCAAGGGCAACGCCCAGCTCAAACTTGTCAAGGTTTTCGGAAACCTCGCCCGCCAAGGTGTTGAACTTCGAAAGGATCCACTTATCCTCGGTCTCCAGCTTGTCGGCAGAAGGCAGCTTCACCTCGTCGATGGTCAGATTCATCAGCACGAATCTGGCGGCGTTCCAAACCTTGTTGTTGAAGTTTCTTGCCGCCTCGATCTTTTCATCCGAGAAACGCATATCGTTTCCGGGGCTGTTACCGGTGGCAAGGGCGAAACGCAGAGCGTCCGCACCGTAGGTGCCGATGATCTCCAGCGGGTCAATACCGTTGCCCAAAGACTTGGACATCTTTCTGCCCTTGGCATCGCGCACAAGGCCGTGAATGAACACGGTGGAGAAGGGCTTTTCGTCCATGCACTCCATGCCCATGACGATCATACGGGAAACCCAGAAGGGGATGATATCGTAGCCGGTCACGAGGGTGGAGGTGGGATAGTAGAAGGAAAGATCCTCTGTGTTTTCGGGCCAGCCGAGCGTCGAGAAGGGCCAGAGCGCGGAGGAGAACCAGGTATCCAGCACGTCGTTTTCCTGACGCATTTCCTTACCGCACTTGGGACAGCAAACGGAGTTTTCGCGGGAAACCACCATTTCGCCGCACTCGTCACAGTAGAAGGCAGGAATGCGGTGACCCCACCACAGCTGACGGGAGATGCACCAGTCGCGAATATTGCGCATCCAGTGCAGATAAATCTTGGAGAAGCGGTCGGGCTCAAAACGGATAGTGCCGTCCTCCACCACTTCGATTGCTTTCTTGGCAAGGGGCTCCATCTTCACAAACCACTGGTCGGAGGTGATGGGCTCCACGGTGGTGCCGCAGCGGTAGCAGGTGCCGACGTTGTGGGCGTGAGGCTCGGTCTTGACAAGCAGACCCAGCGCCTCCAGATCCTCCACGATCGCCTTTCTGGCTTCGTAGCGGTCCATGCCGGAGTATCTGCCGTAGCCTGCACTGATGGTGGCATCGTCATTCATCACGCGGATCTGCTCCAGGTTATGACGCTCGCCCACCATAAAGTCGTTGGGGTCGTGGGCGGGAGTGATCTTTACGCAACCCGTTCCAAAATCCTTTTCCACGTACTCGTCGGCAACAACGGGAATCTCTCTGCCAACAAGGGGCAGGATCAGCATCTTACCAATCAGATCCTTATATCTTTCATCCTCGGGATGAACAGCCACAGCGGTATCGCCCAGCAGCGTTTCGGGACGGGTGGTGGCAATTTCCACAAAGCGATCGGAATCCTTCACGGGATAGTTAATGTGCCAGAATGCGCCCTGCTGATCTTCATAGGAGACCTCCGCATCCGAAAGAGCGGTCAGACAACGGGGACACCAGTTGATGATACGGTGGCCGCGGTAAATAAGACCCTTTTCGTAAAGCGAGCAGAACACTTCCTTGACCGCCTTGGAGCAGCCCTCGTCCATGGTGAATCGTTCACGGCTCCAGTCGCAGGAGGAGCCCAGCTTTTTCAGCTGATTGATAATACGGCTGCCGTACTGATGCTTCCAGTCCCAAACGCGTTCCAGGAACTTTTCACGTCCCAGATCGTAGCGGGTGATGCCTTCGTTCTTTCTCAGGTGCTCTTCCACCTTGATCTGGGTGGCAATGCCGGCATGGTCGGTGCCGGGCAGCCACAGGGTGTTGTAGCCCTGCATTCTCTTGTGGCGGATGAGGATGTCCTGCAGGGTCTCATCCAGTGCGTGACCCATGTGCAGCTGACCCGTTACGTTGGGAGGCGGGATCACGATGGTGAAGGGGTCGCCGCCCTTCTTAGGATCGGGCGTGAAATAGCCCTTTTCACACCATTTGTTGTAAAGTCTGTCCTCGATCTGACTCGGATCGTAGGTCTTTTCCAGTTCTTTTCTCATTTTATAAAAATCCTTTCGGTATTGTTCACAGAAAACAAAAAAACTCCGACTCCCGAAAAAAAATCAGGACGCCGAAGCGCGGTACCACCTGCATTCTACGCAAAATATCTGCATAGCACTCATCTGCGCTGTAACGGGCACACCCGTCGGGTTCTACTTGGTTTTTCAAAACCGTTCTACCCAAAATCTCCGAAACGACTTCTCTTTTCGTATCGCAGGGCTTCTCACCAACCGCCCCTCTCTTTGCCGACCGTCAAAAGGTACTGCTTTTCATCAACGACTTTGTTATTGTAGCATGGTTTTTGCCGTTTGTCAAGCATTTTCTTCAGATTTAAAAAAAACGCCCCAAAAGCGCTGCCCTTGACACAACAATAAAGTGATGATAGAATATAATCGTAAAATGGAGGAAACACATATGAAAAATCCGCTAAAAACCAAAAGAAATATGATCGCTCACTTAATTATGTATTCGTTGATGCTCTGCGTATTCATAGTACTGGTAATCATACTGATTGCTTCCGGCGATCTGTACTACGTTCTGAACGGTTGTATATACGGCATACCACTCATTATCGTGCAAAGCATCATTTGCTTTGACGCCATGATCCGCAAATTCTCCGAATACAGTATTTTTGAGCAAGGAATAAACGCGAAATATCCGTTTTCCCGCCCTATGTTACTTCGGTGGGACGAATTGCAGGAGGTCTGCATCTGCCGCTGCATACGCAGAATATCCGAAAGCCGCCACGTCAAATCCCGCGAGGTAATCTGCTTTGTCAAAAAGGGTGAGGAGAAAAACGGTTACGGCCGCTGGAAAATGTCCAGTCCTTTCCGTTACCGCAGCGTGATCTGTCTTAACTACTCACCGGAGTTACTGGAAGAGGTTGCCTCCAAGTGTCCTCTGAAAATCATAGATCTGCGCGATACGCTTACGTATCGGCTTGATACCTAACATTCCCAAAATACTTATCTGCACCCGATTTCGGGTGCAGATTTTTCTTGACATCCATTCTTTTATTTGCTATACTGAAAAGAGCATACAATCCTATTACTATCTAAAGGAGTAAATATATTATGTCTAAACTGATCTTATTCCAAGGCGATTCCATTACCGACTGCGACCGCAACCGTCAGCTCCACATCCGTCAGGGCTACGGATATGCCACCATGGTGCAGGGACAGCTGGGCTACGACTGCCCCGGTGAATACGAATTCCAGAACCGCGGCATCAGCGGCAACCGCATCGTGGACGTTTACGCCAGAATCAAGGCGGATATCATCAATCTGAAGCCCGATTACATGAGCCTGCTCATCGGTGTCAACGACGTTTGGCACGAGCTGGGCGGCGGCAACGGCGTTGCTCCCGAAAAGTTTGAAAAGATCTACTGTATGCTCATCGAAGAGATCAAGGAAGCCCTGCCCGAGATCAAGATCATGCTGCTGGAGCCCTTCGTGCTGCCGGGCGGTGCGACTTACAGCGAAGAGGATCCCACCGTTTGGGAACGCTTCAATACCCTTGTGCGTGCCAATGCAGCGGCTGCCAAGAGAGTTGCCGAAAAGTACAGTCTTCCCTTCATCGAGCTGCAGGCAGGCTTTGATGCCCTTTGCGAAAAAGCACCCGCATCCTACTGGCTGGCAGACGGCGTGCATCCCACCGCCATGGGTCACTGCTACATCAAGGACCGCTGGCTTGAAGCCTTCAAAACTCTTTGATTTTTTTGCATTTACCCTTTGACAAACGGGTTTGTATGCGCTATAATAGAGAGTTGTAACATACTGAAAGGATTCTATAAATATGGCTAATGCAAAAATGGTTGAGCAGATCACGTCCATGGACGTGGATTTTGCCAAATGGTATACAGACGTTGTAAAGAAAGCGGAGCTGGCAGACTACTCGGGCGTAAAGGGATGCATGATCATCCGTCCCTACGGCTACGCCATCTGGGAAAACATCCAGAAGGATCTGGACCGCCGCTTCAAGGAGCTGGGTGTGGAAAACGTATACATGCCCATGTTCATTCCCGAAAGCCTTCTGCAGAAGGAAAAGGACCACGTGGAGGGCTTTGCCCCCGAATGTGCGGTGGTCACCATCGGCGGACAGAATCAGCTCTCCGAACGACTCATCGTGCGCCCCACCTCCGAGACCCTCTTCTGTGAGCACTTCAAGGACATCATTCATTCCTACAGAGACCTGCCCAAGAACTACAACCAGTGGGTCAACGTTTGCAGATGGGAAAAGACCACCCGTCCCTTCCTTCGCACCTCCGAATTCCTCTGGCAGGAAGGCCACACCATGCACGAAACCGAGGAAGAAGCAAGAGAAATGACCATTCGTATGCTGAAGGTATACGAAGACTTCTACCGTGAGACCCTGGCGATCCCCGCAGTTGTGGGCAGAAAGACCGACAAGGAAAAGTTTGCGGGCGCCAAGGAGACCTACACCATCGAGCCCATGATGCACAACGGCGTTGCCCTGCAGGGCGGTACCACCCACTATTTCGGCGACGGCTTTGCCAAGGCATTTGACATCACCTACACCGCAAGAGACAACACCGTGAAATATCCTCACCAGACCTCCTGGGGCGTTTCCACCCGTATGATCGGCGCCATCATCATGACCCACGGCGACGACAACGGTCTGATCCTGCCTCCGAACGTTGCCCCCATTCAGGTGGTGGTCATTCCCGTGCAGCAGCACAAGGAAGGCGTCATCGAAAAGGCAACCGAGATCACCGAAGCGCTTCGCGCCGCAGGTCTTCGCGTGAAGATGGACGCTTCCGACAACTCCCCCGGCTGGAAGTTCAGCGAATACGAAATGAAGGGCGTGCCCGTGCGTCTGGAGATCGGTCCCCGCGACATTCAGAACAATTCCTGCGTGCTCGTTTCCCGTGTTTCCCGCAATAAGAACTTCGTATCCCTTGACAACATTGCCGAGCAGGTCAAGGAAATGCTGGCATCGGTTCACAACGAGCTTGTGGAAAGAGCCGAGCGCAACCGCACCGAAAAGACAAACGATGCCCACAGCTACGAAGAATTCCTGCAAATCGCCGAGGAAAAGCCCGGCTTCATCCGCGCCATGTGGTGCGGAGAGACCGAATGCGAGGAAAAACTCAAGGACGTCACCGGCGGTGTCAAGTCCCGCTGCATTCCCTTCAGCGAGGATACTCTCTCCGATACCTGCGTTTGCTGCGGCAAAAAAGCAAAGCACATGGTCATCTGGGGTAGACAGTACTGATATCAAAAAAACAAGGAGCATTCCGATGGAATGCTCCCTTTTTTATACCGAATTATTTCAGATTCAATTCCTTAACTTGGAAGTCGTTTGCGCCGCACATATAGAAGTATCCATCCGTATAGAAGCCGCGCTGGTTGGTATACCGTCCGCCAAGCTCGGTCTTGACGACCTGCGTCAAGCGCTCTCCGTCAAAGTGCAGTACGATATAGTAGTTATGGGTCTCGTAGGTTCTGTCGTCCCATACCGACACACCAAGGCCGATCAGCTGATTCTCGCGGTCGATATAGTAGTCCTTATAGGTTTGCGAGAAGCTTGCGTTGTTCAAAACGTACTTGCAAACAGACTCGACGTTTTCTTCGCCCTCTTCATACATTTCCACCTTCAGATTCGACCAGTTGGTCTGACCGATGCCCAGTAGCATTCCGTTTTCAAAGTCCACGAGCGAGGAGGAATAGCCCTCGATCTCTTCGGTCTCCTTGTAGGTGATATTGTCGGGATCGGAAAGATCAAAGAAGAACACGGGGTCGGTGAAGACGACGGCGGTACAAACGTAGGCGGTACTTCCCTTATAACGCACCGACTGCACGGTCTCGCCCGAGGGAGCAAAGCCCTCCTCGGAGGATCTCACCGTCATATCCTCGATCTCGATGCAGTACAGATTGGCACTGGTGTTGGACTGCCAATCGGTGGCATACGACGAAAATCCGCTCTTTTCCTCGCGGTACTGCGTGATGGAGGTGGTGGTCACTACGCGCAGAATGCCGTTATATTCATCCAGACTGTAGCGGTCCTTCACAAATCCCTCCACGGTCAGCGCCTTCATGGGAGCAAAGGCGTCCCTTGAATAGCTCATACGGGAAATGTCGGTCACTGTCTTTTCGGTCACAAGACTGCCCTTTTTGGTGCGCTCGATATGGCGGTGGGTCGCATACAGACTGTCGGTTCCCACGTAGACCTCCTCCGAATAGGAGAGGAAGGCACCCGAACCGATCGTGTCAAGGGTATCGCCGTCCAGACGCACTGCCACGGTGTAGCTCTTATCGGTGAGCGTTTCGGGCATCATGATGTGGTCGGGGGCAACGTATTCGGGTGTTCCCGCTGTGGTGATCTGCGGAACGAAGGTATTTTTGTCCTTGTAGTCCACCGTGTTCCAGTCAAGCGTATAGTGGGTCATCACCAGGAAATCTCCATCCACCATACGGGCGGATTCATAGGCTCCGCTGACGGTCACCTCGTTTTTTTCCTTGGGGGAAGCGGGGTCGCTGACGTCCACCTGCTTGATCTTAAGGCAGTTGATCCCCAGATCAAAGCTGTAGATCGGCATCATAAAGGTCACGGTCTTGCAGTCTTTTGAAAGGAAGAATTCACACTGTGCCGCGGTGAATTTTTCGGTACTGTTGTTGACCTTCAAGCTGTACTTGCCCACTTCTTCGGATTCTTTCCCCTGGATGGAATAAATATACAGAGTGCCGTTCTCGGCAAGATAATAGATATACTTGCTGCTGCGCTTCATGCGGTCGCCCTCGATGACGCCCGCCACCTGATTGTCGGTGATCTCCTCGTAGCTTTCGCCGGGAGCGCCATCAGTATCGGTGGGAGGCATCATGCCTGCATTGTTTTCCATATCCATTTCGGGTGCACCGGGGGCCATGGCGTCGCCCTTCATATCACCGTCGCCGTTTGTGCTCCACTGCTTCACCTTCAGCGCGGACAGCTT
This sequence comes from Oscillospiraceae bacterium, assembly GCA_015064925.1. Lineage (GTDB taxonomy): Bacteria > Bacillota > Clostridia > Oscillospirales > CAG-272 > SIG655. Next base: position 13,193 of record SVRH01000023.1, on the reverse strand, counting down.
CAAAATAATGGGGTAGTAGGGATCGTCCTTATGCTCTTTTACGTTTTCTTTGTAGGTCTCGTCGCCACCGAAGAGATCTCCGCCCGCCATGTAGTATCCCACGACAAAGGTGCCTGCCAGCATGGAAAGCACGAGTGCGATACAGGCGGCAATGATAAGCACCTTGCGAAGGCTTACCTTTTTGGAAACGACCCTTGTGGGATCCGACTCTTCAATATACTCATCGTCGGCATATTGCATTCCGTCTAACCATTTCTTTTTCATACCGTGTAACCTTCTTTCTCCAAATATTTTCTGAAATTCTCTCTTTGACGCATCAGCGTCACCTTTACGTTGCTCTCACTCATACCGTTTAGCTTTGCGATCTGCTTCACGGAGCACATATAATAGTAGCGCTGCATGAATAGGATGCGCATTTTGGGAGCGAGCGATGCGAGAAAACCGTTGATGACCGTACGCAGGATCACCTCGTCCTCCACGGACATTCCGCCCGCGGGAACGCATTCGAAAAATTCCTCGGCAACCTCATCCACCCTGCCGCTTCTCTTCTCTGCCGTGGCGGCATGATAGCGGTTGATGGCAAGATTGCGTGTAATCCTCGAAAGAAAGGCGCGCAAGGAGCTCGGTACCTTGGGCGGAATGCTTTTCCATGCCCCCATATAGGTATCGTTGACACATTCCCCCGCATCCTCGTGATCGTACAGCACGTTGTACGCCACCGTGTGCAGGTATCTGCCGTACTTTACTTCACTCTCCCGGATTGCCGATTCATCCTTCTGAAGATACAGAGCGACAATGTCCTTATCATCCATTTCGGTTTCCTCCTTTCGTTTTAAGAGCCCTTCACCTATACAGACAGTTTTTGGGAAGGTTTGGTTACACAGCTTTAAAAACAATTCAAAAAATACACAAAAAGGGGCTGCGGAACAACCCCTTTTTTCATTTATAAAGCTTCCAACAGCGCCTTAACGACCGCCGTGGAATGGGATGCCGCCAGATGCTTGAACGACTCGAAATCCATGCCGTTTCCGGTCAGCGAATCGGAAATGGAACGGATCACGCCGCAGGGCACACCGCTTTGATAACAGGTCTGCACGATGGCAGCCCCCTCCATCTCGCAGTCAATGGCTCCAAATGTCTTGGCGATCCACTGCTTCTTTTCTATATCCGCCACGAACTGATCCCCCGATGCCACAATGCCCGTCATGGTGCGGTAGCCAAGGGCTCCGGCACATTCTGCGATCTTCTCGCAAAGCGCCTGATCGCAAGGGAGTTCCACCAGATTGATGCCGGAAATGAGCCCCAAGGGATCGCCGATGGGGGAGGTATCCATATCGTGCTGCACGGCGGAAACGGCAATTGCCATATCTCCCACCTGCAGTTCGGGATGCAGCGCACCTGCCACACCGATGTTGATAACACACTCGGGGCAGTAGGTAAGGATCATGGTCTGGGCACAGATGGCGGCAAAGCATTTGCCGACTCCGCAAACCGCCAGCACCACTTCTTTTCCCGCAAGTAAGCCGAGGTAGAAGCGAATGCCCCCCACCTGCTCTTCTCTTTTGTTTTCCAGCTCTTTGACCAGATTTTCCACTTCCAGCGCCATTGCGCCGATAATTCCGATCATTCCTTGCCTCCGAAGCGATAGCTTTCGGCTCCGTTTGCGATCAGTCCCGAGGAGAAAAACGCCTCGTTGAGCTTTGCCATAGCGGCGCTGTCCGCCACGCTTGCCGTTTCATAGCTGGAGTGCATGGCAAGCTGCGCCAGGCCCACGTCTGCCGAGTTGATGGACACACGGGTGGAGGCGATGCCGCCAAGGGTCGATCCGCCGCCGATGTCCGAACGGTTGGCAAAGAACTGCAGAGGAATGTCGTTTTCCTTGCAGAGGTACTTTACAAAGGACTCCGAAACGCCGTCGGTGGTGTAGCGCTGGCTGGCATTGAACTTCATCACAACGCCGCCGCCCATCACAACGCGGTTCTTGCTGTCCGAATATTCGGGATGGTTGGGATGCACCGCGTGGGCATTGTCGCAGGAAAGCAGGAAGGAGGATGCCAGATGCATACGGTACTGCTCCTCGCTCTCGTTTCCGACGATGCGACGCAGAGTGTCGTACAGGAAGGTCGAGCCCGCGCCCTGCTTGGTGGAGGAGCCCACCTCTTCATTGTCAAAATTACAGTAGACCGCGCAGTTTTCGGTGGGAGTTGCCGCCAAAAATCCGCGCAGAGAGGTATAGGCGCACTGCAGATTATCGATGGCACGGCAGGAGAAAAATTCGTTTTCCACACCCCAAACGGTGCCCTTCATACGGTTGTACACGAACAGATCGGCACCCAGCACATCTTCTTCGGACACCCCTGCCGCCTCGGTGATGATCTTCATAAACTTGCCCTCGGGCTTGCCGTCGCCGAACATGGGAACCATGTCGCAGGCAACGTTATACCGGAAGCCGCTGTTGATCTCGCGGTTCATGTGGGGTGCGACGTTGGGAATGAGCAGCAGATCTCTGTCAATGTTCACAAGCTTTAACTGCATACCGTTTTCGGTGCGGCAGATAAGACGACCCGCCACGGAAAGCGGTCTGTCCATCCAGCTGGAGAGGATCGCGCCGCCATAGCTTTCGGTATTCAGTCCGGTATATTCAGCGCGCGCCAGCTCACCGATCTCCTTGATCTTGAAGCAGGGGAAATCGCTGTGGGCTGCGGCAATATTATAGCCCTTGAAGCTGCCGCTCGCAGGTAGGCGGAATGCAATGACGGAGGAAAGGTTGCGGATCACGTAGTATCCCTTGCCACCCTCTATCTTCCACTCTTCGCCTTCGTTCAAACGGGTAAAGCCCGCATCCTCCAAACGCTTGGCAAGTGCTGCCGTTGCATGGAAGCAGCTGGGGCTTTCCTCGATAAAATCCATTAAATCACGGGTCAATTCCATATTATTGTATTCAGTCATATTAACCTCCCAATCAGTGGTTCTTTCCTTAGTTTACCACATTTTAAATGTGATTGCAAGGGCTACGTCAAACAAAAAGGACAGAGAAAACAGTTTCTCTGCCCATAATTTGTATTATTCTGCTTGCGCGGATGCCTTGACATCCTTGATCTCCACACGGCAGATATCGGCACCCACCGCCTGCAGCTTTTCAATAATATGATCGTATCCGCGCTCGATGAGACGGATATTATCCACCTCAGTGCAGCCCTCGATCGCCAGCCCAGCGATCACCATGGCAGCCCCTGCGCGCAGGTCTACCGCACGCACTCTGGCAGCAGACAGTCCACCGCCCTCAAAGGTCGCCATCTTGCCATCCACCTTGACGTTGGCTCCCATGCGAAGCAGCTCGTCGATATAGCGGAAGCGGTTGTCAAACACGCTTTCCTTCAGGGTACTGGTACCCTTGGCAAGGCACATCAGAATACTGATCTGCGGCTGCATATCGGTGGGATAACCGGGGTAGGGCTGGGTCTTGACGTTGGCAGCTGTCAGCTCGCCCTTGTGCGACACGCGCACCCATTCATCCCCTTCTTCCACCGTTACACCCATCTCACGCATCTTAGCGGATACACAGTCAAGGTGCTTGGGGATCACGTTCGTTATCGTTAAGTCACCCCGAGTCGCCGCTGCGGCGATCATATAGGTGCCCGCCTCGATCATATCGGGAATGATGGCGTATGAGCATCCGTGCAAACGCTCCACACCGTTAATACGGATGGTATCGGTGCCCGCGCCCTTGATGTCGGCACCGCAAGCATTGAGGAAGTTGGCAAGGTCCACCACGTGGGGCTCCTTTGCCGCATTTTCAATTTCGGTCATACCCTTTGCCATGCAGGCAGCCAGCATCACGTTGATGGTGGCACCCACCGACACAAGGTCAAAGAAGATATGACCGCCCACAAGGCCGTCCTCGGTCTCGGCGTCCACGTATCCGTTGACGATCTCGGCATCCGCGCCCAACACCTTAAAGCCCTTTAAGTGCTGGTCGATGGGGCGCACCCCAAAATCGCATCCGCCGGGATAGCCCACGTGGGTCTTTCCGAAGCGGCCCAGCTCCGCACCCATCAGATAGTAGGACGCGCGAATGGTATTGACCAGCTCCAAGGGAGCTGTACCGTATCTGACGTTGCTTGCGTCGATGGCAACCGTGTTGCGGTCGAGCATACGCACCGTCGCACCCATTGCCTCCAGGATCTGAAGCGAAACGGTCACGTCGTGGATCTCGGGCAGGTTTTCGATGATACATTCACCCTTGACCAGCACACATCCCATCAGAATCGGGAGTGCCGCATTTTTCATACCGCTGATCTCAATCTCACCCACAAGCGGTCTGCCGCCGTGAATCACAAATTTTTCCATATTCTATATACAACCGAACTTCGGTAATTCCCTTCTCACGATTTGGTTCTATCGGTTTTAGGCATAGTAGGGGCATAATAAAATCCCTATAATATTATAGCATAGATTTCAAAAAAATAAAGAGTTTTTTTGCATTTTTGCAAATTTTGTTGTTTTTCATAAAACCGAGCCCTTGGTTTTATGTATTTTGCACCACTTACGATAGATACCATACACACAATATATGCTTTTCTTCGGTTTTGGTGCAACGATATATTGTTATTTTTCGGCAAGCATCCGCGTCACGAAATATTTTTCAAAAAGCACTTGACAAGAAAGTCTTTCTGTGATAAGATAAAAAAGCTGTCAACAGTAGGGTTGCCCCATTAGCTCAGACGGTAGAGCACTTGACTTTTAATCAAGGTGTCCGGAGTTCGAATCTCCGATGGAGCACCAAAAAAAGCACATTGCTATGCGGTGTGCTTTTTTGTTTTTTCTCTTTACATTCTTCTCTCTTTGGTGTATACTAAATCTGAACCTATCAAACTTTTCGAAACGAAAGAAGATGATATAACCAAATGAAATACAGCATTACGGAAGACGGCAAAGCAGCGTATCTGCAATTGTACGAGCAGCTGCGCCGTGACATTGTATCGGGCGTATATCCCCACGGAGGAAAGCTGCCCTCCAAGCGTCTGCTTGCCGAGGAAACGGGAGTGAGCGTCATCACCGTGGAGCACGCCTACGGCATTCTATGTGACGAGGGCTACGTTGAAGCAAGACAGAGAAGCGGATACTACGTGATCTACCGTGAAAGCGATTTCATCTCCCACACGTCTGCCTTCACCCCTTCTCCGCATACGCATATGAACGGACAGCACACCGACTCGGAGTTTCCCTTCTCCGTTCTGGGAAGAACCATGCGCCGCGTCATGGCAGAATACGCAGAGGAGCTGCTTGCCCGCTCCCCCAATCGCGGTTGCGTCGAGCTGCGTCACGCCATCGCCTCCTACCTTGCCCGCAGCTGCGGCATCACCGCCCATCCCGAGCAGATCATAATCGGATCGGGCGCCGAATACCTCTACAGCCTGATCGTACAGCTTTTGGGCAACGATCGCGTTTACGGTGTGGAAGATCCCTGCTACGAAAAGATCCGCCAAGTGTACAAGGCAAACGGCGCCAAGATCGAGCGAATGAAAATGGGAAGCGACGGCATCCGCACAGACGAGCTTGCTCGCAGCACTGCCACGGTCCTGCACATCACCCCATTCAACAGTTATCCAAGCGGCGTCACCGCCGACGTTTCCAAGCGTATGGAATATCTGCGCTTCATACGGCAGCGAAACGGATTTATCATCGAGGACAATTACGATTCGGAGCTGACCGTTTCCCGTAAAAACGAAGACACCGTGTTCTCCCTTTCAAGCGAGGGCTCTGTGATCTACTTAAACACCTTTTCAAGAACCGTAGCCCCCTCCATACGCGTGGGCTACATGGTCCTTCCCGAAAAGCTTCTGCCCGACTTTGAAATGAAGCTGGGCTTCTACGCCTGCACCGTCCCCACCTTTGAGCAGTACGTGCTTGCCGAGCTGCTCACCTCGGGCGACTTCGAGCGGCACATCAACAGAATCCGCAGAAAAAGACGAAAGGCGCAGTCATAACCAAAAGACAGCACTCACAAAAGTGAGTGCTGTCTTTTGTATAGGTAGCAATCCTTTTCATGGGAAGAAATCAGCCCTACTGCCTGCAAATAGGCGTAGATGATGGTGGATCCCACGAATTTCATGCCTCTTTTTTGCAGATCCTTCGAGATGGCATCCGAGAGCGCGTTTGTCGTCCGATCGGTTTCATAAAGGACCGCATCCCCCGCAAAGGTCTTCAAATAGGTAGAAAAGGAGCCGAACTCGGTCTGTATTTCTCCAAAAACGCGGCTGTTTTGAATGGCCGCCCGTATTTTCAGCCTGTTGCGGATGATGCCCCTATCCTGTAAAAGCGCCTCGATCTTCTCTTCACCGTAGCGGCTGACCTTTGCACGGTCAAAGCCGTCAAAGGCGGTCCTGAAGCTTTCTCGTTTGTTCAGTACGCACTCCCACGAAAGCCCCGCCTGAAAGGATTCGAGGATCAGCATCTCGTATAGGTACCCGTCATCAAGGCGCAAAGCACCCCACTCCTCATCGTGATATGCCACGTACAAAGGATTGTGCAAATTGCACCACCTGCACCGCTTTTTGCTTTCCATTTTCACTCTGCCTTCATTTCTTTATAGGGCAATACGGTAAAGCCCCGTTTTTCATACAGTCTGATGGCGCTCTCGTTTTCATCCTCCACCTCAAGGCGGAAAATGCAGTCGGTATAGCGTGCGGTGAGATAATCAAAAAACAGATTGCCAAGGCCCCTTGCACGATACGCTTCCTTCAGATACAGATCCTCGATCCAGATACACGGCTTGCCAAACTCTGTGGAAAAGCTTTTGGCGATCATGGCGTATCCCGCAATCTCGTTTTCGCTTTCTATCACGAAGCCTTCCAGATACGGGCTTCCCGAAAGGCAAGCGTCGATGTCCCTGCAAAAGATCTCCTCGGAGCCGCACGTATATACCGCGGGAGAGGCATAAAATTCCCGCATCATGGAAAGCACCGCTTCCCTGTCTTCTTGGCGCATTCCTCTGACCTGACTTGTCATATTCTCACTTCCCTTCTACAGTATGATAGCACATAGCGCCGAAAAAGTAAATAGGACCGCATTTTACTGCAGTCCTATTTTGCATTACAGATCCTTTTGAGAGCCGATGGGGCTGACGATACTGTATCCAACGTTCACCAAATGGTCTGCCACCCGCTCCAGCGCCGCAACAGTGGAGGAATAGTAGGGACTGACCTCAGGGCTGCAATTGCCCTCGGCAAGACGGGTAAAATGCTCTGCAGTCAACGCCTTCTTCATGGCATCCACTTCATTTTCAAGCACAGTCAGCTCAGACAGCTGCTCCTTGTTCAGGGTATCAAAGGCATCCTTGGATATGGCAAGCATTCGCAGGACCTTTTCGCGCATTCTGTGCAGATCGCTCTGCGCATTTTGGGAAAAGGCGATCTTTTTCGTGCTCATTTCAGCGGCGATCTCATAAAAGTTCTCCGCGTGGTCACCGATACGCTCCAAATCGTTGAGCACGTGGAAATAGGAGCCGATGATCTTTTCGTCGCTTCCCTCAAGGGTTGCGGAAAGCTTGATCAGATATTTGGTCAGGGCACCGTTGGTATAGTCGATGACCGCCTCGTTTTCGATGATCCTTTCGCGCTGCGTCAGATCGCCTTTTTCCATCGATGCAAAGGAAAGGGTGATATTTTCCTCCACCAGATCAAACATATAGTCGATCTCCTTTTTCACCTGCATCAGTGCCACAGTGGGCATGGTCAGAAGGCGATCGTCCACGTATTTTAGGCTTCTGGCGGGCTCCGTTTCCTTCTTATCCTTGATGACCTTGCAGGAATAGGCAACCAGCTGCGAAACGAAGGGCAGAAGCACGAGCGTGGTGGTCACGTTGAAGATCACGTGGAAGACCGAAACGCGCATTTGCAGCGACATGGGGTCGCTTCCGGGGAAAAGGGAGACCAGAAGATCGATCATGGGCTCCTTGAAAATCCATACGATCGCCGTAAAAATGGCCGTACCGATCACGTTGAAGGTAAAGTGAATAAGCGCCACGCGTTTAGCGTTGGCATTGGCCCCAACCGATGCCAGAAGCGCCGTCACGCAGGTACCGATATTGGCACCCAGCACGATGAACAGCGCCAGATCCAGATCAAGCACCCCGGTGCCCACCATGGTGATCACCACGCCGGTTGCCGCAGAGGAGCTCTGAATGAGAGCGGTAAACAGCACGCCCACAAGGATCAGCAGCAGGGGGAAATCGATCATACTGAAAATATCACGGAAGAGCGATTCCACCAAGGGATTGCCAAACGCCTCTTCGCTGCTCATCACGTTAAGTCCCACGAAGATCAGCCCCAAGCCGCTGCACAGAAGACCTGCGAGCTTAATCTTTTCATTTTTGAAGAAGCCCATCATGACCCCTGCAAAGGCACATAGGTACATGAGCATATTGAAATAGTCGTTTTTAAAGGCAACCAGCACACCGGTAACGGTGGTACCGATATTGGCGCCCATGATGATGGGGGTGGCTTGCATCAGGGTCATGACCCCCGCATTGACAAGGCCGATGACCATGACCGAGGTGGCGGAGGAGCTTTGGATAATGGCGGTGACACCCGTACCGATGCCAACGCCCGAAAAGCGATTGTTGCTGATGCGTCCCAGCATCTTTTTCATTCCGTCGCCGGCGCTTTTCTCCAGAGCCTCGCTCATGAAATTCATACCGACGATAAAAACACCGACGCCTGCCAAAAGCCAGATCAGGCTGCCGATAAGCTGCATAATTTCTGCCGATGATAACATAGTTTTCTCCTTTTTACTTCATCTCTTACATTTTCTTCAAACTCTTTTATTCTATCCTGCCAGATCATAGCATATTTTCGGTAAAGATGCAGTAAAGAAAAAAGCGACTGTGCATCTGCACAGCCACTTTCTATTCACTCAGTCTGTATCCCACTCCAAGCTCATTGACAATATAATTCGACTGTCCCGGCTTATCACCGAGCTTCCGCCTTATATTTGCCATATTCACCTGTAGCTTTTTAATATTTCCTTCACCGGCGCCGCTGCCCCAAATGGCCTTGATGATGGCGGCGTAGGTCATCATTTTTCCGCAATTTTCGGAAAGCAGTGCCACAATATTGTATTCGGTCTGGGTCAAATGGATCTCCTTGCCCTCAAGATACACAAGTCGCGCATCGTAATCGATCTCCAGCTCCCGCAGGGTAAACCTACCCCCGGGCAGTCTTCCCTCCGCACAGCTGAAGCGGTTGTTTCGCAGGGTCGCCCGTACTCTGGCAAGCAGCTCTGCCGAGCCGAAGGGCTTGGTGATATAATCGTTGGCACCCGCATCCAGCGCCTGCACCTTATCCGCTTCGTTTGAACGGGCGGACAGAACGATGACGGGGATCAGCGAGTCGGTCCGCACGTGGCGCAACAGCTCCATGCCGTCCGCATCGGGTAGCCCCAAATCCAAAATGACAAGGTCTGGCATATAGGAAGCAAACAGCATTTTGGCGGTCTTGCATTTGCTGGCGTGCACCGTCTGATAGCCCTCCGTTTCCAAAACGGTGGCAACAAGGTTTCGGATATTGATCTCATCCTCCACCAAAAGGATCTTATATTTATTCTGTGTCATCGCTCATTTCCTCGATATCCAGTGTGAAGCGGAACACCACACCTGCGCTTTTCAGATTCTCTGCCTCGATGCTGCCGTTGTGTGCCTTGATGATGGTGGCACACACCGAAAGACCGATCCCCGCATTCTTCTTTTGACTGTCGGCGATCTCATCCTCCGAGGTGTAATACCCGCAAAACAGCGTTCCCATGTGCTTGGGATCGATGCCGCACCCGTCGTCCTCGATCTCGAAAACTGCCTTATTGTCTCTGACAAATACGCGCACCGACAGATTCTTCATGCCCTTGCCGTGCTGTACCGCATTTTCCAAAAGATTCACGATCACCTGCTCGATGAGAATGGCATCCATCGCAATGATGACCATTTCCTCCGGCATTTCGATTTTCACCTGCTGGTCAGGATAGCGCTTTTTGAATTTCAGCATCACTGAATCCAGCAGCTCCTCCAGCACCGTGGGCGTTTTGAGGATCTTTACCTGACTGCTGTCGATGCGCGTGATGGAAAGCAGATTTTCCACCATGCGCGTCAGCCATTCGGCATCCTCCTTGATCCCCTTGACGATCGTTCTTTTTTGTTCTTCCGTCATGGCATCGCCGTTTTCAAGCAGCGTTGTGCCCGAGCCGTAAATTGTGGTAAGAGGGGTGCGCAGATCGTGGGAGACCGCCCGCAGGAGATTGGCACGCATCCGCTCCCGCTCGCTCTCCGCCTTCATCGCCTCGTGCCGCTTGAGCTTTGTGGTAAGGGCACTTGTGAGAATGGCAATGGCAATCATGATGATCCCCGAAATCAGGTTCATGGGAATGGCAAAGTTAAAGGCATAATACGGAAACGTGAAGGCATAGTTCACCGCCACCGTACCAAGGAAGGCGGCAAGCACGCCGTATAAATACCCTTCGGTCCAAAGCGATACCAAAAACACCGCGAATATGAACACGGTCGTAACGTGTTCCTTCACGTCGAATATATGCTGAAACAGAAGGCTCAGTCCAAATGCGCCCACAAGAGCCAGCACGGTAATAAAAACGTCCTTCAGTTTGATCCTTTTCAATGGCGTTCGCTCCCTTCCCTTTTCATTGTATCACCGCCGCGGCAAAGATGCGGCAAATTTTCGCAAAAAGCTTATTCCTTCTCCGAGGCGTGCACGTACAGATCGATATCAAGCCTTGTTCTTGTGGCGTGGCAAAAATCGATCACGGCAAGCGAGGGTGCCAGGCAGGGGCTATTGTTTTCGGGATAGACCGACGGCACGATCTCAAGGAAAAAGGTGACGTCGTGCTCGGCACGGAACCGGTTGAGCAGCGGGATCTTGTCCTGCAGCACCGAAAGGGTCTTTTCCATTTGATGTGTGACCTCCACGTCGTATTCGGTGCATCTGCCAATCTCCCAGTGGGCGAAATCAAACCTTGATCTGCCGCCGCGGCGCAGTTCGCCGATCTTCCAGATCTTTTCGGGGGTAAGCCCCAGAAGCGCGGTCACCTCGTCGGGATCAAAATTTCCGTCGATTTTGAAATAGGTATAGCAGCTGTTATCCATTTACACGTAGCTCCTCTTAATCATTTCTTGATATGATTATAGCACATTGATGGCAAAAAGTAAAGAGGCGGTGCATCACGATGAATCAACCGTTTCTTTCATTCTGTTCCTTAAAAGATAACAAAAAGCCCTGCTGTGCAGAGCTTTTTAGAATGAATCAAGGCCAGATAGCCGCCGTTTTTCGGTGATTTGCCTTGGGATCGGGGCATTTGATTCGATTATATATGTCGGCTTACTTCAGTTTCCCCAGCTTTGCCGTATTGGCGATCACGATCAGAGAGCTTTCCGCTTCCAGTGCCTGCTCGGGATTGATGTTCACGTTGACGGTTTCGCCCTTCTTGATAGCAACGATATTTAAGCCGTATTTTTTGCGCAGATTCAATTCGATCAGATTTTTACCGCGCCACTCGTCCTTGACGTCGATCTCGACCATCGACACGTCCTTTGACAGAGAGATCATATCGATAAAGCCGGAGCTCAGCAGATTCTTGGCAAGTCGGATGCCCGACTCGTTCTCGGGAAAGACCACTTGGTCCGCGCCCACGCGAAGCAATATCTTTTGGTGCATTTCGTTGGCGCATTTTGCGATAACGGTCCGAACTCCCGCCTCCTTACAAAGCGTGACCGCCATCACGCTCGCTTCCAGATTGCCCGCCATACAAACGATAACGATATCGATATTGCTGATACCAAGACGGGAGATGACCTCCGCGTCGGTCACGTCGGCACGCTTGCAAACGGGCAGATATGCCGCCGCGTCGTTGACGATCCGTTCTTCGTTGTCAACGGCAATGACCTCCATGCCGTTCTCCACAAGCTCTCTTGCTACGGCTGTGCCATATCTTCCAAGGCCAAAAACCGCATACGTTTTCTTTGCTTTCATTGTTATCTCCTTATCCTATACTGATTTCTTCCGTTGGCTCTGAAATGACGTTCTGACTTTCGTTTTTACTGCCGAAAGCCACCGCCAGTGATATGGGGCCGACTCTGCCGAAATACATCGTTACGATCACGATCAGCTTTCCGAGTGCAGTAAGCGTTGACGTTAAATTTCTCGAAAGCCCGACGGTTGCGGTCGCACTGACCGTTTCATAGACCGCATCCAGTGCGGATGCGTCGCAGGCTGCCATTAAAAGTACGGTAGATACGGTGCAAATTGTTAGAAACGTTACCGCCACGGCAACCGCCTTTTTCACCGATCCTTCGGCAATGCGGCGACCGAACAGGGTCGCGCTGTTCTTGTTTCGCACGGTCGCAAATGCCGAGCAAACAAGAACGGCAATGGTTACCGTTTTCATACCGCCTGCCGTTCCCACGGGCGAACCGCCGATCATCATTAAAACAATGGACACCATTGCAGAAGCATTGGTCAGATTCTCTTGCAAAACAGAGGCAAAACCGGCAGTTCTCGTAGTAACCGATTGGAAGAAAGATACCTGGATCTTATCAAAGAGGGACATTTCCCCGATGGTCAAGGGATTGGCATATTCAAAAATGAATATGAGGATTGCGCCGACCAAAACAAGTCCCACGGTAACGGTAATGGCTATTTTTGAGTGCAAGGTCAGATGCCTGAATACCTTGCGATTCTTTGGCGAACGACTCCGAACGACGCGAAGCACGTCCCACCATACGATATACCCGAGCCCACCGAGAATGATGAGAGCGCAGGTGACGATATTGATCAAGGGATTGGTGGCGTAATTACAAAGACTGTTTTCCCCGATAATATCAATGCCCGCATTACAGAAGGCGGAAACCGAATTGAATACCGATATCCAGATTCCCCTTGCGCCAAATTCGGGAACGAATACGAGCATATACAGGATGGCACCGACGCCTTCGATCAGCAGCGTACCGATCAGCACGTTTTTCACAAATTTGACAAGCCCCGCCATCGTATTGAGATTGAAGGCGTCCTGAATGAGCAAGCGGTCACCAATACCCATTTTTCTGTTTAAAAGCAGCATAATGCCCGACATAATGGTGATGATGCCAAGACCGCCGATCTGTATCAGAAGCAGTATGACCGCCTGTCCGAACACAC
>SVRH01000022.1 GCA_015064925.1 Oscillospiraceae bacterium | reverse complement strand
GTAACCGGTGCAGGTCCCATCGGTATCATGGCTGCTGCCATCGCTAAATTCTCCGGTGCACGTAACGTTGTGATCACCGACCTCAACGACTACCGTCTTGACTTGGCAAAGCAGTTCGGCGTTACCACCGTTAATACCGGTGTTCCCGGCGCTCTGGAAGAAAAGATGAAGGAGCTGGGCATTGTAGAGGGCTTTGACGTGGGTATGGAAATGTCCGGTAACCGCTTCGCTCTCAACCAGCTGATCAACGCCATGGCAAACGGCGGTCGCATCGCCCTGCTTGGCATTCAGCCCAAGAACGCAGTGGAGCTGCCCCTGAACACCATCATTTGGAACGGCCTGCAGATCAAGGGTATCTACGGAAGAGAAATGTACGAGACCTGGTACAAGATGACCGCTATGGTGGAAGCAGGCTTCCCGCTGGAAAAGATCGTAACTCACCGTTTCTCCGTTAAGGACTACGAAAAGGGCTTTGAGGCTATGATCTCCGGTCAGTCGGTAAGGTCATTCTGGACTGGTCCGACGTTAACGACTGAGTTATCAAAATTACATAAAAGAAAGGTGTGTTTTTCCCATGAACAAGAATGAAGTTTACGCATACTACCGCGAAACTCTGGAAGGCATCAAAGCCTCCGGCGTTGAAAAGAACGAACGCATCATCACCACTCCCCAGTCTTCTCACATTCATGCTGACGGCAAGCCCCTGATCAACATGTGTGCCAACAACTATCTGGGTCTGGCTGACAATGCTGAACTGGTCAAGGCAGCAAAGGACGCTTACGACAAGTACGGCTACGGTCTGGCTTCCGTACGTTTCATCTGCGGTACCCAGGATATCCACAAGCAGCTGGAAAAGAAGGTTGCAGAATTCTTCGAAACCGAAGACACCATTCTGTACTCTTCCTGCTTCGATGCAAACGCAGGTCTGTTCGAAGTTCTTTTGACCGCTGAAGACGCAATCATCTCCGACCAGCTCAACCACGCTTCCATCATCGACGGCGTGCGTCTGTGCAAGGCAAAGAGATATCGCTATGCCAACAACGATATGGCAGATCTGGAAGCACAGCTGAAGCAGGCTGATGCTGACGGCGCTCGCATCAAGATGATCGCCACCGACGGTGTATTCTCCATGGACGGTATCATCTGCAACCTGCAGGGCGTTTGCGATCTGGCTGACAAGTACAATGCACTGGTAATGGTAGACGACTCCCACGCTTCCGGCTTCGTCGGCAAGAGAGGTAGAGGTGCTACCGATCACTGCGGCGTAATGGGCAGAGTTGACGTGATCACCGGTACCTTCGGTAAGGCACTGGGCGGCGCATCCGGCGGCTTCACCACCGGTAAGAAGGAGATCATCGACCTTCTGCGTCAGAGATCCCGTCCCTACCTGTTCTCCAACACCCTGACTCCCGCCATCGCAGCAGGTACGCTTGCTACCCTTGAAATGCTGGAAAAGGATACCTCCAAGAGAGACTATCTGGAAAGCCTGGTAGCAGACTACCGTAAGGCTCTGGAGGATGCAGGCTTTGACATCATCCCCGGCACTCACCCCTGTGTTCCCGTTATGCTGTATGACGAGCACAAGGCAGCCAGAATGGCTGAAAAGCTGTACAAGCTGGGCATCTATGCCGTTTCCTTCACCTATCCCGTCGTTCCCAAGGGTAAGGCAAGAATCCGTACTCAGGTTTCTGCTGCGCACACCAAGGAAGATCTGGAATTTGCAGTTCAGTGCTTCATCAAGGCAAGAGCTGAAATGGAAGAAGAAGACAAGGCAGCAGCCGAAGCATAATTTTCAAGCAAACCAAAAAGCCGCAGAGCGATCTGCGGCTTTTTTGTTGACTTTTGTCGGTGACTATGGTATATTGACTATTGAAATGAACGGACTGACGAGGTGATGAAATGACGAAAAAACGAATCCTGTCGTATGACGTGATCCGCATCGTTGCGGCACTGGCGGTGGTGATGGTGCATGTTGCTGCACCGTTTATTACAAGCACTCGAATCGGAAGCGAGGAATTTGTAACCGGAAATGTGTACGGTTCCTTTTCCAGAATCGGTGTACAGATGTTCGTTATGCTGTCGGGAGCATTAACGCTGCGAGAAGATCGGACGTACACATTTTCTACGATGTGGAGGTCGATACGAAATCTGTTGCTTCTGTTGTTCTTTTGGTCTGCGATATATGCCGTGGTGCATCCGTTGTCACTGGGATATACGATTACTTTTGAAACTACCATAGAAAAGTTCTTTACGGGACATTATCATTTGTGGTATCTGTTTATGCTGATCGGACTTCATTTGATCACACCGATTCTTCGTACGTTTGTGAAGAAAGAGAATCGAAAATACGTGGGATACTACATTCTGTTGGCGATGATTTTCACGTTCACGATTCCCTTGTTCAAGTTTTTTTATTCCGAATTTGGCGGAAGCAAAGCATGGATTTTGAATTATTCGGAAAAATTTCAAATAGGAATTTTGGGCAATTATATTGCGTATTATTTGCTGGGATGGTATCTTACTTCTCTTGAGCTTTCCAAGAAAACAAGAATATATATTTACGCGGCAGGTATTGTTGGCTGCGCGATGACTGTTTTTGGTTCTATTTATTATTCCGGCGGAACAGTGCGTGCGTACCGTGTGTTTTTCCATAATTTCACGCTTAACGTAATGTGTATGAGCGCCGCCGTCTTTGTCTTTTTGTATTACTTCTTCAAACACCGTACTCTCGGTCCTCTTGTGACCGCAGCGGTGACCAAGCTGGCTTCGCTTACGTTTGGTGTGTACATTTTACACATATACGTACTTACCGTTTTGGCAAGATTGACTCCACGGCTGTTCGAATATGGTATACTGCCGGCACCGATTTTGGCAGTATGTCAATGGCTGATCATTGCGGTGATCTCATTTGCGATCACATATATTTTATCGAAGATCCCTTTGCTGAAAAAGGTAGTCAAGAATTAAACTGTATTATAAGAGAAAAAGGCAGATGCCACCGCTTGACGGTAGGCATCTGCCTGTTTGCTTTTACGTTTATTCTTCGTCCTCGTCGGCACTGATGACGACCTTGGGCTGCTTGGGCTGAATATCGCCCGCCTTGGTCAGAGCGATCTTGGTCAGCAGAGGACCGAACAGCTCGTAAACGAGCACGCCGAAGAGCACGATATTACGGATGGTGTCACCGCCGCCAAGCTCTGTCTTGGCAATGACCGACATACCCAGCGCCACGCCCGCCTGAGGCAGCAGGGTGATACCCAGCCACTTGCGGATATTGGGAGAGCAGTGGGCAGCGGCAGCACTCCACTTGGCACCGTAATACTTACCCAGCGAACGGCTGATGATGTAGACGGCACCCACGCCGAGTACGGCGAGGCTGGTAAACTTTGTCAGATCCAGTTCAGCGCCGCTGAGCACAAAGAACAGGATAAACAGGGGCGCGGTCCACTTGTCGGTCTTTTCCATGAGCTCTTCGGAAAAGTCGCAGACGTTGCAGAATACGGTACCCAGCATCATACAAACCAGCAGGTTGGAGAAGCCGATGTGGATCTCGGTGCCGGGGATCTCAAATTTCAGCTGTGCCAGCGCCACGGTCAGAATGACGAAGGTGATGGACATGGCCAGACGCTTACTGTTGGAAAGGAAGAACTTTTCGCAAAGCGAGAAGATAACACCCATCACGAAGCCCAGCAGCAGAGAGCCGATGATCTCAATGAGGGGGTTGACCAGCACCGATACGATGCTGACGGAACCGGAGGACAGAGCCTTTGCAATCCCGAGCGATACGGCAAATACCACAAGACCCACGGCGTCATCCAGCGCAACGACAGGCAGCAGGATGTCGGTCAGCGGACCCTTTGCCTTATACTGGCGCACGACCATCAGGGTTGCGGCGGGGGCGGTCGCGGTGGCGATGGCACCCAGCGTGATGGCGGTCTCCAGAGAAATGACGTCGGGCTTGATGAAATGCAGGCCGATCAGCGCAATGTCTACCACCACAGCGGTGACCAGTGCCTGGAAAACGCCGACGATGGTCGCCTGACGTCCAATGCGTCTGAGCTGTGAAAGACGGAATTCATTACCGATGGCAAATGCGATGAAGCCCAGCGCTACGTCGCAGAGAATGCCAAGGTGTTCTACTTGGTGAAAATCGGAAAAACCGATACCGGGAATGTCAAAGCGTCCAAGACATACCGGACCGATGAGCAGACCTGCCACCAGATAACCGGTGACGGCAGGGAGCTTTAAAAGCTTTGCAAAACGGGACATGAACAGACCTGCCACCAGACATACGGCGAGGGAAAGCAGGATCTCTGTGGTTGCTTCCATAGGCAACATGATGTTATACCTCTTATCCTTATGATTTTAATTCGCCTCATTGTACTCTTTTTGTGTTACTTTGTCAATGTGCAGTTTTCACGAATAATTGTTGTTCTTTCACCTAATATGGTCAAAAAAACGAGATGCTTCGGAAATGGGAACGAAAAACCGTCATTTTGGAGCGTGACATCGTGTTGACAAAAAAACGGGAATATGGTAAAATAGAAATGTTGTGAAAATTGTGAAAATGGAGGATTGTGATGAAAAAAAGCGCATTTTGCCGTGCGGTTGCCATTGTTTTGGCATCTGTTTCGCTTTTTTTGAGTGCCGGTTTTTATTCGAATGCATATTATCTGCCGTCGGGCTATACCATGTCAAACAGCTATAAGTCGGGCAAATATTACACACAGCTGGCAGCTGTCAAGCTGACCGGCGATCAGCGCAAGGATATTGCTGCCATTGCCATGTCTCAGATCGGATATCACGAGGGGTATGCGGGCAATTATTCGGGGGCTTCCTCTTCGGCTGAAAGCAACTATGCCGAGTACAACCGCTATGCCTATTATCTGAATAACGCGGCGTGGTGCGGGTCCTTCGTTTCCTGGTGTGCCGCCATGGCAGGCATCCCCACAAGTATCCTTCCCAAAACGGCGGCTGCCAAGCCTACCTATTGGAAGATGTGCGGTACGGGCGCTTTGGAGGGAGCGAGTGCCAAAACGCCTGAGGATCTGGTGACCAACGGCGGCACCTACATCCCTCAGGTAGGCGATCTGGCCTTCTTTGGAAACAAAAGCACGGGCAACCCTCTGAAAAACAGTTGCTCTCACATCGGCCTCATCACCGACGTGAATCTTACTTATGAAAACGGAAAAGTGATCGCTATCGAGGTGATCACCACCGAAGGAAATTACTCAAATCAGGTAAAGCAGAACAAATACCTGTTTGATGCAAGCCATCGCGACGGTCATGCATACAGATCCACCTATCTGAATACTTTTGGCGTGCCGAATTACGACGACGGAAAGACTGTGGAATACTCCTCCATCGACATCGGCGCCTACGGCGGCTCGCTTCTGCGTGTCGGCACCGCAAATACCGGTGCGGTACAAACACTGCAGATGGGGCTGAACCTTGTATCGGTGATGGAATGCGAGGCACTTCCCACCGTCAAGGTGGACGGAGTGTTCGATGAGGAAACCAAAAACGCGGTAAAAAAATACCAGTCTGCCAACAGTCTGGAGGTGGACGGTATCGTGGGCTCCGCCACCTGGGGAGAGCTGCGCTCCGATCTGCTTCGGCTGACCAAGGCGGAAGAAAGTGATTATATTGTTTCAAGCGGAAAGCTGTATGCGTATAAGGGGGATAGTGCGAATCCCGCTTTGCCCGTCGGTGTAAAGACTGTCGGTACAAAGGCGTTCATGTTTCGGACAAAAATCACCTCCGTGGCGCTGCCTCTGAGTGTGAACTCCATCGAACGCTCTGCCTTTGCCGGATGCAGTGGCCTGAAAACGGTGACCTATGCCGGAACGCTTGCCCAGTACAATTCCATCTCGGTGGAAGGGGACAATAGCGTGTTTGATGCTGCCACACCTGTTTTTGAAAAGTACACCGTGCGTTTTCAGGTCGGAGATTCCTATGCCGATCTCACGGTGGCATCGGGAAGCAAGCCCACCGTTCCCGCAAGCCTTGCGGTCAATAAGCAGGGAGATGCCTACTATGAATACGTATTCTCCGGATGGAGAATGAATGGTATCTTGTACACAGAGTTGCCGGCGGTGACTGCCAACTGCACCTTTGTGGCTGAGTTTACCAAGCAAAAGAGGATCATTAACGTAAGCACCCTCAATGATCTGTTGACTGTGTTGTCAAGATCAGAGGGATGCGTTGCAGAGCTGGATTTCTGTCCCGACGGAATACTGAACGTGAACGATCTGAATGAGCTGCTGATCCTGCTGGCAAATACCAAATGAACAAAACGCTCCGATATACGGAGCGTTTTGTTCTTGTAGGGTAGAATAGCAAAGTTTTTCTTGACTTGCTTTCCTAATTGTGATACAATGGTTACAAATACATCGGCAGAAAGGAACCACAGTATGAAAATCAAAAATCGTACACTTTCGTTTCTTCTTGCAATGCTGATGATCGTTCCGTTGTTTACGGGTGTGTTCACCTTCACGGCAGCGGCAGAGGTCACCAACGTTGCACTGAACAAAACGGTCATCGCTGCGGGAAGCAATCCTCAGGCGATCACCAACGGCAATCCCAATGACTATTGGGATGGTGGCGCATATCCTCAGAGCGCGACCATTGATCTTGGCGGATATTATCAGATCAGCTCGATGAAGATGATCAACTATCATGACGGTAACCGCTACTACAACTATGATATTTATGCCTCCGACAACGGTCGCATTTTTACCAAAGTTGCCAGCAAGAACAGCAATTCCAAGGCAACCGCTGAGGGCGATACCTTTAAGGATCTGGATTTTGTGGCTCGTTATATCCGCATTACCATGACCTATAACAGCGCCAACATTGCGGTCCATATCAAGGAATTCGAGGCATACGGTGTGGAAAAGCCCGGACACGTTCCGGTCATTGACCCCAACGTAAAGGATCCCGCGGATCCCAACAATATCGCATTCGGCAAGGTGACCCACGCGGGCAACAACGACGCCATGTCCGGCATGGTGGTGGACGGTGATACCGTTACCGCATGGAGCGCCAACGACTGTCCCTTCCACGTGGACGTGGATCTGGGCAAGCTGTACGATCTGACCGATATTCAGGTCTATCTGCCCGCTACAACCAATCTCTGCTCCTATAACGTATACGTTTCGGACGACGGATTGAACTACGATAAGGTGGGTGGCACTTATCTGGAAGCACCTACCGCTGAAGGACAAAAGCATGACGTGAACGTGACTGCTCGCTTCGTGCGTGTGCTTGTGACCTCCGTAGGTCAGGGCGGTGGCGGAACCTCCCGTGTTTCGGAGATCCGCGTACACGGTACCGAAAGCAAAAAGGCAAACATCACTCTTCGCGAAAAGATGGAGTTCACCTCCTACACCGAATGGCTGAATGCCAAGTACGGTCTGAAGCTGACCGAAGGCAAGTATGATATCAAGGATACCTACACCAAGAAAGATACCGTGGAGGCTCTTCAGGGTCTGGTAACCCGTATTCTGGGTGAAAAGTACGTTTCCTGGTTCAATTTCGACATTACCGGCAAGGAAGGTCTGGATACATATACCCTTTCCAACGACGGCAGCAAGATCAAGATCTCTGCCAACACCGGTGTGGCAGCGGCGGCAGGTCTGAACTACTATCTGAAGTATTACTGCAACGTGCACGTTTCTCAGCAGACCTCTCAGGTGAAGATGCCTGCCTCTGTTGTGAAACTGGACAAGACCATCACCACCACCACCAACAGTGAAGTGCGCTATGCGTACAACTACTGTACTCTGTCCTACACCATGCCCTTCTACGGCTATGACGATTGGCAGAGAGAGCTGGACTACCTGATGCTCTCCGGCGCAAATCTGATTTTGGATACCACCGCCACCGAAGCACTTTGGGTATACTACCTCCAGCAGTACGGCTATACTGCCGATGAAGCGCTGGCATTTGTCTGCGGCTATGCCTACAAGGCATGGTGGCTCATGGGCAACTTGGAAAGCTACGGCGGTCCCGTATCCGACCAGTGGGTCATCGACACTCTGGAAATGGCAAGAGTCAACCAGAGATATATGACCGTCATGGGCGCAGAGCCCTGTCTGCAGGGCTACATGGGCGCTCTTCCCAACAACATTGCCGCAAAGGCACAGAAGACTCTGACCGACCTCGGCTTCTCCTCCATCGAAGACAGCTTGGTGCCCCAGGGCGGATGGGCATCCTTTGCAAGACCCATCCTTTGCAAGACCAATTACGACGGCTACGCAAAGATGGCGGCTGATTTCTATGCATCTCAGACCTATCTGTACGGTCCCGTGACCGACTACTACGCAGGCGACCTTGCACACGAAGGCGGTAAGCTGCCCGACGATATGAGCAAGGCTGAAATGTCTGCCACCATTCTGGAACACATGATGACCGCCGACAAGGACGCCGTATGGGTACTGCAGTCCTGGCACGGCAACCCCAATAAGGAAGTTCTGGCGGGCTTTGGCGATGCCAGAGAAGAGCACGTTATCATCCTCGACCTGAACGCAACCTCCTCCCCCGGATGGACCAACACCAACAGCTGGGGCGGTAAGGAATTTGGCGGAACAGGCTGGGTATACTGTATGCTGGATAACTTCGGCGGCAGACCCGGTATGCACGGTGACCTGTCCGTTATGATGAACAGCATCGTTAAGGCTGCCACCACCGGTAAGACCTTCAAGGGTATTGGGCTTACCGCCGAGGCAACCCAGATGAACCCCATTTCTCAGGAGCTTCTGTGGGAAATGGCATGGAGAAACGAAGCATTCGATCTGGATCAGTGGGTAGCTGACTACATCACCCGCCGTTACGGTGTTGAATCCGACTCCGCAAAGCAGGCATGGGATATGCTTGCCGATCTGGTGTACGATTACTCCGGATACCACACCTTCAACCTGAACAGCGTTGTAAACCTGTACCCCGGCTTCAATCCCACCTCTATTTCCGGTAGCCTTTCTCCCGACTACGACCCCGTAGAAATGGAAAAGGCAGCAGAGCTGCTCATGAAGGACTTTGACCGGCTGGTCGCTTCCGAATGCTACGTATACGATCTGGTTGACCTGTTCAAGCAGATGCTCTCCAACAGCCAGTACACCTATTACAAGACTGCTGTGAAGGCATACAATGCAGAGGACATGGCGAACTTCCAGAAGTTCAAGAACAAGTTCCTTGAGTCCATTCTGCTCATGGATACCGTTTGTACCTATGATAAGGACTCCACCATCACCCGTTGGGAAGGCAGAGTCGACGAGTGGATCAATGACGATCGCACCGGCGAGTACGATGATTTCACCCGCGACATGATGCGCTACAACGCAAAGATCCTGATCACCGCATGGTGCACCGGCTCTCTGCACAACTATGCATACCGTCAGTATTCCGGTATGCTGAAGGACAACAACTACGTAATGTGGAAGGCGTTCTTCGACAGCCTTGAAAAGGGTCTGAACACCGGCAGTGCCAACACTCCCTCCAACGCGTTCTATTTCAACACGCAGTGGGAATGGGCAGTTTCCGATAAGACCTACAACGAGACCATCCCCGCAGCCACCGGTCTGAAGGAGATCTACGAAACCATTAAGACTGAATACGGCTACGGTCTGACCAAGGGCATTAAGATCGTTGACGCGAATATCGCAGGTAAGGGTACCGCTTATGCAAGCTCCGCAGGTGCGGGTGCCGCTTCCAACGTAAACGACGGTAACCTTGGTTCTCTGTGGATCACCGCAAACACCAATCAACCCTCTCACGTGGGTATCAAATTTGCCGAAGCCACCGAGATCACCGGTATCAAGGTGATCGGTGAGCCCAGAAATCCTCTGGGCATCGACGATAACTCCTTCTACGTGGAAGTGCTGATCGACGGCAAGTACGTCAAGGTTGCCGAGGGCTCCATGTACAACGACGAGTTTGAGTGCTACTCCAACACGTTCGTGTTCGACGAGACCTACGTGACCGACGATATCCGCGTGACCATCACCGATAAGAAGGGTCAGGCATGGCACGCCATTGCTGAGCTGAAGGTTTACACCGATGCAAAGAACGTGGAAACCACCGCTCAGCAGCTGGACATCTCGCCCTATGCTTCCGGTTGGGAAAACTGGAAGAACAGCCCCAACAACCCCGCAGGTGTGGGCAACGGTCTGGGCGTTACCGAGCTGCTTGTCAGAATCAAGGGTACCACCGTTGATCTGATGCTCGACTGGGAACTGACCTTTGACGATGGCACCACAAAGACTACCGTTAAGCTGGCTCCTGCAACGCACGATAGCGACAACGCTCTTTACCGCTTCGAGCCCTGCGAAGCCACCGGTGAAAATCAGTTTATCCCCAAGAAGGGCACCTCTTACACCGTAACCTTTAAGGTATACGATGGTGATCTGCTGCTGTACGAAGGCACCGGTAAGGGCTTCAACTGCGGCATGGATCCCGTTGTGGGCGGTAAGTACGTGACCGACAAGGAAGAGGGAACCAAGATCACGCTGGACAAGACCACCGCTACCATCTCCAGAGGAGAAATGGTTGTACTGAACGCTACCGTTACTCCCGAAGGTGCAGGCGGCACGCTGGTTTGGGAAAGCGATAACACCGAGGTTGCTATCGTAACCGACGGTATCGTTTCCGCTCTTGCCAACGGTACGGCAACCATCACCGTTAAGACCGAGGACGGCACGGCTGTGGCTACCTGCGTGGTAACGGTCGTTCCCTACGAAGGCGGCGATGAGGGCGACGGCTCCGAGCCCCCTGTTCCCGGTGACGGTTCCGAACCTGAGGGTGATACCGATACGGATACCGATACCGATACCGACACCGATACCGATACCGACACCGATACCGATGACGATAAAGGCAGCGGCGCTCCCACCGATAAGGATGACGAAGCAAATGAGGGCTTCCCCGTTTGGGTGATCATTCTGATCGTAGTGGCTGTCATTGCAGCAGGTGCGGCTGTTATTGTGGTCGTTAAGAAAAAGAAGAACTAATCCTATAAAAGCGTCTCCACCTTGAGAAATCAAGGTGGAGATGTATTTTATATATTTTTTTAAAACTGCCGAACCTTTTTCAGATTTGAATGCTCTAAAGGGTGAAGAGTGCAAGAAAGGAGACAAAAGCATGACAGAATTAAACTATTCGAAGCTGATAGCGCGGGTGCTGCACGGTGACACAAGTGCGTATGACGCGATCGTAGAAGCGCTGACACATAAAATGCTGCGATTTGCCTATTCGCTGTGCAAAGACGAGCGCAAAGCGGAAGAAGCGGTGGAGGATGCCTTTGTTGACTGCTTTCTGCATTTATCAACACTCAAGGAGCCCGATGCTTTTGAAGGATGGCTGTGCACGGCTGTCAAACGTAAGTGTTGGAGGCTTTGTTCCGGCGGGCGGCTGGAGGATCTGACGGAGTTTGCGGAAATCTTATCCGACGAAAACGAGCTACCCGATGACTATCTCATCCGCTCAGAAGAGGAAAGCGTTGTGCAAGCGGCGGTGAAGGGACTGTCCCCCGCACTTTGTGAGGTGACAGAGCTGTATTATTTTGATGGCTGCAGCATCGAAATGATCGCAGAACGGTTGCACCTGCCCATCGGTACGGTAAAGCGCAGACTGCACGACGCACGCGTCAAACTGAAAAAGGAGTTGATACAGTTAATGAATACAAATACAAATGCGCTTGAAAAAGCGATTAAGGAAAAGATTCAAAAGATTCAAAATTACCGTCGGCTGTACGGCGAGGACGATACCTATAAAAACAGCGTAGCAGAGCTTTCTTCCCTGATTGAAGGCGTGGAGGACGAGAGAAAGAAACAGTGCTACAGAGCAGAGTATCTGACCCTCATGCGCTTTGAAAGCGAGGAAGAGCGTGCGCTTGCCAAAGCCGAGCTTGACCGCGCGGAAGAGGAAGGGGCAAACCCCATGCTCGTTTGGGGGGGCTATTATCATAAGGCGTGGCAGCTTTTCCATATGGGGGACGATCTTCCCAAAAAGCGTGCCGAATACTGGGAAAAGACTGCACTTCCCGCACTGGAAGCCTGCAAGGGACTTCCGGGGTATGAAAAAGCCATGGGAGATTTGCTGGTGCAAACCTCGCGAAATATCAGCGACTACGATTTTGATAAATCTATCCGCTTGTTAGAGCAGGCGTCGGACTGTTTTGATGAAAGCGATTTTGAGTCGGTTGCCATCAAAAACGCATTGCAGACCTACAAGGAATCCTGCAAGCGATCGGCAATGCCCGATATGGGGATGACCGACGGTGCTTGCCGTCTGGCTTACACCGAAAAAGGTCTACACATGATGTACAGCACAGATAGAAGAATACATCATCAGCAGATCATAGAAAACCACACGTATTATCCGTTCTTCGTGTTTGAACTTACAGATAAAAACGATATTCTTTTGTATGCAAACGCAAAGCAGGGCGATGTTTTCAATACTCGCCGAGAATATAGTAAGGATAGGTTTGCAACCGATACCGTTTCATATCTTGGCGAAAACGAGTGCGTGACGGTCGATGCAGGCACATTTGAGAATTGCACACACATCTGCAAGGAGAATGTTTCCAATTTCAGAGGAAAGATTATCATGGATCTTTGGTTCAAGCAGGGTGTGGGACTTCTCAAATATTCCTATTTGTTTGAAGATGGGGATATCGAAACCTACGAACTGACCGAATACGAGGTTGCGGGCGGTACGGGACTTTTGCCCCTTTGTCTTGGAAATCGTTGGGTATACCGTGAAACGGGACTTCCCAAAATACTGGAAAGCCGTCATGAATACCGTGTTGCCCGCGTTTCGGGTGACGGAGAATACTTTGATCTGACCCACATGGGACTGACCTATATCCCCAAGGCGGACGATCAGGGGGTAAACGTTCCCGACAGCGACGTGTGCCTTGCCATTGTGGATAAGCTTTGCGACAAATGGAAGCTGGAGGCGGCGCATGCCTATCTGCGTGCCGCCATCCGCGCCAACACAAACGAAAAGGCGGTTGCAACTGCC
Organism: Oscillospiraceae bacterium; assembly: GCA_015064925.1. Classification (GTDB taxonomy): domain Bacteria; phylum Bacillota; class Clostridia; order Oscillospirales; family CAG-272; genus SIG655. The sequence goes on along the minus strand of SVRH01000022.1, from coordinate 11,561 downwards.
ATTTTCGGTACCTCCGTGATCGGCAAGTATGCCGAGTATCAAAGACGGGGCTACCGTTTCCTGCCGGGCTCGATCTCTTCGAGAAACGTGATAAGAGAAAGCGGATGCATAGCCGAGGCAGGCGGTTTCGACTATTGCTTCGGCCCCTCCCGTTACGGCTGGAGAGGCAAGTATGAAGACCGTATTTTCGGTATCAAGCCCTTCCGGTATCTGGATATGTTCACAAACTGCTATTGGAACGAAAAGTGGAAGCCTGGCTTCAAGGCGGAAATTCCCTATAGCGATTACGATAACAATGGGACCACCGTATATCTTTCGGTGGAAGAGGGAGGAACTGTGGAAACGCCCTGCGGCAGCTTTGAAGACTGCATCAAGCTGACCTTTGATGCCGAAATGCCGGGGGAAAGAGAAGAGCATTACTACCTCAACTGGAACGACGGCTATACGTTCCACTGGTGCGGCAAGAAGGAATACTGGTTTGCACCCGGTGTGGGCATCGTGCGCCACGTGTGCACCTGGGGAAATCACATTTCTTCGGAAATGGTGTTAAACAGCTTTGAGGTTCCCGGAAGTGACGGTAAGGAATATATGCCCGTGCATATCGGTACCAAGTGGGAATACGTGGAGACTCATTTGACCGAAGAGGGATACCGTGCGGCACACTGTGTATCGATCCCAAGCGGCATGGACGGCACCTATCAGTGGGTTGCTTCGCAGGAATTTGTGTACCTTGATACCGAAGAAAACTATAAAAAGAGATTCTTCGGTTCGTGATTAAAACAAAAATCGGCTCGCAAAAGCGGGTCGATTTTTTTATAGTTCAAATAAGTTACAGACAGCAAAAGCACAATACGTATCGTTCATTATTTCATCCCAATATCCTGTTTCATTTGCTTCTTTGAGGGCGATTTGAAGCTTGGCAATAAAATCAGCCTTGCCGTGTGCATACTGCGCCTCACGAATATTTGCGCCAATGGAGGTGCCGCTCCTGCCGATTTGATTGGATATGATGGATTCGCGTTTTTCTTTGAGCATTTTTACAAGATTGATGATTTGCACGGCAAAGTTCATGGATTGTGAGCGGAGTTTGGATTCGGACATTATATAAACCTCGATTTCACCAATATAATATCACATGCTTGCCAATATTTCAATAGTGAAGTTGCGGCAAGCCGCAGTGAAGTTTGGGCTATCGCCCAAGTGAAGTATTGCACCTACGGTGTAATGTGAAGTTAAGTGTTCCGCACATCGTGCCGAAGGCACACTTCACGAGGCGAAGCCTCACTTCACTTGCGAAGCATACTTCACGTTCCGCTTGCGGAACACTTAGTTGAAAAAAGCACTGCTTTTGCAGTGCTTTTTTCTGGTGGGCCATCAGGGACTCGTAACCCCGCAGTTCGCAAAAGCCGATCGGTGCATGGGGAAAATGATAGGCGAACTGCCTGAGAAAATTTTGCTAACGCAAAATTTCTCGGGGGCTTGGTCGTGAAGTTAGCTATTAAAAATATAACAGACACAGCATTGCTGTGTCTGTTATATTTTTGGTGGGCCATCAGGGACTCGAACCCCGGACCAACCGGTTATGAGCCGGTGGCTCTGACCAACTGAGCTAATGGCCCCTATATCGGGAGTAGTGTACCACAAAAGCGGGTGTTTGTCAAGGGCTTTGCGGAAAAAGGGTCAAATGGGCAGGCTGAGCTGGCGGTACTGTGCCACGTTACAAACGGTAAGTCCGCATTTTTTGGCATAGTCCACGGTATATGCCGTGCCGCCCGACGGCTTGGTGTGATAGCAAAGAAGATACTCCGAGCGATCCACCATATAGCGGTTGCGCTTTTGCATACAGCCCGGAAGGTACTCCATGGAGACGAACACCACCTCGTCGCTGCGCTCCAGAAGGTGCAGCAGCATCTGCTGATCTGCCTTTGGCCATTTGCGGTAGTGGTGCGCGCAGGGCAGGGCAAGGGTCAGGTGTAATTCGGAAAAGCCATCGGATTTTAGGTTCAGAACGCAGATCGCCGCCATCATGTCAAAGCCCACGGCTCCCCCCGCGATAAAACGGGTGACGCCGTTTTTGATGAGCTTTTTGATCTCGGTTGTCAGCCGCACTTGCAGGTCTGCGATCTCGTCGCGGGGCAGATCGCGGTGACCGCTGAAGCAGCAGGTCTTGAGGCGTTCGTTCATGTTCGTTCCTATCTGAAAGAGGGATCCCGAAGGATCCCTCTGTTCGGGTTTATTCCCGGTAAAGGGGATATTTCTTGCAGATCTTGGTCACTTCCTCGCGGATGTAATCTGCGGAGTTCTCAAAGTCGGTGGCGGTGAGCTTGAAGAGCTTTGCCAGGGTCTTCATCTCTTCTTCCTTCAGACCTCTGGTGGTCACGGCGGGAGTGCCGACGCGGATACCGCTTGTCACAGTGGGCTTTTCGGGATCGTTGGGGATGGAGTTCTTGTTGACGGTGATGTACACCTCGTCCAGACGCTTTTCAAATTCCTTGCCGGTGATGCCGAAGGGACGCAGATCCACCAGCATCAGATGGTTGTCGGTGCCGCCCGAAACCAGAGAGAAGCCTTCCTCCAGCAGTCCGTCTGCCAGAACCTTGGCATTCTTGAGGATCTGTGCCTGATACTGCTTGAATTCGGGCTTGAGCGCTTCGCCGAAGCAGATGGCCTTCGCAGTGATGGTATGCATCAGAGGACCGCCCTGGGTGCCGGGGAATACGCCCGAGTTGATCTTCTTGATCAGTTCTTCGGAGTTGGTCAGGATCAGACCGCCGCGGGGGCCGCGCAGAGTCTTGTGGGTGGTGGTGGTTACGATATCGGCATAGGGAACGGGAGAGGGATGCAGACCTGCTGCCACCAAACCCGCGATGTGTGCCATATCCACCATCAGCATGGCGCCGCACTTCTTGGCGATCTCACCGAAGCGTGCAAAGTCGATGGTACGGGGGTAAGCGGAGGCGCCTGCCACGATCAGCTTGGGCTTAAACTCCATTGCCTTCTGTTCCAGTGCGTCGTAGTCGATGAAGCCGTCTTCATTGACGCCGTATGCCTCGAACTGATAGAATTTACCCGACATATTGACGGGAGAACCGTGGGTCAGGTGGCCGCCGTGGGCAAGGTTCATGCCCAGCACCTTGTCACCGTGCTCCAGAATTTTGAAATATACAGCCGAGTTTGCCTGTGCACCCGAGTGGGGCTGAACGTTGGCAAATTTGGCACCGAACAGCTGCTTAGCGCGCTCGATGGCGATGTTTTCCACGATGTCCACGCATTCGCATCCGCCGTAGTAGCGCTTTGCGGGATAGCCTTCCGCATATTTATTGGTCAGCACGGTGCTGTTGGCGGCAAGGATCGCGGGAGAAACGATGTTCTCGGATGCGATCAGCTCGAGCCCTCTTTGCTGACGGTCGAATTCCTGCTTTACGGCAGAGCCCACCTCGGGGTCCACTGCCAAGAGATAACGCATTGTTTCATTGACCATGATTGGTATACCTCCGAATCTTGTATTGTACATATTATACAACACATCCGTCCGTTTGTAAAGGAGGGGATGGAAATTTTTTGCGGATAATACGGCGTTTGTTCGCGAAAATACGTACCGTATTTTCAACTATCCAAGAAACCAAACAAAATTTGACAAAAAACAAGGAATATGCTATGATATACTAATAAGGTAATTCGAGAAGGCAGGTGTGGAGCACGGTAAGGGAAAAAACGAAGCAGTTCATAAGGCTGGCAAGATCTGTGGCGCAGTCGATCAAGGGTGCGCAGATCTCTTTGTATGCCGCACAGGCGGCATATTTCGCGCTGTTTTCTGCCATTCCCATGCTCATTTTACTGTTTGCCGTGTTGGGAATGCTGGTGGACGGCATGCCGCAGAAGATCGCAGAGGTTCTGTGCCGATACTATCCCGATGCTGGGAGTGTGATCACCGAAGGAGCGGTGGCTCGCTTTCTGGATGCGGGTGCCATGGCGGTGCCTACCTCGGCGCTGGTGATCCTTTGGTCGGCGTCCCGCGGGGTGCGTGCCATTGGAGAGGGAATCTCGGGCATCTACGGTTCGTTGTTCGGACAAAAAAACCTGCTGTGGCGCTATGCCTACTCGCTTCTGTACACCTTGATCCTGCTGGCTGCGCTGATTCTTTCGTTTGGCACGGTGGCGTTCGGAAAACGGGCTGCGCTGCTGCTTGGCAGACTGTTTCCAAAGGGACTTGCGGTGTTTTCCTCGCTCGTGGGCTGGCGCTGGCTGATCGCGTCGGTATTATTAACTGCGTTCTTCGCCCTGCTTTACCGCTTGATGGGCGGAAGGGAAGTGCCTTTTTCGCGGCATTTGCCGGGGGCGCTGTTTGCCGGGGTCGGTTGGGTGATCTACTCGCTTTTGTTTTCGCTGTACCTGCGCTGCTTTTCCAATTGGCACAGCATCTACGGAAGTCTTTCCGTGCTGCTCATCCTGATGCTTTGGATGTATGGCTGTATGTATATGCTGATGCTGGGGGCGCTGCTGAACACCTACTGCCTGCGTCGTGCATGCATCATACGCTGAGACAAAAAAAGAAAGAGTCTTGCGACTCCTTCCTTGTCAATCGATCATTGCGGTTTCTGCACTGGCTACCGCCTCTGCAGTGGCAAGTGCGTCCTCATAAGCATCCAGAATGATGCGCTCCAGCGAGGTACGGAACTCGGTGTTGATGGGATGAGCGATATCACGGTAGGTGTTATCGGGGTTCTTGCGGCTGGGCATCACGACAAAAAGACGCTCTCTGGCGTAGATGACCTTGATATCGTGCAGAGCGAGCTGATGGTCGAACGTAACCGATACGATCGCCTTCATGGGGCCCTCGTCTTCAAATATTTTTCTGACTTTCACGTCTGTGATTTGCATTTTGTGTTCCTCCTGAATGCTGTAATACTGCGGTGTCTCTATTATACAAATCGAATGTGGAATATATACAAATATTTTGCAAGTTTTTTTTGAATTATTTGTGTCCTTTTTGTTAATGTTTGTCACATTTTCTTCGGCGTGTCCATAAACGGTCACAATAAAGAAAATGTGTGTAATAAAGTGTGAAATGATGGCTGACACCGTGTGTCAGAACGGAGAATGATATGAACGAAATGATAGTGAACGGCAATAAGATCCACTTTATCGGAATTGGCGGGATCATGATGTCCTCGCTTGCCATGATGGCGCTGAAGGACGGTAAACAGGTGACCGGCTCCGACCGTGCGCCCTCTGCCTTGACAGAGGAATTGGAACGCAGAGGTGCCACTGTGTATTACGGACAGTGTGCCGAAAATATAGAAAAAACAAGGCCTGAGGTGGTGGTGTACACTGCTGCCATTCATCCCGACAATGAGGAATATGCGGCGGCTGTGGCGGCAGGGATCCCTATGCTTAGTCGCGCACAGTATTTGGGACGGCTGATGACGGCATATCGCCATCGCATCGGCGTGTCGGGCACGCACGGAAAGTCCACCACGACCGGAATGTTGTCTGCCATTTGCCTTGCGGGTTCGTCCGATCCCACCGTGCTGTGCGGTGCGGAGCTTGCCTGCCTTGACGGAAATGCCTTTCGCATTGGCAAAAAGGAGCAGCTGGTGTACGAATCCTGCGAATACACCGATTCGTTTCTGAGCTTTCATCCCACCGTGGCGGTGGTCTTGAATATCGACCTGGATCACGTGGACTATTTCCACAGCCTTTCGCAGATGAAGGAATCCTTTTACAGATCTGCGCTGGACGCCGAATGCGTGGTGGTGAATTTGGACGACGCAAACACGAAGGAAACCTTTGCCGCATATCCCAAAAAGGTGATCACGGTTTCGATCGACTCCGAGGATGCCGATTATCGGACAAAGGAGCTCCGCTTTGAAAAGGGCTGCGGCGTGTTCACCCTGATGAAGGGTAGTGAGGCACTTTGCGAGATCCGCCTTTCGGTGCCGGGCAAGCACAATGTATCCAATGCACTGTGCGCTGCCGCTGCGGCGCTTGCCTGCGGAGTATCGGCAGATGAGATCTGCAAGGGGCTTTTCGCATTTGGCGGTGCCGTGCGTCGCTTTGAGAAAAAGGGAAGCGTGGACGGTGTGGATGTGTACGACGATTACGCCCATCATCCTACCGAGATCGAAGCGACCCTGAAAACGGCAAAGACGCTAGGCTACAAGCGAGTGGTCACGGTGTTCCAATCCCATACCTATTCCCGTACGGCAGGACTGCTTGATGAATTTGCTGCCGCACTGTCCCATTCGGATCTGACCCTCGTTGCTCCGATCTTTGCGGCAAGGGAGGTCAATACCTTTGGTGTGAGTGCAGCTGATATTGCTGCTCGAATGGAAAACGCAAGGGCATTTGACAGTATGGAGCAGACTTATGCAGCGCTGAAGGAGGAAGTACAGAAGGGCGATCTTGTGATTACCATGGGAGCGGGGGACGTGTACCGCATTGGTGAACGGTTCCTTTCAGACGGTAAGAATTGATTTTTTTCAAAATACTATATACAAAGCGAAAAAAATGTGTTACAATAAATATAATATAGTGCGACAGATAACAAAGGACGTATCAATATGGAACGGTACAAGAAGGATAAGAAAATAAGTGAGCCTACCAAAGCGCCCGAGGGCGTGATCGCAGGACGCAATGCGGTGCTGGAGCAGCTGAAATCAGGTGCTCCCGTGGACAAGGTGTTCGTTGCCACAGGGGAGAGAGAGGGCTCTATCAAGCTGATCTGTGCGTTGGTTTTGGAAAAGGGCATTCCGCTTTTGGAGTGCGACAAAAACAAGCTGGATCGTTTGGCGGGGGGATCCTGGCATCAGGGCGTGGTTGCCATGGTTGCCGAAAAGGAGTACTGCACTCTTGACGATCTGTTCGCCATTGCCGAAGAGAGAGGGGAAGCGCCCTTCTTTGTCATCGGTGACGGTATCACCGACCCTCACAATCTGGGCGCGCTCATCCGCTGCGCCGAGGGAGCGGGTGCGCACGGTGTGATCCTTTCCAAGCGTCACTGTGCGGGGCTGACCCCCGTTGCCGCCAAGGCATCGGCAGGTGCGCTTGCCCACATGGCGGTGGCAAAGGTATCAAATATCGCTGCAACCATCGAAACACTGAAGGAAAAGGGTGTTTGGGTGTATGCGGCTGAGGCAGGCGGAAGCTCGCTTTACAAAACCGATCTGAAGGGCGCTGCGGCGTTCGTGTTTGGATCCGAGGGTGAGGGTGTATCCCGACTTGTCAAGGAAAAATGTGATTTTATCGTTTCAATCGAAATGTACGGACGTGTAAATTCGTTCAACGTTTCCTGTGCGGCAGCTGTGGTGCTTTGCGAAGCGGCAAGACAGCGTCACGGCTAACTTGGACGGAAAGGAAGTTGACGTATGGATAACAAAAAGAATGAACAAAATGGCGAAATCTCCACGGAGGAGCTGATCCGTCGGCTCATGGAAAATTTCAGCGATGAAAACGAAGCGGAGCAGGAGAGTGTATGCCTTCCCGAGGTGGAGGGCGAAACCGCAGCGGAAGAGCTGCTTGAGTTTCCCGTCATTGATGAAACAACGGATGAAGAGGCGCAGGAGACAGGTGCTGAGAAGTTCAAGTTCCGTGTGCAGAAAAGCAAGGTAATGGTGGGTGCCGCCATTCCCAAGGTCTCGGAGTCGCTGGAGGGTGTGATCGGCGAGGAAGAGGCCGAAGAGCCGCCCATGGACGAGCTTGACACGGATGCGGAACCTGAGGTGAAAGAGCAAGAGCCGGTGTCTGAAGATGTCACGGAGCAAGAGAAGGCGCTTGACGATTACACGGAGATGGAGCAGCTTGCCAAGGATGCGCTGGAGGAAGAAAGCGTACAGCCTGAGGCAGAGGGTGTCTTCAGCGAGGATACGGTCAACGAGTTTGGCCAGCTCAGCGAAGACGACGTAAATCTCATGATGATCTTTGGTGGCGAAAACGGAGAAAAGTCGGAGGGTGAGACCGACGGCGCAGAGGATGAAAAGACCGATAGCAAGCATCGCGCCGAGGATGAGTATGATGATCCCTCCAAGCGGGATCTGTTTCTTGCCATGTTCAGACGCAAGTATCGCTTCATGAAGCTGCGGCTTTGGCTGGCGGGCGTCGTGCTGCTGCTGTGCGGTGCGGTGGAGTGTGTTTCCTTCTTCGGAGGGGATCTGCCCGGCATGCTCAGTGCCACCAAATATCCCGAGATCCATCTGCTTATTTCGGTGCAGTTGACCCTGTTTTGCGTGCTGGTGTGTCTGCCCGAGATCATAAGCGGTATCCGCACCGCCCTTGGCGGTTGCCCCGGACCCGGCATTCTGTTGGCACTGGGGGCAGGCTTCAACCTTGCCTATGAAATTATGTTGGCGGTATCCCGCAACCACGTGGGTACCCCCACCTTCAATTTGCCGCTGGCACTGTGTGCTCTCATGGCGGTGCTGTACAGCTTCTTGCATCTGAAGAGCCAGATGATGGCATTTGACGTGATCAGCACCGATGCCGTCAAGTATACTGCCACAAGACAAAAGGATGCGGAATCTGAGATGGAAAAGGATGCGTTTGACCAGTATTTGGATGAAACGCCCCGCATTTTTGGCGTGCAAAAGACCGAATTTGTCACCGATTTTGTGGCAAATACCGAAAAATATAAGAAGAGCAAATCCGTTTGCGGCGTGATTGCCACTGTGGATGTGATCGTGGCAGTGGTGTTCCTGATCCTTGGGTATTACCGTACCGGAACTCTGCTGGACGGACTTGGCTACTGTCAGCTGGCGCTGATGTTTTGTCTGCCGGTATCCGCCTTTGCGGTGTTCAGCTTTCCGTACTACCGTGCGTCGAACAAGGCATATGCTATGGACTGCGCCATCGTAGGCGATGCATCGGTGGATGAGTATGCCGATGCCTCTGTGGTCTCCTTTAATGACAGTGACGTGTTCCCCTCCTCGGGCGTGAAGGTGCGATCCATCAAGCTGTACGGCAATAGCCGCATTGATAGAGTGCTGTATACCGTTTCGGGTGTGTTCGACCGTTTGGGAGGCCCTCTTGCCGACGTATTCCGTCAGGCGACCAAGGATTTTGGTAAGGAGGGCGATGTGGACGTGCTGGAAATTAAGTCAAGCGGTGTGGAAGCTGCGGTGGATGGTGAGCACGTGTACTGCGGAAACGGTGCCTATATCAACGCCTGTGGCTACGTGCCTGCCTACGATCCCAACGACGTTGCCATCGAGCGTGAGGGCAAGCTGTCCATTATGTTTGTGGTCATCGGCAACGAGCTGGCGGCTAAAATGTACATCGAATACCGCATGGATCCTGAAATGAAGGACATTGTGGGTGCGCTTTACAAGGCGGGCATGTGCATGGGCATCCGCACGCTGGATCCCAATATCGACGACACGATGCTTGGCAGACGCATCCGTCTGACCGAATACCCCGTACGTGTGCTGAAATGCGAAAGCAAGGAGCAGCTTTCCTCGGTTGCCGAGAAGGCAAAGAGCGGCGTTGCGTCTCGAAAGAGTGCCAAGAATCTGCTGAAAACGCTTTCGCTTTGCGATCGTACCCAGCTGCTTCTGCGCACGGGACTGGCGGTGAAGATCCTGTCTGTGCTGGCGGGAATCGTTGCCTCCTCCTTGGTGTTTGCCTTTGGCAATTTCCTCGATATTTCCTCGGTGCACGTGCTGATCTATCAGCTGTTCTGGCTGCTGCCGGCATTTATATTACCTGCACTGTTTATTTGATCAAGGGTCGGGACCGGAGACGGCTCCCGGCTTTTGACGGTTATTAAGTCAATGAAGAAACGGAGTTTACCATGATTGTTGGTGGAAAGAATATAGACGGTGTGCTCAAAAAGGTTCTCAAGCCGGGAAGATATATCGGCGGAGAATTCGGGCAGATTGTCAAGGATAAAGAAACGGTAAAGGCGAGATGGGCGTTTTGCTTCCCCGATACGTATGAGATCGGCATGAGCAATCTGGGTATGCGTATTCTGTACGGCGCCCTCAACAAGGAACCCGATATCTGGTGCGAGCGTTGCTATGCGCCCTGGCCGGATATGGCGGAGCAGATGAAGAAGCACGATATTCCGCTTTACGCACTGGAGAGCAGGGATCCCATTCGTGATTTTGATATCGTTGGCTTTACCATGCAGTACGAGCTGTGCTTTTCGAACGTTCTTTATATGATGGAGCTGGCGGGCATTCCGTATAGGTCATCGGAACGTGGAGATGAGTACCCCATCATCATCGGCGGCGGTCCCGCCACCTACAATGCCGAGCCTGTGGCGGAATTCTTCGACGTGTTCTCCATCGGTGAGGGCGAGGAAGCGCTTCCCGAGTTTACACGCTTGTACATAGAAATGAAGGAGAACGGCACCTACAACAAAAAGGACTTTTTGTACGCGGTCGCCACCAAGCTGCAGGGCTTCTACGTTCCTTCGCTGTACGACGTGTCCTACAACGAAAACGGAACGATCAAGGCGTACGAGCCAAAATTTCCCGACGTGCCAAAGCGCGTGACCAAGCGCATGATCAAGGATTTTGACAAGTCCTATTTCCCCGATAAAATGGTCATGCCGTTCATTGAAACGGTGCATGACCGCATCATGCTGGAGGTGTTCCGTGGGTGCATCCGCGGCTGTCGCTTCTGCCAGGCGTGCATGGTCTACCGCCCAGTGCGCGAAAAGACCAGCGAAACGCTCAATGCGCAGGCGCAGTGTCTGCACGCGCACACCGGCTACGATGAGATCTCGCTGACCGCACTGTCCATTTCGGACTATACCGAGCTTCCCGATCTGACAGATCTGCTGCTCAAATGGACCGATGAAAAGAGAGTTTCGCTCTCGCTGCCATCTCAGCGTGTGGATGCCTTTACTAAGGAGCTCATGGAGAGAGTGTCCTCCGTGCGTCAGAGCGGTCTGACGTTTGCGCCCGAGGCGGGCACCCAGCGTCTGAGAGACGCGATCAATAAAAACGTGGACGAGGAAGATCTTCTGCGCGCCTGCGGCGTGGCGTTCAGCTTCGGCAAGGACAACGTGAAGCTGTACTTCATGAGCGGACTTCCCACCGAGACCGACGAGGATATCATCGGTATCGCAGAGCTGACCAAGAAGGTGGTCGACAAGTACTACGCCAATCCCGACCGTCAAAAGGGCAGACATCCTCAGGTGACCATCAGCGTTTCCTGCTTCATTCCCAAGCCCTTTACCCCCTTCCAGTGGGACAAGCAGGATTCCATGGAGGAGCTGCAGCGTAAGCAGGCGCTGCTGCGCGAGCACATCACCGACCGCCACATCCGCTACACATGGCACAATGCCAAGGTCAGCCACGTGGAGGCGGTGCTTGCCAAGGGCAACCGAAAGCTGGCCGAAGCACTGCTGTCAGCGCACAAGTCGGGCAGAATGTTCGATGCCTGGGATGAGTATTTCGATTATGACGCATGGCTTGCTGCCTTTGCCGAAGCGGGCATCGATCCCGCCTTCTTTGCTGAGCGTGAGATCCCCGAGGACGAGGTACTGCCTTGGGATATCATCGACTGCGGCGTAGATCGCAAATTCTTGCAAAGAGAACGTAAAAAAGCATACGAATCGG
>SVRH01000021.1 GCA_015064925.1 Oscillospiraceae bacterium | reverse complement strand
AATATTTTTGGTTTTCAGGATATAGACGATCAAAACCGTTACCAGCTCCACCAAACCAAACAGTCCGATGATGTAGATCATCGTGCCTTTCGCCTTGCGGATCTTGATGCGATTGAAGAGGAAAGCAAAGCCCACGGCGATCAGCAGACCGCAGTAGAGATAGCTGAAGGTTTCCGCATCGAAATAATCGTTTGCACAGATCTTGAAGCAGTAAAAGAGCGGGAAAATGATGGCGGCAGAGGTGATCGGAAGACCGTCATACTGACTGCGAACGCCACCCTCCTTGGTGCTGCGGTTTTCTTCGCTGACATTGAAATACGCCAAACGAATAAGTCCTGCCAGAACGTAAAGAGCCATCACGGTAAAGTAAAAATAGTTGTTCAGTCCGTAGCTGACGCCCATAACTGCGGGGAGCACACCGAAGCATACCAGATCCGCCAAAGAGTCCAGCTGAATGCCGAAGCGCTTTTCATCGTCGGTGCTCTGCTTGCGTGTGCGAGCAACCTTGCCGTCAAACAGATCGAAAAATCCGCTGAGCAAAAGACATATTATGGACATAACCAGCGGCTTGCCGGTTGCCACCGCGAAAATACCGATGGTACCCGAAATCAAGGAAAGATAGGTGAGTATCACCGTATAATTGTAAAAACCTAACAAAATTAACACCTCAAATTTGATCGTAACGTCAAAAACACACTTCTTTTCATCAGTATAGCACATATTTTTCAAAAAAGCAACAAACTTTTGAAAAAATGTGTGGCGATTTTTCAATAATCAATTGACACCCGTTCAAAAAGAAGGTATACTTGTTACAGAAAGGTGGGTGAGTCCCCAATGACATACGTCTGGATTGGATTGTTTGGAGCGCTTTTGGCGTTTGTGGTATATATTACAGTCTCGATGATCGTCGTCAATCACTGTGTAAGGCGGATTGGAAAAACGACCGAAGGGATGTGTGCTGCTGCCGCAGAGGCAGCAGGGGTGCAAAGAGAATTTGCCGCAGTGCTCAGAGTGAACGATGCACACTGCACGGTTCCCACCGAGCATTACGTAACCGATTCCTTTGCTCTTTGCTTTGCGCTGCACACCGTCAACAATCAGCTTGCGCTGTATTTGAAGAGCAAGCCTCATGCCGTCAAGGAAGAGGCGGCGTATCAGAGCTCGGTGACCTACCGTCGGTACTATGATGCCTTTTTGCGGATTGCCCGTCAAAGAGAGGCGCTGTACGATCGCATGGAGGCTTACCGCAAGAATATCTTTTTGTCAGCCTTTGCCGAGGCTGCCATGGATAAGCTGCCCGCGCGTTCGCACAAGGAAAAGGGCAAATTCGGTCTGGGACTTATGAGGCTTCCTCTTTTGCCGAACGGCGAGGTGGACCTCAGACAGTGCATGGATATGGCGGACTGTGTGATCCAAAACGGATTTACCTATTTTGATACTGCTTATTTTTATCTGGATGGCAGATCCGAGGGGGTTGCCAAAAGGATCCTATGTGAACGCTATCCCCGTGAAAGCTTCCGTTTGGCGGATAAGATGCCGGTTTCCATTTTGAAGGAGAAGGACGACGTAGCGCGTATTTTCGCTTTGCAGTTGGACCGCACGGGCGCGGGATATTTTGACTATTATCTGCTGCACGCGCTGAATAATAATACATATGAAAAGCAGTCAAAGCAATTTGACGTGTTTGAATTTGTGGCGCAGCAAAAGAAAAACGGTACGGTGCGTAAAATGGGCTTTTCCTTCCATGACAAGCCGGAGGTGCTGGACAAGATCCTGACCGAGCATCCCGAGGTGGATTTTGTGCAGCTGCAGCTGAATTATTATGACTGGGAGACCAATGCCGTTGCATCCAGACGGTGCTACGAAGTGGCACGTCATCACGGAAAGCCGATCATCGTCATGGAGCCTGTCAAGGGCGGTAATCTGGCGGTCCTTCCTCCTCAGATAGAGGAAATGATCCCGGAGCTTTTGGAAAAGGACTCTCCTGCTACGCTGGCGCTTCGCTTTGCTGCCACCAAGGAAGAGGTCGTGACCGTTCTTTCGGGAATGTCCACCATGGAGCAAACACGGGAAAACGTGGCGTGTATGCGCGAGCTGACGCCTCTTTCCAAGGAGGCATTCGACAGCCTGTTGAAGGCGGCTTCCGCCATGCGAAAGATCCCCACGTATTCTTGCACCTCCTGTCGGTACTGTTTGGAGGTGTGTCCCCGTCATCTGCCCATTCCCACTATCATCAAGGGTGTCAACCGACGGATACTGGGAAGCAAGGAGCGTATTCCCGAGGCGAGTCTCTGTATTGCCTGCGGTGCCTGCGAAAAGAGGTGTCCGCAAAAGCTGCCGATCCGCAAGATCATGCAGCAGGCACAGGAAGCAAAATAGAAAAAGAAGCTGTTTTACAACAGCTTCTTTTTTACTGTAAGCCCACCAGCAGCAAGAAACCCAGGATCAAAAGCAGCTCTGAATCGCAGTCGGAATTGAGCAGCAGCAGGATCAGTCCCGCCAGCACGATGTCCTCCATGGTAAAGCTGTGAGCGCCCAGCGCGCTGAGTCCCGAGCGTTTTTCCGTCTTGGACTCCTCTTGCATTTTGGGGGCAGCACGCTTTACTCTGATGCTGCGTGACGGAATCGGTCTCGGACGCTGCTCGGTGGGATAGCGCGGTGCGCAGGGCGGAGCGCAGCTCGGGTCGTTTTCGACGGGGGCAGTCTGTTCTTCCCGTCGAAAGGAGACCCCACCGTAATCGGGCGGAAGTCCGTTTTGGCCAAAGGGTCTGCTATACATCACTTGGCTCCCTTCCTTTCGTTTTAGTATCAAGTCCCAGTCCTAAACTTCCCGCCAGCTCCAAAAGCTGCAGGATCTTCAGAACAAAGTCGATCTTATCCTGCCTTGCTTGCCCCAGATAGGGGCGCAGCGCCAAAAGCAGGCGTCTTTCGTTTTCTCTGGCACTGTCCTGATTTGTCTTTGGCTGCTGCAAAACGGGGAGCGTGGCTTCCGCTTGCGGCTCCTGCTCCGATTTCGAGGGGGCAGCTGCGCTGTCCTTCAGCTTGCCGGCAAAAGACAGTGCCGTTTGCAGCATGGCAGGGTTGTCGGTGACCATTTTCAAGATCTTTCCAAGATCCAAACCGTTTCCTTCCATCTCTATGCGTCCAGCGAGTCCAAAATGCCTCGCACCTTCTCCTCTCCCACCATTTTCAGAATTTTTTCCAAATCCTCGTCGCTTGCCGTGCACAGCTTGCTTTGGATCATGGGGGCAATGCTCATTGCCATCTGTGCCTGCGATCGGTCTGCCCCTGCCCGTAGCACCACGTTGTAAACAAGCGATGCAAATTCGTTCGGGGGCATATTGGTGATCCGTGCGATTTTCTGCTTATTTATTTCCATTTGTTCCTCCGTGATCGTGTTCTTTGCTAATATTGTATGGCAGAGGATGCGCATTTGTGCAAAACCCTTGACATTGGGACAAAACTAGGGTAAAATATGACTTGAGTAACCGAAGGGAGAATACGAATGAAATATATCGCGCAAAGGAAGCTTGGCAGCGTCAGGTGGCTGACGCTTGCGTTATACGTGGCGGGGGTCGTGCTGTTCGTCCTGCCTTCTTATACAGGTATGCCGTACGGAGCGTTTGTACAGCTGGCGGGAATCGGATTTCTTGCACTTGCCATCCAGTTTACTATTCGGTATATGCTGACAAGCTACACCTACGAGATCTACGATTATGCCTCATCGGCTTCGTTGTATCCCATTCTTAATATTTATCGCGTACAGGGGCAGCGCAGCACCCTGATCGGTACGGTGGGCTTTTCGGAAATGATCTCCATTGAAAAGAGGGAAAAAATAGGGGATAACGTGACAAAGGCAGTCAACTACTGTCCCGAATTTCGAGCCAAAGATGTGTACCGTATTCTGTACGAAGACGGTAGCAAGGAGAAGGCACTGTATCTGCAATGCGATGAGGCGTTTGCCGCTGCCCTTACCGAGCGGATCGCGCTTTACGGAAAAAACAGAGAAACCATCGAAAACGGTTGAGCGATGGCGAAAGGAGCTGACCATGAAAAGATTTTGCATCACAGTTCTTCTGATTGCGACCCTGTTTACCGCCCTATCGGCGGTGCAGCCTGCTTCTGTGGCGGATAATGTGGTCATCAAGACCTACGATACTCTTGAGCAATACAAGGAGCAGGAGAGAATGAACCCTCCGCTCAACGGGATCTACTGGAACTATTTTTCAGTGCTGGGAGATTATCTGCCCATGAGCTATCCCGCCATAGATTATCTGTATGCAAACGGCAGCCGCAGATATACCGTGCGCATTGAGTCGCCGCTGGAAGCATACGAATATTATCGGGATTTAGTACAATCCGACAACGAGAATGCAGCGGTGCAGAGATACGTGTCCGTGTGGGAAGAGCACAAGGACCAAATTGACAGCTATTCGGTCAAGCAGTATATCGACGTGGAGCTTGCGGCACGCGGAAGAACTGCCGTTTGGCTGGATCTGTCGGAATCCACGAAGGAAAGCCTGACGGCACTCAAGGGCAAGAAGGATGCCGATACCGCAGCACACTGCTTGGGCGGCAGACTGGTGTATCGATTTGACGAAAAGGGAATGAACGGGATCAGCTGGATGTACGAGGGCTATTTGTACACCCTGCTGGTGTCGGATGCAGAGGGGCAGCGTGTTTGCTTTGACAGCACGGATACAGAGACTGTGCAGGACCTGCTTAGGCTTGACAGCTGTGCACAGGGACTGAATACGCTGATGAACCGTCTGTCCGGTAATGCACTTGCGGAAATGAACAAGGGCACCTTGGTTGCGCAGCTTGACGGGGCGGATGGCGGCGCAAACGCCGCGGGATCCATGAGCACCACATGGATGATCGTTTGGTCTGTGGTGGCTTTTCTTACCCTTGCCGGCGTGATCGTGATCGTTGTGGATATCACAAGAGGAAGAAAAAGGAGATGACAGGGTCATCTCCTTTTTAAGTTGCCGTTTGCGGCGGAAGAAAGCCGCACAGAGTGGCAAGGGTATGGATGAATTTGCGCTTTTCCGCAAGGAAGGCTCGAATGCCAAGGGGCAGGTCGAAGCGGCGCTGCAAAAGGGCGTAGGGATATTCCTTGCGATCAATGAGATTGAGCTTGATGGCGAGCGCCAGCTTTTGACGCTGGCATTCCGAGGCTTTGTCAAGAGCGTAGTTGGCGCCGACGGTCATGCATGCCTGCTCGACGTAGTCGCTGTAGGGCGGAACGTGTACGCTTTCCACGATGCCCGAGCAGGCGCGATTGATGCCGCGGGGCAGTGCTTTGGGTAGATTTTTCGTATTGTCCATGAAGGATCACCTCCTTTTTTGGCTAGCATCCAAGGGCTGTGCGGCGAAGCGCAATGCCGTATCGGGTCAAAAGGTCGGTAAAAGAGGATAGCCTCAGCAGATCGAGCAGCTCATAGAGCCCGACGTTTGCAAGGCATCCGTCGCAGAGAACGGCACCGTTATCCAAGAGCCAGAACGGTGCCTTCACTCTTTTTTCGCAGTAGTAACATCGCATAAAAATCACCTCCGTTTGTATCCTAGCACAAACGGAGGTGATTGTCATCGGCAACCGTGCCGCAAAAGGAAAATGCAACGTCAGGTGCGCATTACACGCAAGGAATTGAGAATGGCAATTACAGCTACGCCTACGTCACCAAACACGGCGACCCAGGTCATTGCCGCACTCGGAATGGAAAACAGCGAAGCGGCAACGGCAAGGTCCAGCAGCATGATGGCGATCTTGACGCCCAGTGCCAGAACAATGTTTTGACGCACGATCGTCATGGTCTTTTTGGCAAGGGAGATTGCCTTCAAAACAGCGGAGGGTTTGTCGTCCATGAGCACGATGTCCGATGCCTCAATGGCGGCGTCCGAGCCCAGCGCTCCCATGGCAATGCCCACGTCGGCGCGGGCAAGCACGGGTGCGTCGTTGATGCCGTCACCAACAAAGGCCACCGCACCGCTCGCGCGTTGCTGGACGGTTTCAAAATGAGAGACCTTGTCCTGTGGCAGCAGCTCTGCGTGCAGCTCGGCAATACCAAGGGCATCTGCCAGCGGCTTTGCCACTTCGTTTCGGTCGCCGGTCAGGAGTACGGTGCGGATTTTTTGTGCGTTCAGCGCCGTTATCGTACCGGCGGCATCCTCCTTGGGTGTATCGCTAAGCAGGATGTGACCGAGGTACACACCATTTGCGGCAAGATGGATGCAGGTACCCGCACTCATGCCCCGCAGATCGGCGCTGACTCCATGGCTATGCAAAAGAGACGCGTTTCCGACAAGCACGGTCGATCCGTCGATCACCGCGCGAATGCCTCCCCCTGCGACCTCTTCAAGCTCGGTGATCTTTTCGGGATCGAGCGGACGCGTGTTTGCCTTTTTGACGGAAAGGGCGAGGGGGTGACTGCTATGGTATTCCGCTAGGGCGGCAAGCTGCAAAAGCGATTCCTTTGTGCCGCTTACGGGATGGATCTCTGTCACCGAAAAGCTTCCCTTTGTCAGGGTGCCCGTTTTGTCAAAGACGACGGTATCCACGCTCGCCATCATTTCAAGATGATTGGCTCCCTTGATGAGGATGCCGTGACGGGAGGCCCCGCCGATCCCGCCGAAGAACGCCATGGGAACTGAGATCACAAGGGCGCAGGGGCAGGATACGATGAGAAACACAAGGGCAGTGTGGATCCAGTGGGACCAGACCGCAGTGCTTGTCACACCGAGAAAGAGCGGAGGGACCGTGGCAAGCAGCAGTGCGGAAAGTACTACGATGGGTGTGTAATACTTGGCAAAGCGGGTGATGAAGCGCTCGGTCTTTGCCTTGTGCATTTGGGAATTTTCCACAAGCTCCATGATCTTCGCGGCAGTGGACTCCGAAAAGGGCTTGGTGCAGCGGAGCTTGAGAACTCCCTGCAGATTGATGGAGCCACTGAAAACCTCGTCCCCCGCCTTTACGTCACGGGGCAGCGATTCGCCGGTCAAAGAGGCGGTATCAAGGCTGGATGCCCCCTCAATGATCCTACCGTCAAGAGGGATCCTTTCCCCGGGGCGCACCAGTAGAATGTCGTCCACTTCCACCTCTTCGGGAGAAAGGGTCATAGCCTCCCCGTCACGCAGCACGGTTGCCGTTTCGGGCAGGATGTCCAGCAGATCGGAAATGGATTTGCGGCTCTTGCCCACGGCAATGCTTTGGAACAGCTCTCCCACCTGATAGAAGAGCATGACAGCCACGCCCTCGGTGGCTTCTCCCACCGCAAAGGCACCGATAGAAGCGATGCCCATGAGAAAGTTCTCGTCAAAGATCTGCCCTCTGCCGATGCCGCCGATCGCTTCCCACAGCACGTCGTAGCCGATGAGCAAATAAGCGGGAAGCATGATAAGGATGCTCCATCCAAAGGATAGAGACAAGGTATGTATGAGGATCAGTGCGGCGACAAAGAGAAGGGCGGAGCAAAGGATGCGATACAGGGTTCTTTTCTGTTTCCTACTCATATTTATTTCACCTTGCAGTCGGGATCCACCTTGGCAATGGCTTTCTTGGCAAGCTCTAAAATTTCAGAAAAACGGGTATCGTCCGCGTTCAGCATCATCTTCTGGGTCATAAAGCTGACGGTGCAGTCGTTGACACCCTCGATGGCTTTGATGCTTCGTTCCATTTTGGCAGCGCAGTTGGCGCAGTCTAGGTTTTCAAGCTTAAAGATTTTAGTCATGATACAATCCTCTTTTCTGTTAGTGGGTGTGTAAAATATGTGCCATTCCGGCGCGCAGGATGCCCGAAACGTGGTCGTCATCCAGCGAGTAAAATACGTTTTTGCCCTCTCTGCGGGACTTGACCAGCCGCGACTGCTTGAGAGTGCGCAGCTGATGGGAGATGGCGGATAGGGTCATTTCCAGTTCTTTTGCGATGTCGCAGACCTTCTTTTCGCCCTCAAGCAGGGCAAAGAGGATCCCAAGACGTGTGGAGTCCCCAAAGATCTTGAAAAGATCGGCAAGATCGTACAGATCCTCTGCGTCAAGATCCGCAGGGGAAAATACGGCATCGCATGGATGGTCGTGATCGTGTGGCATGAGTTTCTCCTTTCATCAATTGAGCAACTGTTCAATTGTATGATAGCACATGAAAATGCATTTGTCAAGGGGGAAAAGAAAAAAACCGTTGCAAGCAACGGTTTTTTATCAGAGCGTGATCTGCAGTACCGCAAGGGCGGCAAGCAGTGCAGGCATGGAAACGATGGCGCCGTATTTGGTGAAATCGGCAAAGCTGAATTTGATGTTCTTTTCCCGCAGGATGGACATCCACATGATGCCCGCCAGCGCTCCCACGGGAGTGAAGATGGCACCGAGGTTGGAGGCGGCGATGACCGCGTAGGTCGCGCCCGTGCTCGCTGTGCCCGTCAGAGGCAGAAGCACCGCGCTGAAGAATACGCTCATGGGAATGTTGTTGATGATATTGCAGGCAAGGTATGCCGCAAGACCGTAGAGCAGTACCGACCCGCCCGAGCCCAAAAGTCCCGTGACCTTGTCGGTGATACCGTAGCGCTGAAGGGTCAGGATCAAAACGAACATGGAGAGCATGAAGGGAGCCAGCTGCCAGGGCACGCGGAAGAAGGTGTGAGCAAGCTCCAGCGGACGGCGGCGGCGAATGAGGCAATAGACGCTAGCGGTGATAAAGAGCGAGAGCGCAAAGCCAAGGCAGATGATCCACATGGGAAGGGAAAGGAAGGAGGCGACGGCGACCAGCACGGTGCATCCGCCAAGGTGCAGAAGCCCCAAGACCAGCAGTCCCTTGTCGGCAATACGCAGCTTGGTGCTCGGCATGGCGTCAAGCGGCTTTTTCAGCTTTTTGCGGAAGAGCAGCCACAGCATGAATAGCGAGACCAGACCCGCTGCCACGGTGGGAAGGATCATGTGTAGGAAGTAGTCCAAAAAACCGATGCCCCCTGCGGTGGCAAGGTAGATGTTGGTGGGATTTCCGATCACCAGCGCCATGCTCCAGCTGTTGGCAGCCACGAATTCGGTAACGAGGTATGGGATGGGATCGATGCCGGCGTTTTTGGAAAAATAGCAAATGAAGGGGGTGAAGGTCAGGATGACGATGTCGTTGGAGGTGAAGACCGTCAGCAGAGACACCGTGCCGTACAGCAGAAAGAACAGCTTCGTCTGTCCCTTGCCTGCGCTTCCCAGCATTTTGGAGGCAAGATAGCGGAAGAAGCCCACCTCGTCCAGAAAGACCGAGAGAGCGGTCATGGAGAGAAAGAGCGTGAGGATCTTCAGCGGGTTGATGGCGCTGTCGCTTGTCATTTCGGCAAGCACTTCGTTCATGGGGCAGTTGCCCGAAAGGATCAGCGTCAGCGCCCCGATGAGGGCGATGACCCAGTAGGTATCAATTCCCAGCTTTCCGATGCGAAGTCTTGGGAAGAACAGAACGGCACCGATGAGCAGGGCGCAGGTGATAAGGAAGATCGAAAGAGAAAAAATCAAAAGAGGTGACACCTTCTTTGCCAGGTTGTTTTTGGTCGGTAATAATATAGCACGAAAGCGAAATTGCGTCAACGATTTTGCGAAAAAATTTAAAAAACAAGTTTACAAACGCGTGAAAGTGTGGTATAGTATGCAGTATGCTTGTCATAAACAGAACTCGTTTTGCCGCAAAGGCAAAACGCTTGGAGGTTATATAAATGTATAAGATCTTATCAAAAGAAAGCTTGAATCCGACGGTGACCCGTATTTCGGTATACGCACCGCTGGTTGCCAAAAAAGCAGAGCCCGGCCAGTTCATTATCCTGCGTGTGACAAAGGACGGCGAGCGCATTCCGCTGACCGTTGCAGATTATGACAGAGAAGCGGGCAGCGTCACCGTGATCTTCCAGATCGTGGGTGCCACCACTGCGGCGCTGAACCGTCTGGAGGTGGGTGACTGTCTTTCCGACTTCGTGGGACCGCTTGGTGTGGCCACCCACACCGCGGGACTGAAAAAGGTGCTGATCGTGGGCGGCGGCGTGGGCTGTGCCATCGCGCTTCCCATTGCAAAGAAGCTGCACGAACAGGGTGCCGAGGTGACCTCGGTCATCGGCTTCCGCAATAAGGATCTTCTGATCCTGGAGGACGAATTCCGCGCAGCCAGCAAGGAACTGATCGTCATGACCGACGACGGCAGCTACGGCAGAAAGGGCAACGTGACCATGCCCCTTGCCGAGATGTTTGAAAAGGGAGAGACCTTTGACCACATCATCACCATCGGACCTCTTGTCATGATGAAATTCGTTGCCAAGACCTGTAAGCCTACCGGTATTCCGTTGACCGTTTCCATGAACCCCGTCATGATCGACGGAACGGGCATGTGCGGCGGCTGCCGACTGAGCCTTGTGGGTGAGGACGGAAAGAGGGTCACCAAGTTTGCCTGCGTGGACGGACCCGACTTCGACGGTTATGCCGTTGACTTTGACGAGGCGATGACAAGAGGCGGTATGTACCGCAGCTTCGAGCGCCATGCGTATGAAGAGCAGTGCAATCTCTTCAGTAAGGAGGTTCAGTAATATGGCGAATATGACTATGACCAAGACCCCCATGCCCGAGCGCGCGCCTGAGGTGCGTGCCAAGGACTTTTTGGAGGTAACCGAAGGATATACCGAGCAAATGGCAGTGGAGGAAGCAAACCGCTGCTTAAACTGTAAGAATATGCCTTGCGTGGCAGGATGCCCCGTGAATATTCAGATCCCCGACTTTATTTCCCGCATCAAGGAAATGGATTTTGACGGTGCGGCGGAAGTGATCGCAAAGAGCAGCTCTCTGCCTGCCATCTGCGGACGCGTTTGTCCCCAGGAGACCCAGTGTGAGAGCAAGTGTGTAAGAGGCATCAAGGGCGAGCCGGTCGCCATCGGACGTTTGGAACGCTACGTTGCAGACCGTGCGCTTGAAAAGGAATTCAGTGCTCCCACCATCGAAAAGAACGGTCACCGCGTGGCTGTGGTTGGTTCGGGTCCCAGCGGTCTTGCCTGCGCGGGCGAGCTGGCGACAAGAGGCTACGAGGTCTCTGTGTTTGAGGCTCTGCATCAGGCGGGCGGCGTGCTGGTGTACGGTATTCCCGAATTCCGTCTGCCCAAGAGAATCGTGGCAAAGGAGATCGACAAGCTTTCCGCCATGGGCGTGAAGATCGAAACCAACGTTGTCATCGGTAAGACCCTGACCGTGGACGAACTGTTTGAAGAGGGCTTTGAGGCTGTGTTCATCGGTTCGGGTGCGGGACTTCCCAATTTCATGAACATTCCCGGCGAAGGACTTTGCGGCGTGTATTCCGCCAACGAATTCTTAACCCGTAACAATTTGATGAAGGCGTATAAGGACGATGCGACCACCCCCTGTATGAAGGGCGGCAAGGTGGCGGTCGTGGGCGGTGGTAACGTCGCAATGGATGCCGCCAGAACCGCGCTCCGTCTGGGTGCTGAGGTTACCCTCATCTACCGTCGCTCCATGGAAGAGCTTCCCGCAAGAAAGGAAGAGGTAGAGCACGCAGAGGCAGAGGGCATCAAGTTCAATCTGCTCACCAATCCCGTGGAAATTCTCGGCTACAAGAATCCCGAGGATCCCAGAGACCCCAAGAACGGCTTTGTCACCGGCATCAAGTGCGTGAAGATGGAGCTGGGCGCGCCCGACGAAAAGGGCAGACGCCGTCCCGTGGTGATCCCCGGCAGTGAATTTGAACTGGACGTGGATACTGTGATCATGGCGATCGGTACCAGCCCCAACCCGCTGATCCGCTCCACCACTAAGGGCCTTGAAACCAAAGCTTGGGGTGGCATTATCGCCGATGAAAACGGCGCCACCACAAGAGAGGGTGTATTTGCGGGCGGAGACGCTGTCACAGGCGCTGCCACCGTTATTTCCGCCATGGGCGCGGGCAAGAAAGCTGCCAACGCCATTGACGAATATATCAAGAGTAAATAACATACAAAAAGTGCTAAGTTGAATCGATGTTCAATTTAGCACTTTTTCAATTTTCAGTCGAAGCTCTTTGGGGTAATGGCTTTTCGCCATGCCGTAGACCACTTTACAGCCACCCACGGGGGCGTTTGGCAGCATGACTGCCGTTTGCCCGTTGGGAATATTCTTTGCGTTATTTACTTTTCAACAATCATCCAACAGCCTTCGGCACCGATACCGTTATCGGGAGGGGTTAATACGCCTTTTTCAATTAGACATTCCACTACTGCGTCAA
Source organism: Oscillospiraceae bacterium (assembly GCA_015064925.1). Lineage (GTDB taxonomy): Bacteria > Bacillota > Clostridia > Oscillospirales > CAG-272 > SIG655. Next base: position 12,548 of record SVRH01000021.1, on the reverse strand, counting down.
GAATCGGTATGTTTGCCAGACTGTTGGCATACTTCCATTCTCCCCAGAGATAATCCGGAATCGATTTTTTGATAAGCTCTGCAATCTTTTCTGCAACAATTTCTGCGGATTCATTAAAATATCCGTCACATAAACCGTTACTGATACTAAAAAGTTTTTCGCTGTCAAAAACATTGCTTACAAGAATCTTAGTGTAAAGCATATCTCCGTCACGGTATAAGTATCCGCATTCGATGGCTTTTGCTGCATGCTCCGCTTCTATTTCGGACAGTGAGGTGATACTGATGCCTTCAATTGCACGAATTGCAAGCTGTAACTGAGGATCCACCGATATATTGTGATTGTAACAAAAGCGTCTTTTGATGCGTGTATTATAAATATTATCAATATACACATTGGAAAAACCGCATACATTTTCCGCGCTGGTGCCATCCCAACCGCCGCCGTATTGTTTTCCGTTATATACATATCCATATACACTGAAAGGACGATCAACTTTGTTTACGCCGGCAAAATATTTATTATCCAAAATACGGTTTACATGATTATAAAAGGCATACGATATAGTGGTTATTTGTTGCCATAGTACAAGATTTATATTAACTCTTTTGTTCAAATATGGGAAAGCAAGGTATTCTGCCTTGTGCTCTTCAATAAAATCTGATATAATATCGCAAATTTTCGGTAATTGATCGGTATAGATTTTGTTAGCCTTTTCAAACGCATCCTTGTCAAGAAGAACAAAATTGATTGCATACTTACCGTTATCCAAGCGTCTAAGGAAACCGTATTCGCCATTCTCGCCTTTGCGGAGAATTTCAAGTTCCTCTTCCACATAAACGGTAGGAACATTCAGCTCTTCTGCGATCTCGGATGCGCTCATTGGCTTTTTGTGACAAAGCCATATTACGTGATTGGAGAAGCTACGGCAAAAGCCTTCTCTGGGATCGCCCCATCCGGGATCTCCGGTGCCCCAAATTGTGTATTTAATATCATCAAGTGCTACGGGCTTGTTGTGCATTTTTTTCATTTCATCTACCTCGCTTTTGATTTTTTGTCTTGCTGCAAATAATCTTTGACGAACAGCACCTTCGCTTGTTCCTTGCCGCTTTGCTATTTCTGCTGTGGAAAGACCGTCTAGATAGAACAAAATCATCACTTCACGATATGCCCTTGTTAAAAAGGATATTTGACGGAACACGGATGCTAGCTGTTCTTCGGTATCATCCGCAGTATTGTCCGCAGTTATCGTAAGCAAGATTTCCTCTGAATTTCCTTCATAGACGGTATTTGCGTGTCTTCTTCGATTATTTGAAAAGTTGGCATATACGTTACGTGCTACTCGCCAAATAAAAGAATATACATTTTCAATTTCTCCATCGGCACGGGAAGATTTTACAAGGGCATAGACGATGTCAGAGCATAGCTCTTCTGCCTCATAGCTGTCATATGTTCTCGCATAGCAAAATCCATATAGCGAATCCAATAAGTCGTTATCAAAAAAGTTCAGCAAGTCTTGTTTTTTCATCTGTTTCTCCAAGCTATTGATCAATGCTTTCACTTATATAGTCTGTTCGTATTCCGAAATGTTAGGTGGTTTTTATAAATATTATAACACAACATTAATTTTTATCTATAATAACCGCCGAGAGCAACTGTTGCGGTGCTCTCGGCGGTAGAATTGCTATTTCAAGTCACAATCTTATGTGTTTGCAGAGGTCAAAACCTGTTATGCCAAGCGATTCTTGTAAGACTTTTTATGTTTTCAGCCTCAGCCCCTTGGGATAATGATTCTTTGCCATGCCCGAAACCACCTTACAGCCGCCCACGGGGGCGTTTTGCAGCATGACCGCAGCCCAGCCGTCGGGGGTGTCGGGCGCGGGGATGGCATTGCCCGAAAGGTAGGTGTTCATACGGGGATCGTCGGCGTGCAGGGTGACCTTGCGGATAAAGTCCCTTCCGTATGCCGAGAAAAGGGCGTGATGGGGTACGAGTCTTCCTTTTTGCAGAGTTCCCACAATGGTGCCCGGGGCGAAGACCTGTCCTTGGGGGACGGCATAGTCGCTTTCGGCACAGAAAACGGTATCTGTCCACATCTTGAGAACGGGGGGCGTATCGGTCAGATTTTCCTTAAAGAATGCCAAAACCGTTTTGGCTTCCTCCTTTGTCAGCTCTCGTGCCTCGCTCTTGAAGGCTTCCTTGACGCTGTGCTCCGTCTTGCCTTCCTTCCTGAAAACGGCCATGAACTGTCCTTCACCCTCTGTCACGTGGGGATAGAAGCGTCGTGCCTCTTCGGTGCCTTGCAGAATGCCGGGGCGAGTGACCGCCTTTACCGCGTCTTTGACGGGCAGAAGGGAAAGATCCTTATAGTGATCAAGCAAAAACGAAACGATCTCTTCGTTTTCTTCGACGGCAAAGGTGCAGGTGGAGTAGATCAGGATACCGCCGGGGGAAAGCATTTCCATGGCTTTGGGTAAGATCTGTTTTTGGCGCTCGGCGCAGGTTTTGGGCGTGTCGGTTGTCCATTCGTCCACAGCCTCGGGGTATTTGCGGAACATTCCCTCGCCCGAGCAGGGTGCGTCCACCAAAATAAGATCGAAGTAGTCGGGGTAGAGGGAGGCAAGGCGATCGGGATTGCTATTGAGAACCAAGGTGTTCTTAACACCCATTCGCTCCAGATTGCCCTGCAGAATGCGGCAGCGGGAGGGTACGATCTCGTTTGCCACAAGGAAGCTGCCCTTGGGAAGCATGGCTGCCAGCTGGGAGGTCTTGCCGCCCGGTGCGGCGCAAAGATCCAGTGCGCGGATGGGACGGTCAAAGGGAAGGGTAACTCCCGCCAGCACCGCCATGGCAGAGGGATCCTGGGCATAGAACATACCTGCATGATGGGCGGGGGATGCCCCGATCTTGTCTTCGGTGAAGGTAAATCCGTTTTCCGTAAAGGAAAGCGGCGCTGTCTTGAAATCAAGGGAACCGATCAGCGCATCGGGGGTGCATTTGAGTGTATTCGTCCGCAGGGCACGCACTGCGGACGCGGTATAAGACTGTATAAAAGTGTCGTATTCGTTTCCCAAAAGGGATTTCATACGGCTTGTAAATTCCATTGGCAGGTTCATCGTATCACCTCGGTTAAAATCCTAGCACAGAAAACCGCCCGTGTCAACCGAAAATTTTCCTTGGGTGCATAAAACGGATCCGAAAGGGGAAGATAAGGAGGATATCTGACGGGAGGAACGGAAATGAAACGAGTGTTGCCGACGGTAACGGTATTTTTGTTTGGCGGCGGGCTGTACTGCTGCCTTGAGGTGTTGTGGAGAGGATTCAGCCATCCGTCCATGGCAGTGGTGGGAGGACTTTGCATAGTGGCGATCTCCTTCCTTGACGGTCTTCGCTGCCCGACTGCTTTGAAAATGCTGCTGGCAGGGCTGGCGGTCACCCTGATCGAGGGCGTAAGCGGTCTTGTCATCAATCTGCTGTGGGGATGGAACGTGTGGGACTATTCTGCCTATTCCCTGAATTTATATGGGCAGGTGTGTCTAATGTATTTCTTTGTGTGGGTGTTGCTTGCCTATCCGGGAATGCTGTTTTGCCGCGTACTGCAGAGGTATGTTTTCACATAAGGCTTGCATTTGTCGAAAAATGTGATATAATACCTCTGTTACAAAGAGTGGAGGGATGAACGTGGCCAAGAAAAGACGCAATCGGAAAAAGAAGAACAGCTATAGGGGACTGTATGCACTGGCGGCGGTGATCGTGCTGGTGATCAGTCTGATCGTGGGGCTGAAGGTTTCCATAAATCCGCCGAGCGATACAGAGCTGACGGTGCATTATATCGACGTGGGGCAGGGAGATGCCATTCTCATAGAAGCACCCACAGGGGAAAATATGCTCATCGACGCAGGTCCCGGGGCATCGGAGGAAAAGCTGCTTGCCTATCTTTCCGAAAACGGCATCAAGACACTTGACTATTTTGTGCTCACCCATCCCGACGAGGACCATATCGGCGGTGCCGATCGTGTGTTTGAGACTTGCACCGTTTCCGAGGTGCTGCTACCCGACTGCGAAAAGGACACGAAGGCATACCGCAATCTGGAGCAGGCGATCCTTGCGGAGCAGGACTGCCTGCGCACCACTCCCGAATCGGCGGACGTCATCGACTTTTGCGAGGGCGGCGAGATAACCGTGATGGCGCCCAACGCACCGGAATACGCGGACGTGAACGATTACAGCATCGTACTAAGGCTGGAATACTATGATACGACCTTCCTGTTCACAGGTGACGCGGGCAAGGCATCCGAGGAACAAATGCTTTCGGTCTGGGGCGAGACTGAACTGGAGTGTGACGTGCTGAAGGTGGGGCATCATGGCTCGCGCACCGCATCCACCACAGCTTTCATTGAGGCAGTGGATCCCGAATATGCCGTCATCAGCTGTGCCAAGGGAAACAAATACGGACACCCCCACGCCGAGGTGCTGGACTTACTTGAAAAAGAGGATATTCAGATCTGCCGCACCGATAAAGAGGGAAGCATTGTCATCATAAGTAACGGCACAGCCGTTTCGGTGGCAAATACGTAAACTGAATTCAGAATGAAGAAAAATGAAACGTTCGGGGGCTCTTCGCTTTTTGCACAAAAGAGTCCCTCTTTTTTTGTGCAGTGCTACAAAAATGATTTTTGTTCATAAAAATGTAACAATGTGAGTGCAAAACCGCATTGACAAAAGGGAATGATACTGTTATACTTATATCGTAAAGGCAAAGTGCCCATGCAGTACCCCGAAAGGGCACGCATGGGCGCTTTTTGCATAAGAGGGCGATCAAATACAAACATTGAAATAGGAGGAATGAAAAATGAAAAAAATAATATGTGTTTTTCTTTCGGTCTTAATGATAGTATCGTTTGCTTCCTGCGGAGAAACCGTAAAAGATAAAGAGGATCAAGAAGTAGTTCCGGAAGGCGAGAATGATCAAATGAATGAAAATGATCCGACAGATAAGAATGATCGTATTGACGTTACTATGGTAACCGCAAAAAGAGATCCTATCGGTACGATCTTGTTATGCAAATCGGGAGAGGGTGGAATAGTATCCGATGGTGCATTCCATAGCGCCGGAAAATATGGGATATCCACCCCCCAGCATAGATCATTCATTTTCCAAATTGGAAGGTACGCAAAAGGTATTTGGTGAAGAAAAGACGGTTTTAAAATACACGAATAGCGAAGTCTGTTTGAAGAACGATGATTCCGAAGAATTTGGAAGCTTTTACAGTATAATCGATCAATACTTAAGCGAGAATAAAGAAGTAGAAGTAAACTATTTGCATGGTACGGATATAGTATGTCAATATTATAGGCGGTTGGGAATTAAGCGCAATGAAAAGAACGATTCTTTGACAGATGCGCATATGCAAAAAATTGCAGATGATTTTTTGCGAACGATATATCCGAAAGAATTGTTAGACAATTTAACTTGCGGAGCGGTTCACCGTGATGATATGTTAGACTGCGTGACGGTTAGTTATGATAGATATATTGAGGGGTATAGTACCGACGAATCGATTTTGCTTTTTATTTCGTATGCCGGGATACCGTTCGGCTTGTCTGCAAATAATATAGGCAAATACAATTATACCGCTACTGTTACCAAAGAAGAATTGGATACAGCAAAAGAACTCTTGTTTGAAAAAGTTGCGTCTTTGAAATTGCAGGAAATATCCCATTCAAAAGATTCCGTTGCATTGACCACCGATACAAGCGGCAAGGTCTATCTTGAAACTTGGTTTACCTTTACCGTCGGTGAAGAAGGAGAAAAAATGATGGAATCGCTGTATGTAAACGTTAACTGATTGGGTTGGTATATTTATTCAGACACAGTCCCCCAAGCCTGCTTGGGGGACGGCTCGCTCCGATGACGGATATAATCTGGTGGATGCCATATACGAAAAAGGCGCACACTTTGTATTGGGAACAACAGAAGAAATGGTTTCCGACAGTAACAGTAAATTCTTGGGGCTTTTTTTAGATCAAATAAATCAAGCTAATCAAGAGAATCAAAAAAAGAGCATTTCTGAAGTCATTGATGATATTTGGTATCAAGAAAATGGCTATCAATACTACGATAGTACTGGTGTATTGCAAACCACAGATTATTTTCCGATGTATGCTATGGGTGATCAACTGCAAACATTGAATTAAGGAGGAAATAGGAATGAAAAAGATAATCAGTATCATATTAGCACTTCTTCTGATAGCATCGGCTATGGGATGCGCAGGTGAGAAGAATATACAAGGTAATCAAAATGCCGGACAGGAACAAGATGGCCAAAATAATCAGAATAGCCAAGACGATCAAAACAACCGGGATCCTGACAATCCCGAAGAAGAGTTTAAATATGTATTTTACTCCGGCGGATCTGCGGACGGCGGTGCAGTTGCCGGAGCAAGCGGATTCAAGGACGCGTCAGAATTGAATTTTGACTTGGATAAACAGTTGAATACAGTGAAAAATCAGAATAAAGTGAGCAATCGAAAAGAGGTTGCCGTTGATGGACAATCGTATGACTTTTCATACAGTTACACTCGCAGCAGCGCTTTGAGTGATTTGTCAAGAAGTGAACTGAGTTTGTATGGCGAATGTGATGTTTATACCGCAACGCGGGATGGCAAAAATGTTGAAATGCGCGTATATAACCATACGGGGAACATAAGATCTTGGTCGAGATCTGGATTGCTTATACTTGGGAATCAAGAAATACCTGCTGATGTAACGGATGAGAAGGTCATCGAAAAGGCGAGATCGATCATTCAGGATGTCTACGGTGAAGACGCATTGGATGAATATACATCAGTATCGGTAGATCATGCCGAGAACAGCAATGCGTTTTCTGTCAGATTTTATCGTGATTTTCACGGATATACTGCGGAAGCTTGTTTCTTTGTTGTTATTACAAATGATATGGATATTGTTAAGTTTTCCGCATTCAACCATTATGAATTTAATGCGTTGGAAAACGATGTTACCGAGGAAATGATAAAGAACGCAGAACAGGCATTGCGCGCTTGTGTTCCTTCTTCTATGACTGTACAGGAAAACACGGTAACAGTCGTGTTTGATGTAAATACCGAAAAGTTGTATTTGGAACTGTATGCACGTCGCAACACTCCCGTGATCGACTCCGAAACCGGCGAGGAAAGCTATGTAGGTGATATGTTTTACGTAAATATCAATTAAACGAATCAATCTCGGGCTTTGGAGTGTTGTTGGATTAAAGAATTGTAAAAAAGGACGAAGACCTTTGGGTCTTCGTCCTTTTTGCATATTATACTCTGTTCTTTACCTTTTCGGTGATCATGTCGATGAAGGCGTCCACCGACATATTGGTGGTCTGGTCGGTGTCGCGGTCGCGTACCGAAACAGTCTTGCTTTCCACCTCGTTGGCACCGAGGATCAGCATATAGGGAACTCTGTCCACCTGACGGGCTTCTCTGACCTTGTAGCCGATCTTTTCGTTTCTTAGATCCAGCTCGCAGCGGATGCCCTTTGCCTTGAGGGTCTCGTTCAGCTCCTCTGCAAAGGCGGTGTCCACACCCGGCAGGGTCAGGATCTTCACCTGCAGGGGCGCCAGCCATGCGGGATACTTACCGGCAAAGTGCTCGGTGAGGATACCGATGAAGCGCTCGATGGAGCCGTAGCACACTCTGTGGATCATGATGGGCTGCTTCTTGGTGCCATCGTTGTCCACGTACTCCAGACCGAAGTTCAGGGGCATCTGGAAGTCCAGCTGGATGGTACCGCACTGCCAGGTTCTGCCCAGACAGTCGCGCAGATGGAAGTCGATCTTGGGGCCGTAGAACGCGCCGTCGCCCTCGTTGATGACGTAGGGCAGATTCAGCATCTCAAGCGCATTCTTCAGACCCTCGGTGGCTGCTTCCCAGTCCTCGTCCGAGCCCATGCTGTCCTCGGGACGGGTAGAGAGCTCCACGAAGTATTCAAATCCGAACTTGGTGTACACTTCGTTGATGAGGTTTACAACGTTGATAATTTCATCGGTGATCTGGTCGCGACGCATGAAGATGTGCGCATCGTCCTGGGTGAAGCAGCGCACGCGGAACAATCCGTGCAGGGCGCCCTTCAGCTCGTGACGGTGTACCAGACCCAGTTCGCCCACGCGCAGGGGCAGCTCGCGATAGCTGTGCATGCTGCTGCGGTAGACCATCACGCCGCCGGGGCAGTTCATGGGCTTGACGCAGAAGGTCTCGTCGTCGATGGTGGTGGAGTACATATTGTCCTTGTAGTGATCCCAGTGACCGCTGGTCTCCCACAGACGGCGGTTGAGGATGATGGGGGTGGAGACCTCCACGTAGCCCGCACGGGTGTGGATCTCACGCCAGTAGTCGATCAGCGCATTTTTTAGCTGCATACCGCGAGGCAGGAAGAAGGGGAAGCCGGGGCCTTCGTCGCTGAACATGAAGAGGTTCATTTCCTTGCCGATCTTGCGGTGGTCGCGTCTTTCCGCCTCTTCCAGCAGCTTTACGTATTCGTCCAGCTCCTCTTGGGTGCGGAATGCCACGCCGTTGATACGGGTGAGCATCTTGTTTTTCTTGTCGTTCTTCCAGTATGCGCCCGACTGCTGGGTGATACGGAAGGCTTTCAGTGCCTTGGTGTAGCACAGATGGGGGCCGGTGCACATATCGATGTAGTCACCCTGTTTGTAGAAGCTGATGATCTCGTCCTCAGGCAGGTCACCGATGTGCTCTACCTTGTACTTGGCGCCTCTTTCCTCCATGAGGGCGATTGCCTCGTCTCTGGGCAGAATGAAGGGCTTGATGGGCAGGTTTTCCTTGACGATCTTCTTCATTTCCGCTTCGATCTTTTTCAGATCCTCGTCGGTCAGCTTGGTATCTCCCAGATCCACGTCATAGTAGAAGCCCTTTTCGGTGGAGGGGCCGTAGCCGAAATCGGCGTGAGGGTACAGACGCTTGATCGCCTGCGCCATGATATGCGCTGCAGAGTGGCGCAGTACGTCCAGCTCTTCTTCCTTGGGACATTCGGCGGTGGTGCCGTCTCTGTAAATAATCTTCATTGTTTGTTTTCATCCTTTCCTTGGTATTCTGTCCTCGGGGTGGAAAACAAAAAGCACCCCATGACAGTATTGACTGTCGGGGTGCAGAATACACTTCCACACGGTTCCACCCGAGCGTTTCACTCATTGATATTGATAATAATGGGACGCAGGCGGTACGCATCAAGGCTTTCGACGGCATTTTCAGCACCTGCCGCTCTCTGTGCGAAAACGATTTGACTTGCTTGTTCTGCATCATAAGTACCACAAATTTTAACACAGCTTTTACCTTTTGTCAAGGTCTTTTTGAAGCATATGTGAATTTTTCATAAATTTTGAGCAAAAAACATTGACAGAAGGGAGAAAAATTGATACCATAAGGGGGTAAAAACCAAGGAGGTTTATTCCTATGATCAAACGCATTTTTGCACTGCTTTTATCTGTTTTGTTCTGTGCGACCGCCCTTGTTGCGTGCGGCGCTTCCGATGAAAAGAAGCCTACGGGCAATCAAAACACCGATCCCTCAGATCCCGCAGGCAGCGTAAACAACACCCCCGACAGAGAGGTGCTGGATACTGTTGTGATGAAGGTGGGTGAGATCGACGTCACCTACGAGACCTACCGCTACTACTATATGAGCTGCCGCAGCAATTATGAGTCGCAGGGGATTGCCAAGACCGTAAAGGAGCTGCAGGCGGAGGTGCTTGACGAGATCATTTATCAGTGCGCCATCCACAGCCTTGCCGATCGCTTTGGTGCGGGGCTGACCGAGCAGCAGAGCGGCACTGTGGATCTTGCCTACGCGGAGCTGTACCAGACCTATAAGGACTATGAAAGCGACCTGGAGACTGCGCTGTCTTTGCGCTATATGACACCGAAGGTGTACAAGGATCTGTATGCCTTTGAGACCTATATGGTGGAAAACGTGTTCAACTACTGCAAGGACGAGAAAAACGGTGTGCTGGATTTCTCGGAGCAGGCGGTGGACGCTATGCTGAGCGAATATGAACGCGTGCGGATGATCTATATCGGTATCAACGATGAACGAAATGAAGCAAATGCCAAGAAGAAGGCAGACGGTGTGTTGGAGCTGCTGGCAAGCGGCGAGGACTTTGTGAAGGTGGCGGGCGAGCGCTCCGATCTTGCCGAAACAAACGATGCAGACGTGGGCTTCTATTTCCAAAAGGGCGAGCTGGATGAAAAGGTCGAGCAGGCTTACTTTGCCCTTGCCGAGGGTGAGTATACCGGGCAGGCGGTTAAGACCGAGGACGGCTACTATATTCTGTACCGCATTGCCAAGGACCGAGACTATTTTGCAAAGAATCTGTATCCCTCCTATACCTTCAACGAGTATCTGAAGGCATATGAGAAGGAGCTGCAGATCAACTATACCGAGTTTTTTAACACGATGTTCGACGGCAAAAACCTCATTCCCGAGACCATAAAATAAAGAAAATGCCTTGCAAAAGCAAGGCATTTTTACTTACTTAAAAGGTTGCCACCTCGGGATCGGGCTTTTCGGTTTCCTCCATTGTTTCGATGTGGATGACAGGGCCGGGACGCTTATAAAGGCTGTTCTTTTCCATTTTGATCACACCTTGTACAATGCGCCAATCGTAGCTTTTGACCGATCCCGCCAGCTTTGAGGATACGCAGGCAAGTCCGTTGTAGGCGATGTCATCCGCGCAGCAGGTCATGATGTGTCTGCCTGCCACGAAGGTATCGCGCGCCATCTCGGCATCTTTGGCAATGAGTCCTTTGTAGCGGATGGTCTTGCCAACGTACTTTTCGGGCTCCTCGGAAATATCGCGGAACCAGATGGCAAAATCGCGGTCTGCGATCTCCACGATGGGGGCGTCGATGTCAAAGGGCAGGGGATCCTCGATCTCGTCGTACTCAATGGAGCCGTCCAGCTTTTCATAAATGATCTGAGCGTTGCGGTCGATATCGCGCACCAGCTTGTGGTAGGGCATGACGTCCTCGTCTGGCTTTACACGGTTGAAGACGATGCCGTCGCTGGTCTTGATCTTGTCAAACACCAGCTGACGCATATTGGCGTTGTAGTTCATGATGGTGCCTGCGTCAATAAAGCATAGCTGTTGGTAGACCATCCACTGATCGGGCAGAGCGTAATACAGATCCTCGATCTGCCACATTCCGTTGTATTCTACCACCACAAGAGAAGCGCCTGCTCTGCGGCGGCGTGCCTCCAATCGGTCGGGGGTGAGATCCTCCGCCTCGTCGAAGGACTCGATACTGACGTTGGGATACGCAAAGCGCGAGGGATCGTATTCCTCCTCGCCCTCCTCGCAAAGCAGCAGCAGGATGCCGTCGCCCTTGTTAAAACGGGGATCCTCCAAAATGCTTTGGATATACTTGGTCTTGCCCGATTCCAAAAATCCGCAAAAGAGGTAAACGGGGATTTCATTTTTGGGTTGCATATTCTATCCTCACAGCATAAACAGTTTTTTGAGCTCGTCCTCTTCGATGCCCGCACCGATTACGCACAGTCTGCCGATGGCGGCGGAGGAGCCGCGGCGAACGTCGCCTTCGCCCGGCACGTAGTCGAAATGGATGAACGCACCGTCGGTGGAAGCCACAATGCCTTTGGCGCGCAGCACCTGTCCGAAGGCGCCGGTGTCAAGAGCAGCAAGCGCCTTTTGGATCTGCTCCTCGGTATACTTGTTGGCGGTTTCGGCACCGAAGCTAGTGAACACCTCGTCGGCATGATGATGGTGATCGTGACCGTGCTCGTGACCGCAGCAGCAGTGACCGTGCTCGTGATCACAGTGTTCGTGGTCATCGTGGTGATGCTCGTGATCGCAGTCGCAGTGGTCGTGATCGTGATGGTGATGCTCGTGCTCGTGATCGCAGTCGCAGTGATCGTGATCGTGGTGATGCTCATACTCGTGCTCATGATCGCAGTGGTCGTGATCGTGGTGATGCTCATGTCCATGATCGCAGTCGCAGTGATCGTGATCGTGGTGATGCTCATGCTCATGATCGTGATCGTGATGGCATCCGCAGGAACAGTGTCCGCTGTGGGCGTCCACCATCTTCTGCAGCTCCTCTTCCAGCGTGTCAACGTGTTCCATTGCGCAAAGGATCTGCGCGCCGTCCAGCTGATCCCAATCGGTGGTGACGACGGTGGCGGAGGGATTTTGCTCCATCACCAGCGCCACGGCGGCAGCCAGCTTTTCGTCGCTGCATTTGGCGGTGTGGCTGAGGATGACGCAGCTTGCATTCTTCACCTGATCGCCGAAGAATTCACCGAAGTTCTTCATGTACATCTTGCATTTGCCCGCATCCACCACGGTGGAATAGCTGTTCAGCTCTGCGTTTTCAAGATTGGCATCCTTGACGGCCTTGATGACGTCGGACAGCTTGCCCACGCCCGAGGGCTCGATGAGAATGCGGTCGGGGGCGTACTCTTGCATTACCTTCTGCAGCGCCTTGCCGAAGTCGCCCACCAGAGAGCAGCAG
>SVRH01000105.1 GCA_015064925.1 Oscillospiraceae bacterium | reverse complement strand
CCCACCGAGGGATCTCGGCTGTCCTTACTGTTGAGGCGGTTGTCGCCAAGGATGAACAGATGCCCCTGCGGAACGGTGGCGGTATAGGTGTCGGTTTCGGCATCGTAGCGGAAACCGAGCTGGATCAGGGAGGAGGGGGAGCCCATGGCTGCGCCTTCTCTGTAATAAACGTAATCGCCGCCGATCTTGACGTCATTTCCATTTGCATCCTTGCGTTGCTCAAAGATCTTGCCGTTGACCTCGATCAGCCAACGGGAATAGTTGATGGAGATGGTGTCGCCTCCCACCGCGATGACGCGTTTAACAAGGGGCTTTGACAGATTGTGCAGCGACTGCACGATGACAACGTCTCCCTGCTTGGGGGTGTAAGCAATGTTGTTCACCAGCAGAGTATCGCCATTTTGAATGGTGTGCTCCATTGAGTCGCCGGATACCGGTGAATGACGCAGGAAAAAGCATAGCACCACGATCACAATGGCAAAGGAGATGGCAAACAACTCGGTGAGGTCATAAACAAAGGAGACGGTCTTTTCGGTGGTATTCAGAGGGATGCTTTCGTCTGCAATGCCATCCTCTTCATTTTCGTTTTCTTCTTCTTCGTTGAAAACGAGTTCTTCGTCGATTGTATCCTCGGGTGACGATGATGCGTCATCGAATGTTTCGGACGGATTCTCTGTTACCGCTTGATCGTTTTCAGCGGTGCTTGGCAGGTTTTCCTCCTGCCGTTCGGGGAATTGGGGCATGGTAAACTCCTTTTAGGGGATTATTTTTTGTTCTTCAGCAGATCGTGCTTGATGTTCCACAGCTTCTCGGAAAGGTCCACGTAGTAGTTGTGGGGATTCTCGAAACGCTTGACCTCGTCCCACAGCGCATCCACCTGAGACAGACAGTATTTTCTGATGTCCTCAGTGGCGGGGGAGTCGTACACCTTTTTGCCGTCAAGGAAGATTGGCTTCAGAAGCTCTACCGCTTTGTAGTTGGTATAGGTCTTGGTCTTCCAGGTATAGTAGGGGTCAAAGATGGTCAGAGGCTGGCTTTCGTCCACTGTCTCATCGTGCACGCACAGCAGATCCGCCTCTGCCTTGCCGGTCTCCTTGTCAAACAGACGGTAAACCTTCTTGAAATGAGGCGTGGTGATCTTGGCGGGGTTTTCGGAGATCTTGATCTTGGGAAGGATCGAGCCGTCGGGACGCTCTACTGCCACCAGCTTGTAAACGCCTCCGAATACGGGGGAGGACTTGGAGGTGATGAGGCGTTCACCCACGCCGAAGGCGTCGATCTTGGCGCCCTGCAAAAGGATATCGCGGATGATGTATTCGTCCAGCGAGTTGGATGCGGTGATCCGACACTCGGTAAGTCCCGCCTCGTCCAGCATTTTGCGGACCTTCTTGCTAAGATACGTGATGTCACCCGAGTCGATTCTCAAGGCACCGTTTGTGATGCCGTGCTTTTTGAACGCCTTGATGGCGTTGGGCACGCCCGATTTCACCACGTTGTAGGTGTCCACCAGCAGGGTGGGTGCGTTCGGGTAGATGGAGCAGTAGGTATCGAATGCCTCAAATTCGGAATCGAACATCTGCACCCAGGAGTGCGCCATGGTGCCGCCGCAGGGCACGCCGTACAGCTCCTCGGAAATGGTGCAGGCGGTGGAAGAACAGCCTGCGATGTAGGACGCGCGGGCGCCGAGAATGGCACCGGAGGTACCTTGTGCGCGGCGGGAACCGAATTCGGAAACGGGTCTGCCCGCAGCCGAGCGCACGATACGGTTGGACTTGGTGGCCACCAGCGACTGGTGGTTGACGGTCAGCAGAATGTAGGTCTCCACGAACTGCGCTTCAATGGCAGGGGCGCGCACGGTGATGATGGGCTCGCCCGGGAAAATGGGGGTGCCTTCGGGCACTGCCCAGATGTCTCCCGTAAATTTGAAGGTGCGCAGATAGGAAAGGAAATCCTCGGAGAAGCACTGCTTGCTGCGCAGGAAATTGATGTCGGCATCCGAAAAATGAAGGTTTTCGATGTAGTCGATGACCTGCTCCAGACCTGCCGCGATGGCAAATCCGCCTCCGTCGGGCACCGAACGGAAGAACATATCAAAATAGCAGATCTGATCCTTTTTGCCGCAGAGCAGATAGCCGTTGCCCATGGTCATTTCGTAAAAGTCGAAAAGCATCGTGTAGTTTTCATACCAGAAGTTGCGCATGGTTGCCATAATCAATACCTCGCAAGTGTTTTTTTGTAAAAAACGTTGTTTCGCGCTCCCTATCATTCTTGACAAGAAGGGAAGTTTGGTATATACTGTTATGTAGCATATACTTATTACATTCTACACCATTTTTTTTGGTTTGTAAAGTGCTATTGACAGAAAAATAACAAAAAACTTCGAAAATCTTTGATCTGGAAGGTGGATTTTGAAATGAAAGACGGGTTTATCAAGGTTGCGGCAGCATCTATTACAGGAAAGGTGGCTGACTGCCGGTACAATGAAAATGAAATCGTAAAAACGATAAAGGATATGGCGCAAGAGGGTGTTAAGGTTCTTACGTTCCCCGAGCTTTGCGTCAGCTCCTATACTGTGGGTGATCTTTTGTTTCAGGATACTCTGATTCGTGCGACGGAGCAGGCTGTTCTTCGTATTCTGCAGGCGACGGAGGAGCTGGAAATTTTGTTTGCCATCGGCGTTCCCTTCCGCCATCAAAACAAGCTGTACAATGTGGCGATTGTTTGTCAGAAGGGGGCGATACTCGGTATTGTGCCCAAGACCCATCTTCCCAATTACGGTGAATACAGCGAAATGCGTTATTTTACCCCTGCACCCGAAAAGACCCTTGCCATTGATTGCGTATTCGGTGAGGAGATCCCCTTTGGTACCGATCAGATCTTCGTGTGCCGCGATCTGCCCGAGCTTTCCGTGGGTGTTGAAATTTGTGAGGATGCATGGGTGATGAATCCCCCCTCCAATTCCCTTTGTGAAAAGGGTGCCACCGTTATTTTGAATCTCTCGGCGTCGGGAGACGTGGTGGGTAAGGCGGCTGCCCGTCGCACTATGCTCTCCGCTATGAGCGCAAGGCAGATGTCTGCTTATATTTATGCCGACGCGGGCATGGGGGAATCCACCACCGATCTTGTGTACGGCGGTCACTGTATGATCTATGAAAACGGCTCACTGCTTGACGAGGGTAAGCCGTTCTCGGGCGAGGTTGCGGTCAGTGAAATTGACGTTTACAAGCTTTCGGGCCTTCGTCAAAAGAAAAACACCTTTGTGGCAGAGCAGGATGTAGCCTTTGTCAACTATTTTTCCATGACTCTTTCTAAGACCGAGTTGACCCGCAAGATCTCCGCCAGCCCCTTCGTTCCCAAAAATGAGGCTACGCGCATGGCGCGGGCAGAGGAGATCGTCACCATGCAATCCGTGGCGCTGGCAAGAAGACTTTCTCATATCGGCTGCGGCTCGGTGATCGGTATTTCGGGCGGACTTGATTCCACTCTGGCGCTGCTGATCGCCGCCGAGGCGTACGACCGTCTGGGTCAGCCCCGCACCCGCATTCACGCGGTGACCATGCCGGGCTTTGGTACAACGGGTAGAACAAGAAGCAATGCGGAGATTCTCTGCGAGAGACTGGGCGTGACCTTCTCCACCGTTTCCATCGAAAAGGCGGTGCGTCAGCACTTTGCCGACATCGGCCACGACGGCGTCAAGACCGACGTGACCTACGAAAACTCTCAGGCAAGAGAACGCACACAGATCTTAATGGATATCGCCAACATGGAAAACGCCATCGTCATCGGTACGGGCGACCTTTCCGAACTGGCACTGGGTTGGGCGACCTACAATGGCGACCATATGTCCATGTACGGCGTCAACGGCTCCATTCCCAAGACCTTGGTGCGCCATTTGGTATACTATTTTGCCGTGACTGCGAAGGACGAACAGCTGAAAAAGACGCTGCTTGACATCCTTGATACACCCGTTTCTCCCGAGCTGCTGCCTCCCGACAAGGACGGCAAGATCGCGCAGGTGACCGAGGATCTGGTGGGACCCTACGCTCTGCATGATTTCTTCCTGTTCTATTTCCTGCGCTACGGCTTCGGACCCAAGAAGATCTACCGTATGGCGAAGTACGCCTTTGACGGTCAGTATTCGGACGAAACGATCTTAAAGTGGCTGACCACCTTCTACCGCCGTTTCTTCATGCAGCAGTTCAAGCGCTCCTGCCTGCCCGACGGCCCCAAGGTGGGAACGGTC
>SVRH01000020.1 GCA_015064925.1 Oscillospiraceae bacterium | reverse complement strand
ATTTTCGGTGCCGCCTTTGCCATGCCCCTTTGGTGGGACCGCCGAAAGGAGCCAGAAACGAAAAGAGAATACCTTGCCATGCTGAAGGCAGAGGGAAGATCCTATGACCGACAGATTGAGGCAAAGACCACCTGGCATTCCTCCTTCTTCTGGATCGAGAACTGGGCGCTTTACACCATTTGTATCCTTTGGTTTTTCGCAACCCTTCCGTACTGCATCAAGAACGCCATTTTGTCAAACCCCACGGGCGATACGGGACTTACCTTCCTTGCCATGTGGCTTCCCATGGTGTTTATTCTGATCGTTCTTGCGGCGTTCGGAACCGCCTGCAATTTCGTCTGCTGGCTTGCCGCCCGCAAGAAGTGGGATGAAGAGCAGCTTTACAGAGGGGATTGATATATCTATTCGGCAAAACAGCCGCCTTCGGCGGCTGTTATCATAACCCAAAAGCGCGTTGCATTGCAACGCGCTTTTTAAATTGGTATCAGTATGAAGAGTTATTTTCACGGTAACAAGCGATGACCTCTACCACCGATGCGATCTCACGGTCGGAAAGCCCGTCCACCGAAACGGTTTTCTGTGAGGGCATATCCAAAAGATAGTCGGTAGATACCCGAAACAATATGGAAAGCTCGATTATGTATTGGGTGGATGGCACGGAAATGCCCATTTCCCATGCATTGACGCCCGATCGTGTTACGCCTAACCGCTTTGCCAGCTCCGATTGTGTGATCCCCATTTTCTCACGAAGCAATTTGATCTTTTCCGCTACTATAATTATCACCCCTTACACTTCATTTTAATATAATCATTTTGATATTGCATTATCAAAATGATTATTATACTTGACAATGATGCGAATTGGTGTTAGAATGTGATTAGATATACCACTGAAAAACAAATAAAGGAGTTTGTCATGAATAAGGGATCATTTAAAAGATGGCTGTCGATGTTATTGACGATTTTGATGCTATTCACAGCATTGCCGATCGGTTCATTTGCAACTGAAACCGAGAATCGAAGTAATGTTGAGTACATCGAAGGTAAAGAAAATGAAGAAAAATATGAATTACTGGGTAAGGGTTTCAATGCGCTAAGCAATAATGAATTGAAAGATGTACACCTTGAAACCGTGAGTGGTAATATCATAAATTTTGATGCTGTACGCGGTATGCGTTTGAGCACAGGCCACTCACAAGCGAGCGCGGAATATGCAAAAAGTGCGCAAGAGCTTATGGTTAAACTGGGAGTTGATTTCTCAAATACGCTGAGTGTCAATTTGCCGATCAAATTTGCTAAGTTTGGTCTTTCTTCAAAATTTGGCTATAACAATGAAACGATCAATAAAACGATCACTGAATCGCTGTATTATTACTATCGTGAGGAAACCACAAAAGAGAAATATTCTCTGATACTTACAGACAGACTTTATGATAATCCCGACGGAATTATTCATGAAGATTTTCGATATGCACTGGAAAAACTCAATAGTGATAATAGTAACGATGCGTGCGCCGGTTTCTTTGAAAAATGGGGAACCCACGTATTGATCAGTTACGATAAAGGAGCATCCCTGGAATACGTTGCGATCGGACATTCGACCGGAACCAAGTTTAGTGAAAACAAAGAAATTACAAGTGAGATCAGTGGCTCTGTTGGTGTGGGAGATTATAAAGTTAAAGATACATTGACGCTTGCCGAAAAAATCGGCGTTGAATATAGCGCCGATGAGTACAATCTCTCTCATAAATGGTATGCTGTTGGTGGTGAACCCGGGTTGATCAGTACCGGCGGAACAGATGCCAAGGATATCAAAGCGGACAGTATTGATAAGTGGAAAGACTCTGTTGCAAACGATACGGCTGTTTCGGTGATGATTCCTCAGTCTACCGAATGGATTTCCATATGGGAATTGATTCCTGACACCTACTCAAGCGCCAAAGAAGCACTGCAGGCATTTTATAAAGATAAGGCAGCAAGCTTCAATCAGACATTCTTTGATAAGTTTACAACCTATAGTGATGTAACAGGAAAAAATACTGTCTATTATCAATCCAGTACGGGACGTTATTTCCCGATCGAGTATACTACAAATATGGCAGTTGCTCCCGGTTCTAAGTTTAACGTTGTGGATTTGGAAGCAGATATGAGCAAAATTAACTTTGTGGTATCACCCAACGGTAGCGCCACAATTGATCAATACGGCATGGTTTCTGTTTCCCAAAACGTGGCAGACGGTACTGTAATTAAGGTTTCCTTTCAGGATCGGTATGGAAAAGAAGTCGGTCAAAAGACCTTCTCTGTGAAAAAGGAAGGCGGCGGTTTTTTTGCAGGCGGATATGGTGATGCGAATAGACCGTATCTATTGAATAACAAAACACAGCTTTTATATTTGGACGAGGATGTGTACGGCCAAGAAACGTATTTCATGCTGATTTCAGATATAAAGATGGATTCGTTTAATGATCCTATAAAGGTATTTAAAGCCAATCTGGATGGTAACGGATATAAGCTTTATGATGGATCCTTTAGCACCAATGATTCAATGTCTGAAAAGTACAATTACGTAGGAATCATCAAAGAGAATCAAGGTACCATTAAGAATCTTGTGATTTCAAATTTCAAAGTATATAAAGGTCATTCCAACTATGACCGAAATGAATTGAATGCAGGTATTCTGTGTGGAAGAAACAGCGGTACAATAGAAAACGTGGTTGTTGCCAATTGTACGCTGGATGTGATACACGGATGTAACCATGAAGGCTTTGAATGCGGAGATATATTAGTGAATGCCGGAGGCCTTTGCGGGGTAAATCACGGAAATGTAATCAAATGCGGAGTGAAGAATTCTCCTTTAACCTGCATAGTCAGATCAAGAACTCACAGTGATTATGCCGCATGCGGTCGCTTTGGCGGGCTGATCGGTGTTTGTTGTCCGGGAGCAAACGTTTCGGATTCGTATGCTTACGGTAATACAATGTACGGAAACGCTTATGGATTTATTAAAAAGAATTGGCTTGGAGTAGTCACAGTAAGAGCCTTGGGTAAAATCGATGTCGGTGGATTGATCGGTACTACGATGGCATTTAGTGACAATCAGAGCCAAATTACCATTGAAAGATGTATTGCGTATAACAATAATTTCACTGAATCAAGCGCAGGACCTCAAACTGACTGGAAGTATTTTGAAGGCGCGATCGTGGCAAGAATTGAGGCAGATAATGCTGACGTTCGGAACTGTTATTATCAAACAAATGATATGGGTGCCAATAATACATCAAAGCTGAATTTAGTAGGGTGGGACGTTCCTATGGGAGCGCCCATTAGCGAAAATAAAATTACTTCACTGACTGCAACCGGCGTTTTGAGTAAACTGGATAATTTTGAACGCAGTGGTTGGGTTCAACCCGGCAATACGGGCACGATTTCTATTGCACAAAATGAAAGTTTGAGAATTACAGGTGGCGATCGGTATTACTATTTGGGAGAACCGCTGAATATTAAGGGGCTCACCATCAAGCCTATAACCAATAACGAACATATTAATAGTAGTACCGGTCTAGTGAAAAATGGATTTACGGTAACCGGTTACGATCCGAATAAACTCGGAAAGCAGATTGTAACGGTAACGTACGGTCAGAATTCGGTCGGCAATGCTTACAGTATTCAGGGAACGTACGAGGTTACAGTTGTTGAAGATACAATATCTGAGTTGCAAATCGTTGAAGAACCCCACCAAACTATCTATAATCTTGGAGATAAGCTTGATTATTCCGGAATGGTGGTATATGGTGTTTACGAAAGCGGTAAGATTAAGCCGCTTGATACACTGACTGACAGTATGTTTTCTGTAAAGACGTTTACCGAGATTGGTGAGCAGGAGGTAACTGTTAGCTTCGGTGGTCAGAGTGCGAGCTTTATGTGTACTGTAAACGATAGCAGCAGAATTGTTGTCGGTGACGCATCCGGTACAAGGGGAAGCACTGTAACGGTGACGGTTGAGTTGGAAAAGAATTTGGGCGTTGCATATCTGACAATGACTGCCACTTATGATACATCAGCATTGACACTCGTGTCGATCGAAAACGGAGAAATTATCGAGGATATGGACGCGGGGAAGAACCTGATCTGGAGCGCGGACGAAAACGCAACGGAGGATGGAATTTTGGCAACGCTAACCTTCCAAGTTTCTGATGATGTTGAGAGCGGTGAATATGAAGTTGGCTTTATTGTGCGCGAAGCATATGACATGGACGGAGAAGACGTGCATTTCTTTGTTTCAGCCGGTCACGTGAGTGTTGCAGACAGTATTTACGGTGACGTAAACAATGATGGTTCTGTAACAGGACGCGATGTGGTAATGCTGCGGAAGTATTTTGCAAACTATGACTATGATACCGAAACCTCAACTGTAAAGATCAGCGCGGGCGCAGATGCCAATGGAGACGGTAGAATTAACGGAAAAGATGTACTCCTGCTGCGTAAATACTTTGCAAATTATGACTATGATATCGGTTCCTCTACTGTTGTGCTGGGACCTCAATAAAATATGAAGATAGGAGATAACAATGAAAAAAATTTTAGGACTGATTTGCTGGAGCTTGATTGTTGTACTTATATGTATGACAATGCCTGTGTTTGCAGCAACTAATTTGAAGATTACGGGAGATACAGTGGAGGCTGCTCCCGGTGAAACCGTTACAATGACGTTTTCTGTCAGTGAAAACCCCGGCTTTTCGTATTTGGTAATGACACTTAAGTATGACCAAAGCGCGCTGACTCTTGACAAGGTTTCTAACGGCACCGTTATGAAGGATATGGATAGCGGAAAAAATTTGATTTGGAGCGCAGACGATGACAGCACTGCCTGTGGAACACTCGTTACTTTGACGTTTACTGTTGCAGATTCGGCTTCCGGAGAATACAATGTTTCTGCAACCGTAAGAGAATGCTATAATATAGACTTTGACGACGTGGATGTTTCGGTAACAGCAGGAACCATCACTGTTGCAGGCGGAGAACAGGCTCCCTTCGGCTTTGCCGGACATCAGGTAGGAGAAAGCGGTATCCGTTTTATCGGTTACACCAATTCTTTGGAGTATGATACCATTGATCTTGCGATCACTGTGGAAGAGGCGGGCAAGAGCTTTACAAAGGCTACAAAGACCGTATACACCACATTGATGGGTGCTGTGGACGGCGAAACGAAGGCTGTGGCTTCCTGTGATCCCGAGGTGGGTGCGCTTGTAACGCTGGACTATGACTATCTTTACGGCTATGCTGTGACCGATATTGAAGCGGGAGAATACGTTTTTACCATCGTTCCCACTGCCATACTGAACGGTGAAACACTGGAAGGAAAGACTGCCACTCTGAACGTAACGGTTGCCGAGGATGGCACTGTTACTGTGACAAAGTAAGGAGAGGTTACAATGGAAAAGAAAGTATTTGAACTGCCTGAGGCTACGGTATTGGTATTTGAAACAGCCGACATTCTCACCTTGAGTGGCGGCGACAGCGGCAATATTCCCAGTATTCCGTGGTAAAATAAAACCGGTTGCTTCCAATTTGCGTTGGAAGTAACCGGTTCTTTCATTTTAGCATATCAATGATCTCTGAAAGGCTTTTGCCTTTGAAGAGATCTTTGTAGTATTTCAGTTCTTCTGCGATGAGCTCGTCAATGACCTGCATTCCCAGCAGCTCCACAGGGGCCTTGTCATCGGTCAGGATCAGATTGCCGCCTTGGTAGGCGGTCAGCGCTGATTCTACTTGTTCCATGAAATAGGTAAGCTCTGCATCGTTATAAGCGGCAGCGCCGTCGCTTAGCTTTGTCATGACATCCCCTTTGGTGGAAGCAAAAACCTCTCGGTTTCCGCCACAGTCAGCGGTATATACATAGGGAAAGACAGAAGCGATCGTGTCGCAAAGATAATCGTTGATGGAATTCTTTTTGTCCGAGCGCATATTCAGATTGACGGTCATCACGCCGTCCTCTTTCAGATGGCTTTTGACTTCTTGAAAGAACTCCTTACTTGACATCTGGAAGGGAATTGTGATATCGCGGTAGGCGTCCACCATAATGACGTCATATTTGTCAGCGTTTCGAAGGTAGGCTCTGCCGTCAAATTCGATACATTCAATGCGCGGATCCTTTGGCAGTCCAAAGCGGCTGTACGCCAGATCCAGAATCTTTTTGTCGATTTCCACCCCCTCGATATGGGTATTATCAAAGTACTCATAGCACTGCTTTGCGTAGGTGCCCGTACCCATGCCGAGGATCAGAATGCGAAAGTCCTCCTTTTCGGTGACGTTTGCCATGAAGGGAGCTGCCAGGGCGTAGTCGTAATACATCCCGGTGAGTCTTCCGTCCTTGCGGGCAATGGACTGTATGCCAAAGAGTACGTTGGTGGACAGTCTGATCTCCTCTTCGCTTTCCGTGACCTGCAGATAGTTATAGATCGATTCATCCTCGGTCATTGTTGTTCCGCTTTCTGCCCAGAATGCAAAAGAACTGCCAGCACCGAAGATCGTCAGAACGATCATCAAAAGAAGGGATACGATGATCTTGACAAGGTGCTTCTTTTCGGAAATGAAATATGCAACGGCAATGGCAAGCAAGATGCCTGCAAAGATCAAAAAGGTCCAGGACGTGCCCACGGTGGGGATCGTGATAAAGGTGGGAGCAAAGGTGCCGATGATGGAACCGATCGTGTTGAGAGCATTTAGTTCGCCGACGATCTTTCCGCTTTCATCCAAGCTGGCAATTGAGTATTTGACAAGGGAAGGGGAAACGGTTCCCAGCAGCATCAGCGGGAAGACAAACAGAGCGATACAGGAGAATAGAGATGCCCATATGAGAAAGTTTGATCCTACAAAGCTGGCAAGCAAGAGGGAGATCCCCGCAATGACGTATTTGCCGAGCAGCGGGATGGCAGCAACCCAGATGGCAACGACGATGATACGGGAATAGAGCTTGTCGGGGGAAGGGTTCTTGTCGGCGAGTCTGCCTCCCCAGATGTTACCCAGCGCCATTGCGATCATAATAGCACCAATGATAATAGTCCACACGATCTGTGAGGAGGAAAAGTAAGGAGCAAGAAGACGGCTGGCACCAAGCTCGATCGCCATGACCGCCATTCCCGAAAAGAATTCGGTGATATAGAGAAACCATTTGCGTTTAAGCATACATACCTCAAAAAATACAGCACAGATCGAATGTCGGTCTGTGCTGTATGGTTTTTTATTGATCGTCAGATTTCTTGGAGAAGAGCTTGTTCAGTGCGTAGGTAAGCAGAATGACAACGCCCATTACAAGGAAGATGCCGATCATGCCGGCTGCCATGTAGACAAGATTGTTTACAAAGTTCATAGGTAAGAATTTCATTTTATTACCTCCTTACTTGAACATGGTCAGGATCAAACCGCCCGCGATAACCGATGCGATCTGACCGGAAACGTTAACACCGATGGAGTGCATGAGCAGGAAGTTCTGAGGATCCTCAGCAAGTCCCATCTTGTGCACGATACGACCCGACATAGGGAACGCGGAGATACCTGCGGCACCGATCATCGGATTGAGCTTCTTTCCTTCGGGAAGGAAGAGGTTCAGCAGCTTTGCGAACAGCACGCCGCCCGCGGTGTCGAAGATGAATGCGAACAGACCAAGACCCATGATCAGCAGGGTGTCGGGCTGCAGGAACTTGTCTGCCTGCATCTGAGATGCAATGGTTAGACCCAGCAGAATGGTGATCAGGTTTGCCAGTGTGTTCTGTGCGGTTTCGGAAAGGGAATCCAGCACGCCGCATTCGCGGATGAGGTTACCGAACATTAAGAAGCCAACCAGCGATACCGCATTGGGGGCAAACAGACCAACGACCAGTGTGACCGCGATGGGGAACACGATTCTGGTGGTCTTGGAAACCGATGCTGCCTGATAGGGCATACGGATCTTTCTTTCGTTTTTGGTGGTCAGCGCCTTGATTACAGGGGGCTGAATGATGGGCACCAGTGCCATGTAGGAGTAGGCTGCCACCATGATGGCTCCCAGATAACGGCTGTTCAGCTCCTGCGCAACCATGATGGCGGTGGGACCGTCTGCCGCGCCGATGATGGCGATGGAGGCCGCATCGTTCTGCTGGAAGAACATAGAAGCCAGACAGAAGGTAAAGAAGATACCGAACTGTGCGGCGGCACCAAAGATCATCAGCTTGGGGTTGGAGAGGATGGGTCCGAAGTCGATCATCGCACCGATACCGATGAAGAGCAGCAGGGGGAAGAGCTCGCCCGTATTGATGCCCGCTTCAAAGAGCACCGTGATGGGGCCGTGGTCCGCAATGGCATCCGCAAAGGGGATGTTTACGAGAATCGCACCAAAGCCAAGGGGAAGCAGCAGGGTGGGTTCCATCTGCTTTTCGATGGCAAGGAAGATGAGGATCGCACCGATCAGCCACATGATGGGCTGACGCCAGTCGATCTCACCGAAGTTTGAAAGCAGACCTTTTAACAAGTCTAAAAATTCATTCATTGTTTCATTCCTCCGATAGGGCGGGGGAAATCTGCAGAGCAGATCCCCTACCGCTATTATTGACACTTGATGATGTAGTTGATACCGATGTCGTAAGTACCGTCGTGCAGAACGAACGTGTAGGTCTCTCCACTCTTCAGTCCGCTGACGGTGGTGGTCACCTTGTTATCGGTGAAGGTAACGGTTGTTTCGGAAACCAGCGCGCCACTTGCATCAAATACGCGCAGATTGCCGGAGGTTGCCTTGTTCTTTTCGGGCTTGGTTGCCGAGTAGGTGGCGGTGCCGTTCTGGAAAGTAACGGTGGGGATTTCAACCGTTTCTTCGTTGACACCCTCTAAGATCCACTTGCAGTAATCGGAGTCTTTGTCTGTGCGCAGCACGAACTTGGAGGTTGCCTTTGCATTGGGATCGTATCCAAAATAGAATTCAGGATACTGAGTCAGGTGGAAGGATACGGTTCCGTCGGTGTTGTAGACCATAGTCCAGTCCTGCGTGTTAGCGCGGTTTTCGCTGATGGCATTGAACTTAACCATGGCACCTGCGACGATGTCCTTCTTGAAGATATCAAGAACCATCTGCTTTTCGTCATCATACATCACAAACTTGCCGGTCTTGGGATCGGTGGTGAAGTTGAGCAGCATATCCATGTCCGCATCGGGGGTGGTTTCGTAGAAGAGGGTTGCTTTATAGCCTGCGTAAGCCTTGGTGGCAGCGTTCTTCATGTGGAAGGTGCCGTCGGTGGCAAATGTATGCAAAGGACTGCCAAGATCGAAGAAATAGTCCTTGCTTTCCTTGATTCTTGCCTCCTGGTCCCACTTCAGCATATTATACTGCTCATCCAGCTTGATCTCGGAGAGCACCTTTCCCTCAGGAGAGATCAGCTTCAGGCTCTTGATGTTAGAGGTGTGGCCGGAAATGCGCAGTCCCCAAAGGAAGTTTTCGTAGTTGCTACCCTCGGGAAGCGTTCCCATGCTGTCGAAGGTAAGCGTAAAATAGCCGGTTTCGGGAGTGGTGGGATTGGGCGTACCGCCAAAGGACATTACGTTCTTAAGCTCGTTGCCTCTATCGTCTTCTATGTATTCGTTGTGCATTCCCTGTCCACCGTATTCAAACAGCCAGGGGCGGTGAATGGTCAGGTTTCCGGAGGCATCGTAACGCAGCAGATCGACCTTGAAGTTTTCACGTGTGGTGGTGGAGATCTCCGCCTCGACACGCAGGCCGTATTTGCCGATCTCAATGTCGGTGCGCCAGTCGATGAAGCTAAAGCGATAGATGGTAGAGGTTCTTTCTGCCTTGTTGTTTCCGATGCCAAGGCTGTTTGTGAACTGAATGGCAGAGGAGAAGGTATTGATACCCTTGCCAAGACCGGGAATGGTCATGGAACAAAGCTTACCGTTCTCGGAGGCAGACGCAAATTGTGCAACGGGATTGACGTAATAGGTGGATGCAGAGAAGAAGTTTGCTGCAGAAAGCGAGGTGCCCTTGGGGCGCTTGAATGCATACAGGAACACGGAATCCTTGAAGTATTCTTCATCCTTTGCATCGGGGTAGACGTCGAGATAGGGAACGATCGCCCATTCTGTGAACACGTTACCGTTGGCTTCCTTGACCATGTGGATGCCGGCGGTGTTGTAGCCGAGATATTTGTGGCTGGCGGGATCGTAGATGGTGTAAGTAGTGTAGGTCTTTCCGTCAAGGGTGATTTCGCCGGTGGTGGTAAAGTCAAAAATGAAGGGACTCTTGGTGTCCAGCAGACGCAGGAACTTCATATCCTCGGAGGGGGAGAACACAGTAGAGTTTTCGTTGTTGGGATGATTGAGGATGGAGAATTCGCTGTCCTCATTGAATGCATCGTACATCATCCAAACGTAGCCATCGTTACAGTAGCCGCTGCCCCAGGAGTTCATGACCTGGAACGCACCCTTCAGGGTGATGCCGCCGACCTGCGCTTCCACGTTGTCGTCATATCCAACGATGGTGACTGCGTGGTTGCCGTCGCCGCCGCCGCTGTTGGGGTTAGCTGCGGAGTAGATGCAGTCCTCGCCTCTTTTGCCGATGTCACCGCTCTTGGAAATGCTACTGTAATTCCAGTAGTAAGCCCATCCGCAGATGACCACCGCGTTTCCGTCACGTACGGCTGCCTTGACTTTGTTAAACAGATCCATATTGTGGGTGCCGCCAACTGTCAGATTGCCGCTATGCACACCGGAATAGTCGATCTCCTCAAAGCCGGTCAGACGGTAGCGCAAAGCGATTTCCATCATGTCCTTGCCTACGTCCCAGCTGGCGGTTTCCTTGTAGGGGGCGTTGGTGGGACCGGAAAGACTTGCTTCGCCTGAGTGGTAGAAGCGAGAAAGATTTTCGGTCAGACAACCGTGATCCTTCAGAATGTTATATGCGTATTCGGTGCCTGCTCCCGCAAAGTTAAAGGTATACTTGGGGGAGAAGATGTAGCGAAGCTCACCGCTGGAGGGGTTCCAACCCATGTCAGGCTTGTAGTGATTGAGGTACTGCGATACAGCGATGGTGAACTGTGCATAGGTTACCGATTCGTGCGCACAGGTTCCAAGTGAGCCCTGGCTGTCAATGGGGGGCATATGTACCGTGCCGGTAAGTGTTGTGGAGGTGCCAAGGACGGTGATCTCGCTGGTGGCAGTCATGTCCTTGCGTTCGTTGCTGACGGTTAGGGTGACCTTTCCGGGCTTCAGCGCGGTGACCGTACCTTCCTTGTCGATGGCAACGATCTTGCTATCGGAGGAGGAGAAGAGCAGAGTCTGACCGTCGCTTGCATACTTGGGAGTGTAGACTGTGCTCATGGTTCGGATTTCACCCACGGACAGCGTCAGTGTGGGGATGGAGAAATAAAGCTTGGCTTCGGGGTTGGCTTCGCCCAGGGGATCCTGTTCAGAGCCTTCTCCGGCATCTGATCAGGAGCCTTCATTCTCTTCTCCTTGATCGTTGCTTGTATCGTCTGAGGGCTTGTCATTGGTTTGACCTTGATTGCCACCGCAGGCAGCAAAGCAGGGAATGAGCATGAGGATGACGAGTGTAAGAGCAAGTAATCTTTTCATTGTAACTCCTTTTTCATTATGCTTTTAAAGTGTACGTTTCAGTGGTGCCGCTAATGGTACTGCTGATTTCTTTGTGGAACAGAACTTGCTTATCCTGATTGCAGAGCGAGACGCTGCGGACGATGACACGGCTGCCTTCTGCGGCAGTGATCTGAATGCCCAGAGTATAATTTCCGGTGCGCAAAGCATGCTCGTCCAAAACGGTGTTTGCATCAAGCACCAGCAGATCGCCGAAGGGAAGTGCAAAGTAACCGATCTCCGCTTCGCCGTTGACTTTACCCGAGAAGGTCAGGTACTGTCCTTCTTTGCAGTATTTGGGATGATTCTTTGCGTAGCGGAACATGGCGGGGACGTAAGATTCCGTGTTGCCGTCGGAGTCGGTACGGGTCATGGTGACAGTGAAATTCTTTCTGTTGTCGGTTTCGATCTCGAGCTTTGCGTACAGAGCAGGTCTATGAAGGATGATATCCTTGCGCCAGTTGAGGAAGGCAACCTGGTCCAGCGTCCAGCAGCGCTTTGCGGATTCACCCTTGCCCGCGGTGGCAGAGATCTTGGATTCAAAGCAGTCTGCCATAGAGTTGATTTCATAGGATTTTGCCACAGGGTAACGGGAGCCGTTGAAGGTGGCAAACTGTACCGATCTGCCGGCAGAAGCGTAACCGAGACCTGCATCCAGGAAGCGCATTCCGTCCTCTTCACAGTCGCGATCTACCGCGTAGACCCAGTAGCTGTTCTTGAATTTCTCATCGTAATACTCTGCGTTGTAGTTCGGCAGATTCTTCAAATCTTCATAGGGAAGGAAGACCCAGGGAAGTCTATCCTTGCCCATGATGATTTTGCGATTTTCCTTTTCACGTGCGTAGCCGACGTACATCTCACTCTTTTCTTCGTAAAGAGAGTAGGTGGTATATTCCTTGCCGCCCACCGTGGTGCTGCCCATTTTTTCGATGCGCAGAAGCTGGTTGTCGGTGGTCAGCGATTCGGGGAACATACAAAGGCTTGCGGGAGTGAAGTGCATAAATCCGGAGTAAAGCTCGGGATCGTTAAGCTCGGGATGCTCGGAAACGGTGTTCACCGAATCGTACATCATCCAGGTGTAGCCCTTGTTCTGCCAGCCGGTGCCGTAGGAGTTGGCGATCTGGAAGGCGCCTCTCATGGTTACACCGCCGAACTCGCAGGTGATCTCATCATCGTAGCCCACGATGGTCACCTGATGTCCACCGCCTGCATTGCCGGCAGCGGCAACGCAAACCGCCTCGCCTTTGGCTGCCAGATTTCCGCAGGTTGCTACCTTCTCATAGATCCAACGGGAGGGGTAACCGCCGGTGACAACGGCATCGCCGTTTACGATTGCCTTCTTGATGCGCTCCAGCAGGTTCAGACCGGATTTGCTTGTGGTTAAGCATTCGTTATAGGGATGCTGGGTGATCCAAACGCGCTTGTAATCCGAAACGCGGTGGGTCATGGCGTCTTCCATTTCACCTTCATTTACACACCATGCAGCGGACTGAGCGATCACTTCGCCGTCCTTTTCCTTTTGGGAAGCACCGGTCTCAGTTTTGCTGAAGACGCAACGATCGACAGGAAGCGCGCCGTGATCCTTCAGTACGTCATATACCCAGATCGTACCCGCACCTGCGATGTTATAGGTGGATTTAGGGGAGAAACGGTCGGACGCATTGTCGCGGGGACAGTAGTTACTGTCGGTATCTAAGCTGTGAATGAAACGGGACACAGCGTTACTGAACTGATTGTGAGTGGCAGCTTGAGAAGCGCAGGAACCGATTCCGCCCTGATTGTCAATGGGGGGGAAATGAGTGGTTCCAACCAGTGATGCAAATGAAGGTAATTTCATAAGATCCTCCAAAATTCATAGAAGTATTCGTATGATCCCATACATATTTATTTTACCTTTTTTCGCGCAATAAGTCAAGCATATTCGGGAAAAAGTATAAGAAAAAAGCAAGACTTTTGTCTTGCTTTTTATAAACGTTTAATTGCCGTCGGGAAGCTTGCTGATGATCTTTTTGTTGATGCGGCGATACATGACAAGAGTTACCGCAAGAGATGCCACTTCCGCAATGGGGAAGGCGAGCCAGATCAGCGAAAGATTGCCGCTGAGCGAGAGAAGGAAGGCGACAGGCACCAGTACGATGAGCTGACGTGCCACCGAAACGATGAGGGAATAGGTACCCTTGCCCAGCGCCTGGAACATGGAACCCAGCGCAATACATACTCCTGCAAACACAAAGCTCAAAGAAATGGTGCGCAGCGCAGTGGCGCCCATATCAAGGATGGCAGGATCGCTTTCGAAGATGCCGAGCAAGGTTTTGGGAATGAACTGCATGAGAAGCAGACCGATGAACATGAACGCACACACGTAGATCGTGGCGATGCGGATCGCTTTTTGCATTCTCTTTCGGTTGCCGGCACCGTAGTTGTAGCCAATGATGGGAATGACGGCATTGTTCATGCCAAATACGGGCATGAAGGTAATGCTTTGCAGCTTATAATATACACCGAAGATGGTAGCTCCCACGCTGGAAACGCCCATGATGATGATGTTCATGACGTAGAACATGATAGAACCGATGCTGACCATGACGATGGAGGGAACACCGATGCTGTAGATCTCGCGGATGATGGGGAAGTCGGGACGCATATCGGCAAAGGACAGCTTCACGTCCTTGTTATAGATGGCGTTGAGGGCAAAACCGATGAGGGCAGCGGCAAACTGACCGATGATGGTCGCCCAGGCGGCACCTGCTGCGCCCAGTCCCAGGCCCGAAATGGAGATGCCGAGAATCTCGTATTCCTCAAAAATAAAGATGGGGTCGAGAATGATATTGATCACAGCACCGAGCCCTTGGGTGAAGAGGGTGAAGACCGTGCGACCGGTGGCCTGCATCAGGCGCTCAAACATGATCTGCATGAACACGCCCAGCGATCCGATGCAGCAGATACGAAGATAGTCGTTTCCGAATTGACGAACCAGCTCGAGATTGAGCTTATCGTCAAAGGTTGCGGTGCTGAGAATGCCCCTGAAATACAAATCCGTGCCGAACAAACCGAAGAGAAGGATCAGTGTATATCCGAAAAACGCCAGCAGAATACCGGTTGAAGCGATCTTGTTGGCTTTTTTGCGGTCACCCTGACCGAGCGCACGGGAAAGCAGGGCGTTGACACCCACGCCGGTACCGGTGGCAATACCGATCATCAGGTTTTGTGCGGAAAATGCCTGACTGACCGCGGTTAGTCCCTCACGGCCGGTGTTCTTGATTTGTGATATGAAAAAACTGTCTACGTTATTGTAAAGTGCCTGTACCAGCATCGACACAATGATAGGCAGCGACATGGTGACAAGGAGTCGATGCACCGGCATCGTGCCCATTTTATTCTCTTTCATAGTTCCTCCATTTTGAATGATAATACCCGAATATTCTATCATTTTTGCATGACAAAAGCAATGTTTTTTATAAAATAATGAATTATTGGAGAAATGTATAATTTTGCGAAAAGATTTGCGGAAAATCGGTGCAGATTTCTTGACAAATACATAGATATGCGTTAAAATGAACAAAAGGAGGCGATCAACCTTGTCTAAGAAAAAGCTGTGGATCATTTTATCCGCGATCATTGCTGTGTGTGTGATCGCTGCTGCGGTTTTGATCTGTGTGTTTGTATTTGGTGACGGCAATTCATCCGGCTCAGGCGGAAATGGTGGGGGCGGTACCGAGGATAATGATATCCAATATGATTTTGATATAAAAGGAACTGTGGGACTGTTGCTGGTTGACCAAACCGCAAAGCTTCCGCAGAGCGCATCCTTCACTAGCGAGAATACGTCGGTTGCCAAGGTAGATGCCAATGGCGTTGTAACGGCTGTGGGTATTGGTGAGACAGTGATCGTTGCCAAGTGCAGCGATGGTAGCGAGATCCGTTATACGATCCTTGTTGCTGCAACCCTGCACGAAGCTGAGTTTTCCGTTCCCGAAACTACAAAGGCTGCATTTGTATGTGCAGACGGTTGTATCGTGGTGGGCGAATATGCGGCGGTGCCGGTCTATCTTGTGAACAACCCCGGTGTTTCCGGATTTTCGCTTCATCTTTCTTATGATAGCCGACTGTTTACCGTCAAGGCGGTGGGGCCTGCAAGTGATGGCGTTGACTCGCTGCAGTTTACGGATGACAGTGAGGGGAATCTGCACATTATGGGTCTTTCTCACGTTATAAACGGAATAAAGGAAGAGGAAAACGCTTTGTTCTATCTTTATTTTGCCACCAACGAAGGAAAGAGTACCGGTAGCTCCGAGCTGACTCTTTCCATGGAAGCGGGCGATATGCTGGTTTCTGTGGAAAACGGCAGCGAAGTGACAGTGGATGCCGAGGTCTATCACGGAAGCATTCAGACCGTAAAATAAGATAACAGGCAGTAGGTATTCTGACAGGAATACCTACTGCTTTCACGGAGGAATATAAATGAATATTGGCGGAATCATCGGATTCAGTGCACTGCTTGGCGTGGGGCTTGCCATGGACGCTTTTTCGGTGTCGCTGGCAAACGGTCTGCATGAGCCCCGAATGTCGGCGGGTAAGATGTGCGGTGTTGCGGGCATCTTTGCTTTTTTTCAGGCGTTCATGCCCATGCTGGGCTGGATCTGTGTACACACATTTTTGGAGTATTTTCAATCCTTTTCAAGGTTCATTCCCTGGATCGCTCTGATCCTTCTTTCTTACATCGGCGGCAAGATGCTGTATGACGGCATCAAATGCGAGGGAGAGGAGTGCGAGCTGCACAGGACAACGTTTGGAATGCTTCTGGTGCAGGGAATTGCCACCTCCATTGACGCATTGTCTGTGGGCTTTACCATTTCGGAATACACAGCACCCGAAGCGTTGCTGTGTGTGCTGGTCATCGCGGCACTGACCTTCGTCATTTGCCTTGCGGGTGTGAAGATCGGCAAGACGTTCGGTGCGCATCTTTCCGGAAAAGCATCCATTCTCGGTGGCGGTATTCTCATTGTCATAGGTCTTTACATCTTCGTTTCCGGTGTGTTCTTCTGATGACAATATAATCAAAAAAGACGGATCCTTTGGATCCGTCTTTTCGTTTGCTTTGTAAGATTATTTCTTGTCGATGTTGATCTTGTTCAGCAGCTTAGCAGCGAATTCACGTCCGCCAAGACCGAATGCAAGAGCAGCAGCCACACCGGCAGCACCCAGAATGATAATGAATGCGGTGTTGACCAGAGTAGAAGCGATGCCCAGCTGGGACAGAATGAGGAAGGAAGCCAGTACTACGATACCGGTCTTGGTTGCGGTAGCGCAGGTGGGGCACTTTTCACCCAGCTTGTTTTCAACAACACGGTAGCCGATGAAAGCAGCGATCGCGATGATCAAAGCAGCCAGAACGTTGGGCAGGTAAGCGATGATGGCTACGCCAACGCCGCTGAGAACACCCAGGTTCAGGGAAGCCAGTGCCTGAACGGTGAACAGAACGATGATCAGGTACTTAACAACTTCAACGATGATCTTGGACAACTGAATGGTCTTCTTGCCGCCGATGATGGCGTTAACCTTGCCGTCGAGGTCGCAAGCGATGAGAACTGCGGAAAGCAGAGCACAAGCGAGGTTAGCAAGGAAGATACCAACTGCTACGAGGATGAGAGCCAGGAAGATGGTGGGAACTGCAGCAAACAGAGTGTGCAGCATTGCGATCGCGGGAGCGGAGATCGCTTCGATGCCCAGAACGGACAGAGCAGCGATGATCACGGGGATCAGGATCAGGATGAATGCGATATAGGAGATCAGGGAAGAGAAGCTGATGCCTACGTTGGCACCGGCAGTTTCCTGAATCGCATTGATCTTGGTGCGAGAAAGCAGAGCGCCCAGGATCTGACGGATGGCATCGGCGATGATAGAGCCGATGAACAGGATGATGCCTGCTGCAATGAGGTTGGGAATAAAGCCGACCAGGGAGTTAACGAATCCGTTGATAGGAGCGGTAACGGAACCCAGGCTCATCTTTTCCAGAGCAGCGGGGAGGATGAGCAGGAATACAACAACGAAAACCAGCTTGCCAACCAGCTGAACGGTGGAACCGATGGTTTCGAAGGAGATGCCTGCCTTGTTGAGCTTGTTGCCAAGCTTGGTTTTGCTCAGAATGCTGACGGTGACCAGCTTAGCGATCAGAGCAACAAGAAATGCTACGACCAGCAGGATCAAACCGACTACAAACTGGTTTTCGCTAAACCATTCGCAAAGGTTATTCCAAAATTTTTCCATGGTGTTTCTCCTTTATATATTTTTTTATTTGGAAACAATTATATTATATCATATACGCAAATTATTGACAAGCGTATACCATAATAATCCACAAATTTAAAAGAAAATGTGAAAAAACAACGGGCTATGAAATAGCCCGTTGTCAAATTCAGTTATTCTGCAGCGTAAACGCTGACACGCTTTCTACCTTCGGGCAAGTGTTCGAATTTAACTCTACCGTTGATCAAAGCGAAGAGAGTGTCATCAGAACCACGGCCAACGTTAACGCCGGGCTTGATGTGAGTGCCTCTCTGTCTTACGATGATGTTACCGGCGAGTACAGCCTGTCCATCTGCTTTCTTGACACCAAGACGCTTGGACTCGCTGTCACGGCCGTTCTTGGTAGAACCTACACCTTTTTTGTGTGCAAAGAACTGCAAACTAATGCGAAGCATGGTATGTTACCTCCGTTTTCAAAATTAAACTGCGGCTTTACTGCTCGATCTCATTGACTTCCAGGAAATCGTAATACTCTTCAGTCAGATCATTGAGTTGGAAGAAGTAGGCGGCAAAGAGTCCGCTGATGGCGAACTGCTTTTTTTCGTCCTCCGAATACTCGGGAAGGGCAGCCATACACTTGACCGTGATATCGGTCGTTTCCTCGTCGATGGTATATTCCACGTCAGAAGCATAGGAGATTTCGATGGTGTTGATGATGAGCATTGTCATTGCTGACAGGGCGGAACAAAGGATATCGTCGCCAGATTCACCGTATCCGGTGTGACCTGTCTCACGAAAGCCGTAGTAGACTCCGTTCCGCTTGAAGAATGTGACCTTGGTCATGGATCTTAGCCCTGAATAGACTGGATCTGAACCTTAGTGTAAGGCTGACGGTGACCGATCTTCTTCTTCTCGTTCTTCTTAGCCTTGTACTTGAGAACGTAGATCTTCTTACCCTTGCCGTTCTTTACGACATTGGCAGTAACGGTGGCACCTGCAACGGTGGGAGCGCCAACTTTCAGGCCCTCATTGCCGGAAACAGCAATAACCTGATCGAAGGTAACGGTAGTTCCTTCTTCAGCGTTCAGCTTCTCAATGAAAATGATATCGCCTTCGCTTACTTTGTACTGCTTTCCGCCTGTAACGATGATTGCGTACACGAAAAGCACCTCTCTTTCTGATAGAAACCTTTGGTTTCAGACTCGCTAAGGCAGGCGATGCGCACCGAAATACGCATTCTTTTTCAACCTACCATTATGCGGCATATTATTATAGCAAATGGTTATGTGTTTGTCAAGTGTTTTTTTGAAAATATCGGAAATATTTTTATCTCAGACTTCCGCTTTGGCTGCCAGCAAGGTGTTTTTCAGCAGCATGGTGATGGTCATAGGACCTACGCCTCCCGGTACGGGAGTGATGGCTCCCACCTTTTCAATAACGGCGTCATAATCTACGTCTCCACAGATCTTTCCGTCGGGCAGACGGTTGATGCCCACGTCGATGACGCACGCGCCCTCCTTGACCATATCGGCACCCACAAATTTTGGCTTGCCGATGGCAGCCACCAGAATATCGGCTCTGCGGCAAACATCTTTCAGATCCTTGGTGCAGGAGTGGCAGGTGGTAACGGTGCCGTTTGCCTGCAGCAGCAGCATGGAAATGGGCTTGCCCACGATGTTGCTTCTGCCCAGCACTACGCATTCCTTACCGGATACCTCGATGTTGTAGCGCTTTAACAGCTCCATGCAGCCCGCGGGGGTGCATGGGGAGAGGGTGTAGTTTCCGATGGAAAGAAGTCCCACGTTGTAGGGATGGAACACGTCCACGTCCTTTTTGGGATCGATGCGGTAGATGACCTTCTTTTCATCCAGATGCTTGGGCAGGGGAAGCTGTACCAGAATACCGTGGATGGTATCGTTTGCGTTCAGCTTGTCAATGAGGGCGAGCAGCTGCTCTTCGGTGGTTTCCTCGGGCATTTCGTAAACCTCGGAGAGCATTCCCACCTCTTCGCAGGCACGGTGCTTGTTGCGCACGTAGATCTTGGAGGCGGGATCCTGTCCCACGATGACCACTGCCAGACCGGGGGTGACACCCGTTTGTGCTTTCAGCGCTTCCACTTCATTTTTCAGCTCCGCGCGGATGGCGGCGGAGGTGTCTTTTCCGCTGATGATGATTGCCATAGTTATTCTCCTTTCGATTCCTCGGGTTCAGTATTTTCTTTGGTTTGATTCTCCATTTCTTCGGATACGGTGGCTTCAACGCTTTCGATGGGGGCTGCCGCTACCTTGGCATAGCTTTTGGCATTGGGGTAGTAAAAGTCCTCGTGCTTGCCGGGAATGTGCGGCTTGAAGAGGAAGAATACGATCAGTGCGGTGGCGGCAAGGAAGAGGATGAAGCCCAGTAGGGAGGAAACGCGGATGTCGGTGCTTCCGACGTACAGCGAATCCTGACGCAGGGTCTCAATGAAGGCTCTGCCAAGACCGTACCACGCGATGTAGGTCAGTACCCACTGACCGTCAAAGCGCTTTTTCTTCCAAAAGATATTGATGAGAATGAATCCCAGCAGATTCCACAGCGATTCGTAAAGGAAGGTGGGATGTACAAAGGTCTGCACCTGCCCCGATACGTGGGAAAGACCCATGCGGAAGGCAGATGACGTTTCCGCACCAAAGGCTTCACCGTTTGTAAAATTGCCCCATCTGCCGATGAGCTGACCCAGCATCACCGCAGGACCGACCACGTCACACAGCTTGAGAACGCGGATTTTTTTGATGCGGAACATGACAAAGCTGGCAACGGCACCGCCGATGATGGCGCCGTAGATGGCAAGTCCGCCGTCCCATATGGCGATCACGTCAATAAAATCGTTGTAGGTGCCGTGTGGGTCAAAGATCACGTAGTACAGTCTTGCACAAATAATGGCAAAGGGCACGATCACCAGTGCACAGTCCAAAAGATCGTCGGTGATCATCTTCTTTTTGTGGGCAGTACGGTACCAAACGTACATGAATGCGGCCAAAATGCCGAAGGTAATGATGATGCCGTACCAACGAACCTCTCTTCCGAATACGGTAAAGGCAACGGGATCGACTGCAAATTCATCGATGCCAAGCCCCGGAAAGGAGACGAAGTTGGTCGTGCCGTCGGGTGTGTAGGTCATTTGGATTCCTCACTTTCATGGTAGGGATATAGGGATGCGAAGGTCATGTGATTGGGAAGGAAGAAACGGTCAAACAATGCTTTGCAATCATCGTTTGTTACTGAAAGGACAAGATCGCCGTAGCGAAGCATATCCTGATCTTCAAATACGTACGCCAAAATTTCGTTGGCGATGGACTCGGTACGATCAAACACCGACAAAAATTGGGAATAAACGATGCGTCGTGCGCCCTCCAGTCGTTCGGGATCGATGCCGCTTTGCGAAAGCGAGCTTAGATAGGCATTCAGTCGCCGCTTGACCTCCGGCGGATCGGGACTCTCACCGTGCAGCATCATATAGGAATATTGCAGCTTGTGCTCAAATTCGTAATCCAGCGCACAGGTGATGACACCGTCCTTGTAGAGCTTGTAGGAAAAATCCGAGCTACCTCCGAACAGTGCCTCAAAGAGGATCGCCATGGTGGCGTATTTCTTAAACCGCACTTCGGGATTGGGAGAAATGTCGGTGTCCTTGAAGCCCACCGAAAACAGTGGGATCGGCACGTCGCCATGCAGCGTCAGCTCGGTTTGCTGCACGTTCTCAGACTCGGGCTCGACCGACAGCGTGGGCGTTTCGCAGAGGGCTTCGTCGCTGCCGAGCACCTTGTCGAGTATCGGAACGATCCGATCCACGTCGATATTTCCGCATAGGCAAAGCGCCATATTGTCGGGACGGTAAAAGCCCTTGTGGCAGGCGTAGAGCAGCTCGGGGGTGATCTGTCGGATGCTTTCCTCAGTGCCGCAGATGGAGGTGCCGAGATCCGTGTTTTCATACATGGTTCTCATCAGGGAAAAGTACAGTGTGTCGTAGGGATCGTCCTCGTACATGGAGATCTCCTCCGCGATGATGCCTTGCTCTTTTTCCACGTTTCCTGCGGTAAAGTGGGGAGTAAAGCAGCTTTCCAGCAATATTTCCAGTGACTTTTCAAATTGATCGGTGCAGGAGAAGAGGTAGGCGGTACGGCAGAAGGTGGTGTACGCATTGGCGTCCGCGCCCGTACGGGAGAATTTAAGAAAGGTGTCCTCGCCGTCGGGGTTTTCAAACATCTTGTGCTCCAAAAAATGCGCGATCCCCTTGGGAAGACGGTATTCGTTGCCGTGAAGGGTAAAGCGGTTGTCAAGCGAGCCGTAGCGCACGCCGAGCAGGGCATAGGACAGGGTAAAGTCCTTTGGGATCAAGTGGACCGTAAGACCCGAGCTGTGTCGGAAGGAGATGCACGTTTCTCCAAGCAGGGGGTGGGTGTGTTCAAAGTACATCCTCGTCACCTCCTACGTCATCGGATGCGCCGATATCCGGCTTCAAATAGTATACCGTGTCAAGTGTCAGGCGACGAGCCGCAGCAACGATGTCCTCCTTGGTGACCTTTTGCAGGGCGGCAAGGTAGTGCTCAATACTGATGTCAGCGCCTGCCAGCAAGCGTCTGAGCAAAAAGCTCTCCACAGTGCCGCGACTGTCGGTGATGCCGCGCAGTGCACTTTCGATGCTGTAAAGGGCAGCGTCAATCTGCGCTTGATCAAAATTACCGGCTTGCATGGCAGCCACCTGCGCAAGGATCGCCTCTTCGGCTGTATCGCGGTTTTCATCGCGAATGCCTGCGCCGATGGTCAGCAGCCCCTTTAAAGAATTGGGAGCGCTGTGGCAATAGTAGCAAAGGCTTTGCTTTTCTCTGACGTTTGTAAACAGTAGGGAAACAGGGCAACCGCCGAGGATCTCGTTCATCATGGCAAAGGCAGCAAAATGCTCCTCTTGAAGGGTACAGTCGGTGCGGAAGCCCAGGCGCAGATGTCCCTGCTTGCCGGGAAGCGCTTCTTCCACGCGTCGAATCTCTGCCGCGCTTCGGATCACCGTGGTGCCGCTCAGAGGCATTTTCGGATGATCAAGCAGAGCAAGGCGAGCCTTCAGCTTTTGGGAGATGACCTCAAAGGGCGTTCTTCCGATATAGATAATTTCCAAGGGGAAGGATCGCAGCATCTGACGGTAAAAATCATACAGCTCCTCTGGGGTCACGCTTTGCACCTGCTCGATGGAGCCCGCGGAGGGAAGCCCATAGGGCTCGTTTTGGCAGAGTGTTTCTCGTAGTCTTGTGTCTGCATACTTGCCCTTGGCATTGGTTTGGGTGGCGATGCGCTGGATCAGCTTTTCTTTTTCGCTTTCGGTGTATTCTGTAAGGAACACTCCGCGCTCGGATTTGGGGAAGAAAAGAATGTCGAAGAATATATCAAGGGTTTTGTCCTCAATGCTTTCACTTCCCGGTATGAATCGGTCGTCGGGATAGCATGCCGAAAAGCCGATGACGCGTGTCTCGCCCATTCTTCCCGTGCCGCTGTCAAGTGTGCCGTCCCAAATCATTTCAAGGGCGCGGTTGATGGCGCCGAGATTGGGATAACGCTCGCTGCCTCTGCCGAGCACCATGGGGAGCAGGTGGCTTACGGCAGCATTCTCCTTCGTCATATCACATAGGAAGGACAGGGATATATAGTTTGTCTTAAATCGGGAATCGTCCAGCACGTTCAGTGTGATCCCCGGATACAGTTCTTGTCGGATGGGATGCAAGGCATATCTCCTTTGCCATGTATAATTATCATTATTTTACACCATTTTGATGTCTTTTGCAACGGTTTTTGAAAATTTCATCATAAATATGGAAAAGAGGAGGATACGCATATGCGTATCCTCCCTGTCAATTCAAAGAAATGACGGCTTTGTCGTTGTCGCTTCGCAAAAGCGTACGGCTTTGTACCGCCCCGTCCGTTTCGTATTTGATGCTTACGCAGTCAAGGGCTGTCGGCAGATGGGGGCAAAAACTGATCTTGCCGCGATCGGCTCGGTAGCCAAGCATGCCCTCCAGCACGGCGGTGTAAAACCAGCCCGCAGAACCGGTGTAAAGGCTCCATCCGCCCCGTCCGCTGTGTTCACCGGCGTAGATGTCGCCTGCCAGCAGATAGGGCTCCAGACGGTATTGCCCCGCAAGTGAAGGAATGAGAGAGCGTGCGGCGGGATTGCTGCCGCATAGCACGTCATATCCCTTGTCATACATACCAAGCGCAAAAAAGGCAAGAGACCCCCACATGGCAGCATGGGTGTACTGTCCACCGTTTTCGCGAATGCCCGGCAGATAGCCTCGGATATACCCGGGGTCGGGAAGGGAGCGATCAAAGGGAGGGGTAAAGAGCTTCAAAATGCGTGCGTTTTCATCAAACAGCAAACGGTAAGCGCTTTCCATGGCAAGCTTACTTTTGGGATCATCGGGAAACAAAAAAGCGGAGAATGCCTGCGGCAGAAGATCAATACGACATTCTTCATTGGCTGCGCTGCCAAGAGGGGATCCGTCGTGGAAGTAACCGCGCAGAAAGCGGTCCCTTTCAAAGCAGGTCGAAAGCAGTGTTTTTCGCAGCTTTGCGGCAGCGGAAAGATAGCGCTCCCGATCCTCACCCATCGAAAGGCAGTGCTTTGAAAAGCTCTCCAGCACCATGACCAAAAACATGGCAAGCCATACGCTTTCTCCCTTTCCGTCCTTTCCCACTTTGTTCATGCCGTCGTTCCAATCGCCGTTACCAATGAGGGGAAGGCTGTGCTCGCCCATGCGACTAAGCGACAGATCGATGGCACGCATACAGTGCATTCGAATGCTTTCGCGGTGGGCGGTTTTTTGTGGACGCTCATAGCGCTCGCTTTCGTTTTCGTTAAGCGCAGCAGAGGAAAGATACGGGATCCTCAGATCTAAAAGTTCTGTTTTTCCCGTTTGACGCACGTACTGCGATAAAGCAAAGGGAAGCCACAGAAGATCGTCTGAGCAACGGGTACGCATACCGTGAGGTCCCTCCGGACTGTCATGCCACCAGTGCTGAACGTCCCCCTCGAGATACTGTCTGGCAGCGCAGCGGATGATCTGCAGGCGGACAAGATCCTCGCACAACGGGATCATGTTGATGCAGTCCTGCAGTTGGTCACGAAAGCCGTAGGCACCTGCGCACTGGTAAAAGCCGGTGCGGGCAAGGATACGTCCGGTCAGCACCTGATAGGGGATATATCCGTTGAACATCACGTCAAGGGCGGCTGAGGAAGAGTGAAGCTCGATTTTGGAAAGGGGCTTGCGATAGTGTTCGCCGTAGCGCGCAAAGGCTTCCTCCACTC
This sequence comes from Oscillospiraceae bacterium, assembly GCA_015064925.1. GTDB lineage: Bacteria > Bacillota > Clostridia > Oscillospirales > CAG-272 > SIG655. Next base: position 249 of record SVRH01000020.1, on the reverse strand, counting down.
GCTTTGGGGTGGAAAGGGCCTCTCTTGCTGCGTAGTAGGAGCGATCGTTCCGATAATTCAAAACTCCCAAAAGAAAGTGGCAGGTGTGTCGCTTTCCTGCACCGACCTTATCGGGGAGGTTGATCTGCGAAAGATACATTCCAAATTCTTCAGCCTGCAGGTATCGGTCAAGACTGCGGTAAAAGACGGTGTCCTGTTCTCTTTTTTGGCGGATCACTCTGCTTTTTCCAAGTGATGGCTTGATGTGGT
>SVRH01000019.1 GCA_015064925.1 Oscillospiraceae bacterium | reverse complement strand
GTCAGGTTGCTTACGGTGACTGTGCCGCCGTTCAGTATTCCGGCGCGGGCGGACGCGATCCCCTCTTCCTTGCCGAAGACTTTATTCCCGTAATTGAAAAATACATAAAGCCCGAGCTGGTGGGCAAAGAATCAGATGACTTCCGCGGTCTTTGCAAGATGATGGAAGCCATTGAAGTTGACGGCAAGCGCCTGCACACCGCCATCCGTTACGGTGTATCGCAGGCGATCCTGGATGCTGTTGCGAAGGCAACCGGCAGAATGATGTGCGAGGTCGTTGCAGACGAATACGGCTGCAACGTTTCGGAAACTCCTGTTCCGATCTTCACCCAGTCCGGCGACGATCGCTATGATAACGCCGACAAAATGATCATCAAGGGCGCACAAGTGCTTCCCCACGCACTGATCAACAACGTAGAAACCAAGCTCGGCACCGACGGTCAGAAGCTGGCTGACTATGTTGCTTGGCTGCGTGACCGTATCCTTGCATACCGTACCGATGAAAGCTACGCTCCTGTTATGCACATGGACGTATACGGCACCATCGGTGCCGTGTTTGGTAACAACAACTATACAGCAATGGCTGATTATATCCAGAAGCTCGGCGAGATCGCAAAGCCCTTCAAGCTGCGCATCGAAGGTCCCATGGACTGCGACTGCGACAGAGAAACACAGCTGGAAGCACTGGCAGGCCTCACAGCAGAGCTTGACAAACGCGGATGTGACGTTGAACTGGTAGCTGACGAATGGTGTAACACCCTTGAGGATATCAAGCTGTTTGCAGACCACAAGGCAGGTCATATGGTTCAGATCAAGACCCCCGACCTTGGCGGTATCAACAACACCATCGAAGCAGTTCTGTACTGCAAGGAAAAGGGCATTGGCGCATATCAGGGCGGTACCTGTAACGAGACCGACCGCTCCGCACAGGTTTGCGTACACTGCGCTATGGCTACCCAGCCCGCACAGATTTTGGCAAAGCCCGGTATGGGCGTGGACGAAGGCTTCATGATCGTGTACAACGAAATGAACCGTATCATTGCCATGCGTCGCGCAAAGGCTGCCAAGTAATTGCAAACGAAATACCGTAAAACAGCCGCCCACGGGCGGCTGTTTGTATTGGGGCACAGTATATACAGATTTCAAGATAAAAATAACAGGAGTGCTTTTGCACTCCTGTTATTTTTACAGAGTCCCCAATATGTTTTAGTGCATTGTGAACAAAAGAAAAATGCGATTTTTGTGAATATTCTACACCAAAAGGTTTACAGATAAGTTGACAGATGTAAAGCTAAGTGCTATAATGGGCGTCAAATTCAGAAACGTAGGTGTAATAGGGAAGTATATGAAAAAACAGATTGAACACCTGAAGCGAGTGAAAAACGCAGTGATCCTTGCGCATTATTATGCCCCTGCGAAGGTGCAGGAAATTGCCGACTATGTGGGAGATTCGTTTTATCTTGCCAAGGTAGCCAAGCAAAGCGATGCCGATATCATCGTGTTTTGCGGGGTACGGTTTATGGGTGAAAGTGCCAAGATCCTGAATCCCGATAAAAAGGTTCTCATGCCGGATCCAAGCGCAGATTGCCCGATGGCTCATATGGTTGCGGACGGCGTCATTGAGGGAATGCGTAAGCGATACGACGATCTTGCGGTTGTGTGTTACATTAATTCCACAGCGGAACTGAAGTGCAAGAGTGACGTATGCGTCACTTCCTCCAATGCGGTGAAGATCGTAAAGGCACTGCCGAATAAAAACATTTTCTTTATTCCGGATAAGAATCTCGGCAGCTTTGTGGCAAAGCAGGTGCCCGAAAAGAATATCATTTTAAATGATGGCTCTTGTCCGATCCACGCAAGGATCACAAAGGAGCAGGTTTGCGCCGAGAGAGAGAAGTATCCCGATGCAAGGATCCTGACCCATCCCGAGTGTGATGCAGCAGTGGTCGCGCTTTCCGATTACGTGGGAAGCACGGCGGAGATCATTGACTATGCCAAACAAAGTATGGCAAAGGAATTTATCATCTGCACCGAAGAGGGTGTAGATTATAGGCTAATGACCGATAATCCGGACAAGCATTTCTATTTTCCGCATCCGCATCCTTGCTGTGCGGATATGAAATACAATACCGTAGAAAGCGTTTTGGCGGTTCTTCAAAAGGAAGATCAAGAGATAATCGTAGATGAAGAGGTGCGCCGTTTGGCGCTTCTGCCTCTTGAAAGAATGTTGGGGCTTGCAAAATAATATGAAAACTGATATAATGATCGTGGGGTGCGGCGCAGCAGGGCTTTACTGCGCTCTGAACCTGCCGGAAGATAAGAAGGTGACAGTTGTCACCAAAAATGAAGCCCCGAAAAGCGATTCGTTTCTTGCCCAGGGTGGTATCTGCGTACTGCGTGACGAAACCGATTACGATGCCTTTTATGAGGACACGATGAAGGCAGGTCACTACGAAAACAATCCCGATTCGGTACATATTATGATCCACTGCTCCAAAGAAGTGATCTCCGATCTTGTTTCCTTTGGGGTAAGATTTGAAAAAAACGGAGAGAGCTTTCAGTACACCCGCGAGGGCGCTCATTCCAAACCGAGAATTCTGTTTCACGAGGATGAAACGGGAAAAGAGATCACCTCACACCTGCTTGAAAGTGCAAGGAACAGAAAGAATATCACGCTCATTGAGAACTTTACAATGGTGGATCTGATTTGTCACGATAATATCTGTAAGGGAATTGTCGGACATGACGCAGACGGAAAATATATTAGCATCAGTGCAGATTATACCGTGCTTGCCACAGGCGGCATCGGGGGACTGTTCAAGCATTCCACCAACTACAGGCATTTGACGGGCGATGCGTTGGCGCTTGCCCTCAAATATAATATCAAGCTGCAGCATATCGATTATATACAGATCCATCCCACAACGCTGTATACGAAAAAGAGCGGACGGGAATTTTTGATCTCCGAATCGGTACGCGGCGAGGGAGCCATTCTGCTCAACTCCAAGGGGGAGAGATTTGTCAACGAGCTACTCCCCCGCGACGTGGTGGCAAACGCTATCTTCGACGAAATGAAAAAGGAAGGCAGTGAGCACGTTTGGTTATCCATGGCACCCATTCCCGAGGATGAAATCAAAACACACTTCCCGAACATTTACGAGCACTGCCTTGAGGAAGGGTATGATGTGACAAGGGAGCCGATCCCCGTTGTGCCGTCTCAGCACTATTTTATGGGTGGCATTGACGTTGACCGTTACAGCAAGACCTCGATGGACCGTTTGTATGCGGTGGGAGAGACGGCGTGCAACGGCGTGCACGGGCGCAACCGACTGGCAAGCAACTCACTACTGGAGAGCCTTGTGTTTGCCAAGAGAGCGGCAGTGCATATCATAAACAATTATTCCGCATCGGAGCAAACCGAGGAAGTGGCCGTTGATGCTTTACAGTATGAGGGCTACGCTGAAAAATATAAGAAGATGGTCTTGGAAGCCATAGAAAAGGAGAGACACAGTCATGAATAATATTTCGATGAAACTCAACGCAGACAATTTGATCCTGCTGGCTTTGCAGGAGGATATCACAAGCGAGGACATTACCACAAACTCCGTGATGAGAGAATACAAGCTCGGCGAGGTGGAACTGATTTGCAAGGAAGACGGCGTGATTGCCGGTCTTGACGTTTTTAAAAGAGTATTTGAGCTTCTGGATGAAAAAACCGAAGCTACCTTTACCTGCGTCGACGGTGATGAGGTGAAAAAGGGGCAGAAGCTGGGAGTTGTTCGCGGTGACATCCGCGTTCTTCTTTCGGGCGAGAGAACGGCTCTAAACTATCTGCAGCGCATGAGCGGTATCGCAACCTATACCCGCAAGATCGCCGATCTGCTCAAGGGTAGCAAGACCAAGCTTCTTGATACCCGTAAGACCACGCCCGGCATGAGAATCTTTGAAAAGTATGCCGTGAAGGTGGGCGGCGGCTATAACCACCGCTACAATTTAAGCGACGGTATTCTCTTGAAGGATAACCACATCGGCGCCGCAGGTGGCGTCAAGGAAGCAATACTGATGGCAAAAGAGTACGCACCGTTCGTTCGCAAGATCGAGGTTGAGGTTGAAAACCTGGAGATGCTCAAAGAGGCATTGGAAGCAGGCGCGGATATTATTATGCTTGACAACATGAGCGTTGAGGATATGAAGGAAGCGGTCAGACTGACCGAAGGCAGAGCTGAGACCGAGTGCAGCGGGAACGTGACCAAGGAGAATGTGGCAAGACTGGTGGACATCGGTGTGGACTATATTTCCAGCGGCGCGCTGACCCATTCTTCTCCGATTTTGGATCTTTCGCTCAAGAATTTACACGCAATTTAAGTTTTGAGGTGGGTACATGAAGGCACAAGAAAGAAGAACTGCCATTGCCAATTTGCTGTTGTCAGAGAACAGAGCCGTGTCGGGCGGGGAACTGTCCGAGGTGTTTGGTGTGTCCAGACAGATCATTGTTCAGGATATCACGGTGTTACGAAGCGCAGGTTACGATATCCTTTCCACCCACAGCGGTTACGTGATGCAGGATTCGCCCCTAAAGGAACGGGTGTTTAAGGTATACCACACCACATTGCAGACCGAGGATGAGCTGAATCTGATCGTGGATCTGGGCGGTACGGTGGTCAATATTTTCGTATGGCACAAGGTATACGGAAGAGTCATGGCGAATTTGAATATTTTCTCCCGTCTTCATGTAAAACAGTTTATTGAGGGAGTGCGAACCGGTAAGTCCACAGAGCTGATGAACATCACCGGCGGATATCATTACCATACCGTTCGAGCAGAATCGGAAGCGGTTTTGGATAAAATCGAAAAAGCACTTGCCGAGCGCGGATATATTGTACCGGAGATATAAGAACTGTGTGCTTTTTTACGGACGAACTCGGGCTCAATGCGTGCAGATTTCAAGATAAAAAAGAGTAGGAGTGCAAAGCACTCCTACTTTATGGTGGATCCGAGGGGAATCGTCTCGCCTGCGGGCTCATGTCCTTTGGAGTTGATGCTCGCATCAACTCCGCCGAGTTTGATTTTTGCCCGCTCAAATCAAACGTCGCGGTCGGAAGTGGAGCCACCGGCAGTCATTCACTCCCGACCCGTTCGATTCCCTGCGTTATCTCCAAATAGAAGAAAGGGATTAGTTGGATGGATCCGAGGGGAATCTGAACCCGCAGTTCGCAAAAGCTTATTGGCAGACAGTGTTTTTTATGGGCGAACTGCCATGAGTAAATTTTGCTAGCGCAAAATTTCTCGGGGCTCAATTCATACAGCTTCAAGATAAAAAAGAGTAGGAGTGCTTTGCACTCCTACTCTTTTTTATGGTGGATCCGAGGGGAATCGAACCCCTGTCCGAAAACCTCTTGACAGGACCTTCTCCGTGGGCAGTTTATCTTTTAGATCTCCTCCCACTGTGCGCCGACAAACAGGCTCACAGAAGGAGCAGCCCTTTGATGCATGATCGGTTCAAGGACGAAAGCCCGATGCACGTTCACCGCTGATTTGACGCCTGCCGGAAGCCGCGATACTCAACCGACAAACGGGCGGCACTTTTGGCCGCGGCACTGCCAAGTTAGGCAGCCAGAGCTACAGTTTTATTGTTAGCGTTTAATTTTAAGTTGGACCTTTTACGGGATTGTCCGGCCCGCCACGCTTATCCTGCCGCAAAATCCCCGTCGAAACCTTTACGGACCCATTGGCAGTGGGTATAGTATACATGATTTTGCCCTTCTTGTCAAGAGAAACCTTTTGACAGGAAGGGCGCTTTCTTTCAGATGATATAGAAGAAGATCCCTAAAAAGTGCAGAACACTGCCCGCCACCACGAACAGGTGGAACATGGAGTGCATATAGCGGATCTTTTCGCCAAGAACGAACAGCACAGCCCCCACGGTGTAGGCAACACCGCCGATGAGGATATACAAAAGTCCCATGAAGGGAACGGCGGCGATGGTCACCTTGGCGGCAATGACAATACACCAGCCCATACCGATGTAACAAGCCATGGAAAATTTTTCGTATTTGTCAAGATCGATGGCGTTGAGGGTGGTGGCAAGGGCGGCAAGTCCCCAGACCACGCCGAACATGGCCCACGCCCACCCGGGAGAAATGCGTCGCACCGAGCAGAGAAGCACGGGCGTGTAGGTTCCCGCAATGAGAAAGTAAATGGCGCAGTGATCCAGCACTTGGAAGACCTTTTTGGCAAGGGGGGCCTTCAGGCCGTGATAGATGCTGGACATGGCATACAGAATGACCAGCGATGCGCCGTAGACGGCAGAGCTGACCACTGCCCATGCGTCGCCGCGGATGGCTGCCCAAATGACGCAAAGCGTCAGTGCCGCAACCCCGAGTCCGCCGCCGATCACGTGGGTGATCGTATTGACAAGCTCCTCACCCCTTGTGTAATCGGGAAGCTGACGGTCACTCAGCTTTGTTCTTTTTTTCATTTTGTTCACCTGCCTTGTACCACTTTTATTATAGTATTCGAGGCCGAAAAAAGCAACCCCAAAACCGAAAAATAACGCGGCAAAAAGTGTAATGGCTATTGTAAAAAATGTCACAATATGCTATAATTTATGCGGTGTGAGCGATCGCGCCGCGCAATATAACATACCCGTATCGGGAGGATCGATTATGGCAATTAAATTTTCGAGAAATGAATGTATTTTCACCTTGACGACCAAGCGTACTGCCTATGCGTTTCAGATCGCAAAGGGAAAGTATCCCGTGCATCTGTACTACGGTAAAAAGAGTGGAGAGATCAAACCGTGGGATCCTTACGTAGTATCATTTTCTCCCTATCTTGCCGAGTTTGGCAACACCTGGTCTCCCGATATCTTCCCGCAGGAGATCTCCTTCTTCGGTGCGGGGGATTTCCGCACCTCTGCCCTTCGCCTGGCAGGTAAGGACGGCAACAGCGTAACCTCCTTTGATTATAAGTCCTATCACTATATCGACGGCACCGCCGACATCCCCGGCCTTCCTCAGGCAAGGGGCGGCGAGGACGTCAAAACGCTTTGCATCACCATGGAAGACAAGGTGACCGGCTGTCTTCTGAATTTGTACTACACCGTGTTCTACGAGTGCGACGTGATCACCCGTCACATGGAGCTGATCAACAAGAAGAAGGACGACGTGGTCATTGAAAAGTGTATGTCCATGACGCTGGATCTGCCAAACGACGAATACGATATGATCACCTTGTACGGCGGACACTATGACGAACGCAATCTGTCCCGAAATCCCATCGCTCACGGCAATCAGAGCATTTTCTCCCGCCGCGGTGCCTCCAGCCCTCAGTTCAATCCCTTTTTTGCGCTGTGTGACCATAAGGCCACCGAGAATAAGGGAGACGTATACGGCTTTAATCTGGTTTACTCGGGCAGCTTCCTTGCCGAGGTGGAGGTGGACCAAATGGGTCACACCCGTGTGCAGACCGGTCTTGGCAGCGAGTGCTTCCGCTATACCTTAAAGGGTGGCGAGAGATTCGTTTCTCCCGAGGCAGTCATGACCTATTCCGCCAAGGGCTTTGGTGAGATGAGCCGTAATTTCCACAAGTTTGTTTTGGGTCACATTCTGCCCGAAAAGGCAGTGAAGAATCCCCATCCCGTGGTGCTGAATACCTGGGAGGCCTGCTACTTTAACATTGATGAAGAAAAATTGGTCGCTTTTGCAGAAGAGTCTGCAAAGTGCGGCTTTGATATGCTGGTTATGGACGACGGCTGGTTTGGCGCACGTAATCACGACCATGCGGGACTTGGCGACTGGACGCCCAACCCCGAAAAATTCAAGAACGGCCTCAAGTCCTTTGTGGACCGCGTGAAGGCCAAGGGCATTTCCTTCGGTATCTGGATCGAGCCCGAAATGATCAATCCCGATTCCGAATTGTACCGCGCACATCCCGACTGGTGTCTGCGGGTGCCGGGACGCCCCACCTCTCTTTCCCGTGATCAGCTGGTGCTGGATATGTCCAATCCGTCGGTGATCGCCTATTTGAAGGGCATTTTTGCAAAGACCTTCGACGGTGTTGCCATCGACTATTTTAAGTGGGATATGAACCGCCATCTGTCCGAGGTCGGCTCTGCCGCGCTTCCTCCCGAACAGCAATGTGAGGTGTTCTATCGCTATCAGAAGGGCGTATACGAGCTGCTGCAGTGGTTCAACGAAACCTTCCCCGATGCCATGATCGAAACCTGCTCGGGCGGCGGAGGACGCTACGATCTGGGTATGATGTGCTACGGTTGGCAGATCTGGGCAAGCGACAATACCCATCCCTACGACCGCATCTGGATGCAGAGATCCGCACTGATGGGTTATCCCGCCGCAACCATGAGCTGCCACGTGTCCAATCCCGGTGAAAATGAAAAGAGTCTGGACTTCCGCTACAAGGTGGCGGTGGGCGGTATGCTTGGCTATGAGCTGAACATTCTGCGCATGACCGAGCCCATCAAGGCGATCATGTCCCGTCAGACGAAGGAATATCACAGATACGAATCGCTCATTCGCACGGGCGAGTACTACAGCCTTGCTTGCCCCTTTGAAACGTGCTACGAGTGCCACTATTACGCAAACGAGGAGCACAGTCAGTTCCTCTTTGGGCTCTCCTTCAAGCGCAGCGCCAAGGCGGGCTTTGTGACCGCTCCCATGAAGATCTCCCTTGCCGACAAAAATGCCACCTACCGTGATTTGCTTTCCGATAAGGTATACAGCGGCGAAGAACTGAAAAACGGACTTCGTTTCACGGCAAGCGGAGAAGAATATGAAGCGATTTTAATGTGGCTGGTAAAGGAGTAATGAGACTATGAACGGAAGAGAACAACTGGATTTTATATATCGACTTTCCTTTAACCGCTTTGGCGGTACCGAAAACGAGCTGCGTGCGGCAAAGCTCATCCTTTCCGAGATTGAGGCAAGGGGCGGCAGTGCTACCCTTGAGGAGTTCCCGATCCTGGCAGGAGAGGTGACAAAGGCAACGCTGACCGTGACTGAGCCCGAAGAGTACACTATTCCCGTTATGGGCGTGGTGCGCTCGGGAGCGCTGCCCGAGGGCGGCGTAGAGGCAGAGCTGTATCTTGGCGAATCGGGCACCAAGGAAGACCTGACCGATGCCAAAGGCAAGGTGGTGCTGGTGGACAATCTTCGTCAGGAGACCTATAAGAATTTGGTGGAATCGGGTGCGGTGGCATTCCTTTGCCATTCGGGACGCTACGATGAGGATTCCGCCCGCACCGATATCGAGCGCAAATTCCTGCGCGAGAATTTCACGAAGGACGTGGGTCATCTGCCCGGACTTTGTATGCATTCCCACGACGCCATCAAGCTTGTGCAGTCGGGAGCGACCAAGGTAAAGGTGGAATTGGAAGCGACTATGGGCGAGAACACCTCTCGTAACGTGGTCGCCGAGATCAAGGGCAGCAAATACCCCGAGCAGATCGTGTTCATGACTGCCCATTATGACAGCACTTGGTATGGTCTTGGCGCATGGGACAATGCGTCGGGCTCTGCCAATCTGCTGGCAATGTACGAGCATTTTCTGTGTAGTCCTCCTTTGCGTACCGTGCGCTTCATTTGGTGCGGTGCCGAAGAGCAGGGACTGCTTGGCTCCAAGCACCATGCCAATACCCACGAGGAAGACGTGAAGAACGCGGTCTTCTGTATCAATTTTGACATGACGGGTACCGCCTATGGCAGCAATCTGACCATGATCACCGGTACCGAAGAGCTGCAGAACAAGGTCAAGGAGCTTTCGCTGGGCATTGGTTATACCTCCAAGTACAGCCGCAACGTGCATTCCAGCGACTCGGCACCCTTTGCTCTGCGCGGTGTGCCTACGGTGGGCGTGGCAAGAGACGGTCAGGCGGGCGGACATTCCCGCTACGACGTGCCCGCACCGCTGGCGGCAGAGCCGCTTTCTCGCTGTGTAAAGTTTGCCAAGTGCCTTGCCGAGGTGACCGTAAACTGTGAAGATAGTGAGATCCCCTATAAGCGCGAAATGCCCGAGGACATGATGGAAAAGCTGTACAAGTACTTCCGCATTGAGCCTCCCAAGAAGGAAACTGAGGATACCAAATGAGAAATGCCGGTAGGACCTCCCTATTGAAGCTGGCGTTTTCGGGAATGTGTTTGGCACTTTGCCTACTATTGCCCTTTTTGACGGGCAACAGCAGGGAGCTTGGCAATGTTCTCTGTCTGATGCATATACCGGTTTTACTTGTCGGTATTCTGTGTGGATGGCAGTACGGCATGGCGGTGGGTGCGGTGGCACCGCTGATGCGTAGTGCGCTCTTTTCCATGCCGCCCTTTCCGACGGTGGCGCTACCCATGGCAGCCGAGTTGGCGGTCTACGGACTGATGACAGGCGTACTTTGCCGTCTGCTTCCCAAAAAGACGGTGTGGCTTTATCCCAATCTAGTCCTGTCCTTGACTGCTGGGCGCATTGTTTCTCTACTTGTTAAGTATGCCATGTACGAAATGGGAAAAACGCAGTTTTCATTGACCTCTGCTGCCAAGCTGACCTTTGTGACCACCATTCCCGGGGTTGTGCTGCAGCTCCTGTTGGTTCCGACACTGGTTTTGGCGCTCAGAACGGGAAAGTGGATGCGAGATGAATGAAAAGATCAAACGATTGCTTGGCGACGGACTGACCTTTCGACTTGCCATTGACGGACGATGCGGTGCGGGCAAGACCACCCTTGCGGGGAAACTTGCCGCACAGTATGGCTGTGCAGTGATCCATTTGGATGACTTCTTCTTGCCAAGGGGCAGGGATAAGGAGGGCTTTGGCAATTTGGAAAAGGATCGTTTGCTAAAGGAGGTTCTGCTTCCCTTGTCCAAAGGGGAAATGATCTGCTATCGCAAATTCTGTTGTGCTACCCAAACCTACGGTGAGCCGATCGTGCTGCCGCGCGGCTGCTCCGTGATCCTGGAGGGCTCCTATTCGCTGCTGCCCGAATTTCGCTTCGCCTACACGCATAGCCTGTTTCTGACGGTATCGCCCGAAGAGCAGAGGATACGGATCATAAGGCGCTGCGGCAAGGAAAAGTGGACGGCATTTGAAACGCGTTGGATCCCCGACGAGGAGGCATATTTGGCTGCTTGCGATAGCGAATCATATGCCGACCTGTTGCTAGAAACGTAAAAAAAGATCGACTCGTCGAGTCGATCTTTTTTGTTTGTTTTAATGTCTTCTGCCGAACATCTTGCCGAGAATGAAGCCGATGATCAAAGTGGCAAGAGCTGCGATGAGGCTGATCACCATGCCGATGATGTCAAAGCCGGTTTTCTTGTTGCCAAGAGAAGCGGTGCTCTGAGGACCGGAAACGGTCTTTTCAGCCACAACCGCACCGCTTGCATCCTTTACGCGGATGACAAGATCCTTTCCTGTGTCAGCAGTGGTCAGAACGTACGCAAATGTTTGTGCGTTCTTAGCGGACTTAACGGGAGTGGTGGAAAGAACGCCGTCGACCTTGTGGTAAAGCTCGTAGGTGTACTTGGTGCCCTTGACGGAGCCCTCATACTGCGCGGTCAGCTTGTCACCGATGGAAGTACCGACGGTGACGGTGAAGGCGGACTTTTCAGCGGAATTGGTAGAGTCGTTGCCGGAGCCGATGTTGGGGAGAGTACCGCTGAAGGCAGGCATGACGTACACGTAAAGAGTATAGGTTGCCGTTCCGTCCACGGTTTTGCTGATCAGTGTGATGGTATTGACACCGGAGACCAGTGTGTAGTTTCCTGCGCCCTGAACGGTTGCGTTTTCGCCACCGACTGCGCTGACAGTCAACTTGGTAGTCTCATGAGGCAGATATACCACATAGGTCAAGGTATCGGGGTGGAAGATGGGGGAAAGCTCGCCCTTAGAAAGCACGATAGACTGCAGCTTTGCGCTGTCCGCAGAGGTTTGGGCAGCAGCACGGGTAACGGTGATAACGTACTGTGCATCGTCCTTGCCCGCTTCCTTTACGGAGATCGTAACGGTGTTTTGACCGACCTTCAGATTGGTATCGCCGGTCACGGTGATCTCGCTGCCGTTTGCGCCAAGCGCAGTGATTTCAAGAGAAGTGATGCCGTTGGGCACGGTCAGTGCGTATTGGTTGATGTCTGCCTCAAACACAGGATCCAAATCGTATCCCTTGATCACAAGAGAAGAAAGCTTTGCGCTGTTATCGGAGGGGGGATTGACGGGAGGCTTAACGGGCGGATCGTCATCATCTGGGGGAGTGACATTGCCACCCTCACGGGACACCTCAATGGTGTAGTCCTTTGTGGTGGTGCCGTCCATGGCGGTGACGGTGACAACAACGGTCATGCTGTCGCCTTCCATCTTAAGAATGCTGCTGGTGGTGAGAGCTGTGGGGGCAGAGCCGTTAATGGAAACCTGTGCGCCATCGCCTGCGGCGGTGGCTTTCACAGTCAGAGAAGCGACAGAGCTGTTCACGCTCATAGAATATTTTGTGGTGGTGTAAACGAATGCAGGGCTGAGAGTATGTCCGTCCACAGACAGCTTCAGCAGATTGGCGTTGCTGTTCTGACGGCGAGTCACAGTGACGGTATAAGTACGGGTGTGTTCAAATTTGTCGGTTACGGTGATGGTCACGGTATTTTCACCCACAGCCAGCTTGCTACCACCCTCCACAGTAGCAGTCACGCCCTCGTTTGTGGAGTGGGTGAAGGAAATAGAGGTCTTGGTATAGGGAACGCTGACGGTGTATTCAGTCACCAGAGGATCAAACTCGGGGGACAGAGGATAGCTGTTGCCTGCGGACAGATCCATCAGATAAGCGGAATCGGGGGGATCTTGTCTTGTGACCTTGACAGTGTATGCCTTGGTAGCACCGCTTTCCGCTGTAACGGTAACAACCACGTTGTTTTCACCAAACTTCAGTCCGGTATTGCCGGTTACCTTGTAGGTGGCGCCTTCACCGGCGCAGGTGGCGGTGATGTTCAGCGAGTCGGTGGTATAGGGAAGGGTCAGACGGTATTCGGTCTTGGCGGGATCAAAGCCGCTGAGTGCGGTGCCGTCTACCTTCAGGGAAAGCAGATTGGTATTGGTGTTGAGCTTTCTGGCAACCGTTTTGTTGTAGCTGCAGGAGAAAGGATCGGTGGCATCGGTGGAGCTGGTCAGCTCGATGTCACCGAAGGTGACCGAAATAGCATCGCCAACCTTGGCGGTTTCGTTCAGTGTGTAAGTGACGGTAAAGAGAACCTTGTTTTCGCAGTCGGCAAGGGCACTTTCACCGTACATCATGAAAATGCCGGCAGCGCTTACGTCCTCAATGGTCCAGTTTGCCATGTCGGAGCCGACCTTGATGCTTTGACGGGTGATGGGACCGGTTTCGGTCAGCTTGGCAGTCATACCGAAGATCTCATCGGCGCTCGCTTTAAATTCCAGGGTAAAGGACGTATCTCCTTCGCGAATGGCCTCGGGACCGGCAAGGGTTGCCGATGCGTCCATTGCGGCAAAGGAGGCGGATATGCCAAAAATGGCGAAGATCATTGCGCAAACAACGAGCAGAATCCGTAATTTTTTCATAGGTTGATACCTCCTGATAATGATGACTTATATACGACCTTATTCTATCAAATTCTTTGCGGTTTTGCAATAGTTTTTTCTCATTTGTAGGGAAATCTTTTTGGCAAAAAAAGAGCTGATCCGATGAGGATCAGCTCTTTTGGATTATTTTACGGTATAGACCAAGCGGTCAAGCGTGGTGGAGGGATTACCGTCGACGTGCATCGTAATGACGTAAACGCCGGGGGTCAGACCGTCCAGCGACAGCGAGGCAAGACCGGTTGCGTCAAAGGAAAGCTCCTGTGTTTTGACTACCTTACCGTCGGCACCTGCCACGGAAATGGCAAAGGTGGAGCCTTCGGCGGGCTTCTTGCAGTTTACGGTCAGCGTTTTGCCGCTCTGCTCGGCGGAGAAGACGTCGGTGTCGCTGCCTGCATTTTCAAGAGACCATTTGCCGTATTGTGCGATGTCTGCGCCTGCCACAAGGCAAACGTTACCGTCCTTGATGCCCACCGCATAGCGGGGATCTGCCGCCAAACGGATGGTGACGGTTCCGTCGTCGTTTTGAATAACACGCCAGGTCTTGGTGTTACGGGAAATGGAGGGGGCGTTGAATTTGACTGTAACGCCGGTCTTGATTTCTTTACCCATGATGTCCAGAACATATATCTTATCCCCAAGGATCAGAGTATATTCATTGGTCAGTGCATCGTAGGTGATCTCGACCACAGTGGCGTTTTCCTTGCTGCCGGGGGCGAGCAGGACGATGTTGGTGGAGGTCAAATACTGACCTGCCGCATTTTTAAGGTGGTACGAGCCGGTGTTTTTGTATGCCTCGGGCTCGGTTCCCAGATCAAATACGTATTTGCCGTAGGCGTTGTAGGGAGCCTCGGGAATGATTTCCTGCAGCACGTTGCCCTGGGCATCCTTCAGAGTGATCTTGTTTACGTTCAGATTGGTGGAGCCTTCACAAATGTTGATGCCCCAAATGTAATTGTCGTAGTCTGCACCGGGCTCGATCATCGAAGCGTAGCTGAGGGTAAAGTATCCGGTGCAGGAGTTTCCGTCCACCTCACCCTTAAAGTTCATATAGTGCTCGTCGTCACAATATTCGCCATCAGGATGAACGTTATAGAAATTGCCACCGTACTGGAACAGGGCAGGGACGTGGGTGGTGACCTTGCCGGAGGCATCCTTACGGGTCAACTCAAAGTAGAAACCCTCGCGGTTTCTGGCATCCACTTCAACGGTTACGGTGTAGCCGGGATCATTTGCCGCAATATCGCAGTCCCAATACAGGAAGCAGAACTGGTCCATACTGTGAATGCGCTTGAGCTCCTGACCGATACCGTTATTGCCGTAGATCTGGATGGTCTGGTTGTTCTTGGAGGCATCGTAGCCCTCGAGCTTCAGACAGATGTTGTTGTAGGTGTAGAACTGGCGGGATACAGAGGATAGGTAGGCAACGGTCACACCGCCGGTAAGGGCAGCACCGCAGTATATGATCCTATCGCTCTTGGTATGGTTAACAGCGTATAGAACGTATCCGCCCTTCAGGTCGCTGTTGTTCAGATAGCTTTCCGAGAAGCCGGGCATCTTTGAAATATCAGCAGCGGGGATCACTGCCCAAAGACCGTCCTCGTTGGTCACGCGTTGCTTGACACTCAACGTGGTAGAGCTTCCGTAGGTCAGATAGCCGGTGGCTCCCTTGATGTAGTAGGTGGGGTAGCTCTTGCCTTCAACCTCGGCTGTGCCGCGCTTGATAAGGGTGATGTCGGTGTTCAACTCTTTCAGGGAAAGACGCATACCAAATTGTGCGGTATCCCCGATAAAGCTCATAGGACGGTAATAGGAATTGACCTCATCGGTTTGCAGCTCAGGATATTCGGAGACTTTGTTGACTGCATCATACATCAGCCAAACGTAACCGTCGTTTTTCCAGTCGCCCCAGGAGTTTGCCACCTGGAAGGCACCCTTCATGGTCACGCCTGCACAGGTGTAGGAGATATTGTCGTCATAACCAACGATAGACACCTGATGTCCGCCGGGCTTTCCGCTCTCGGCGGAGTAGATGATGGCAGCGTCGCCCTTTTTACCGAGGTCGCCCAGGCCGTCGTCATCGATGGTTCCGTACTGCCAATAGGTGGAGAAGCCGCCGGTGACGACCACGTTGCCGGTTACAACGGCATCCTTGATCTTTTCCACCAGCTCCTTTCCCTTGTCGGTGGTGGTCAGCTGATAGTTATAGCCTGTCATCCAGATCTGCTCATAGTTGGTGGCACGAAGGTTCAGCGCCTTGGCTAGCTCGCCCTCTTCCACGTCCCAGGAGGAGGATTCCAGATAGGGATCATTCTTGCGGCCTGCGGAGGCAGCACCGTTGGAATTGCGCCAGAAATCGGCGTCTGCACGGGTCAGAGCTCCGTGATCCTTCAATACGTCATAGACCCATGCGGTACCTGCACCTGCGAAGTTCATGGTGAACTTGCTGGAGATCAGATACTCGCTCTTGCCGGTGGCGGGCTTGAAGTCGGATTTGGAATTCAGACTGTGAAGATAGCGAGCCACTGCGTTTGAAAACTGGCAGTAGGCGATGCTGGAGGAGGCACAGGAGCCAATGCTTCCCTGATTGCCGATGGGGGGCAGAAAGTCGGTGCCGATGAGCGACATGGAGGCGGGAATGCTCTCTGCCTTCTTGTGCGTTTTTACAGCACTTGCCGAAGGCTTCTCATTGTCTACCCAGTCGTCTCCTTCAAACACAGAGGGATCTTCTCCCAAAGGCGGCTGTGATCCGTCTGTGGGATTATCTCCCTCGGGATCTGTTACGGGTGGCGTGTTTTCGTTTGCTTCCTTTTTTCCACCGCAGCCTGCGAAGCAGGATACGATCATCAGAAGCGCCAAAAGTGCAGCTAGAAATTTGGTTTTCATGGTACCTCCTTGGATTTGCGATTGTGTATTTACATACAGTTACATTATAGCATTGTATGTCGGATTTGTCAATTTTGCGGATGTAGAAATTCAGCGTGTATTTTTGTGTATTTTGACAATAAACGTTCTGTACACGGCAAAGCGGAAGGGCTGCGCCAATGAAGATGGCACAGCCCTTCGGGGACGGTGTAATTGTTTAAATGCTGGAAAGCTTGATCAACAGCAAATTCAGGTCGTTTACGTTGATGTAGCCGTTGCTATCCAGATCCAAATTCAGATCCTTTTGCTCGTCTACGCCGGCGAGATAGCACAGCATATCGTTGACGTCGCTGATATTTAAGAATCTGTCCTTGTTGACGTCTTCCAAAAGGAATATTTCGACGTTCAGCGTTGTTGTGTCACCTTCGATCACAACGGTATAGCTGCTTGTCACGTGGCTTTCCTCGCTTACGATCACTGTATAAGCGCCGTAGGTGACCTTAGTGAACAGGTAGTCATCGCCGGGCTTTTGTGTGATCTCATACGCAGGCTCTGTTTCGCCCTTGGGGATCAGCTGAACGGTGATCTCTTTTGCTTCGGTGGTGAAGCAGGATATCGTGCCGCCGAGACTGCCGTGCGGTGCATTTGAGTACTTGGTAGCACCCGATACGACAGGCGCATAGATACGGCTATCGGTCGCCTTGGCGAACAGGTAGTACGTGCCGCGCTCCGGCAGATGCAAGGTGTTGGAATACTGCCATTCGGTGACAGCAGAGCTATCGTTGACGGTAGCGTATCCGTACTGGAGGGTATCGTCACCGACGTGGAACGCCTTTTGCAGGATGACCGTGTTTTCCGACGAATCGTCAATGACAACGGGTGACTTCAGGGTTCTTTCCACCATTTCCAAATGAACACACTGTGTTGTCAAGGATCCGTAGTAGGGAGCAACCCCAGTGATTCTTGCCTGAATATCAAAGCCAAGATAGAGATTGTCCACGGTGTAGGTCGGTTCTGTGGATACCACCTGACCGTCAATGATCCATTCGTAGGTTAGTAGTGCGGCGTTGACCGACGAAACGTCAACCGACAGCTTGGTTCCGCGTTGGCAAGTGTCGATCGGGGCATCGGATGCGGTGATGAACACGTTTCCTTGGGTGAGAATGGGGGTGGAATCGATCACGTTGATCGTATACACCGTACCGATATACCCAACGCCGGTTAAGTACAGGAACGTGAATTCGTGCAATCCGGTATCCAGCAGTGACAGCTCATCGGAAGAGAAGGTAAACTGCTGGGTGTTGCCATCCTCGATCAGCGAGGGGGCGACAGGGTCTTGATTTTCATCGATGCATCCCACAAATCGCACAAGATCCTCGTTGGTCGTGACGGTCAGGATGATGTCCTGAGGCACGTATTTGTCAAAGACCTGCAGATAATCGCTCAGCTCGGGAGCTTGCACCAGCAGATCCTCCGGATTGCCTGCGGCGCCCTCCAGCTTTCTTGCCTTCACAGTGATCGTATTGTTGCTTTCGTCTAGATCATGCTGACAGTCGATTTGGCATTTGAAATCCGTAAAGGTGCTTTCAAAGAAATCCTTTTCCAGCTTGATCAGATAATATTTCACGTTGTTTTCCATCAGATTGCCGATTGTAACTGTATAGACAGAGGTTTCCGAACCGTCCTCTTCCATTCGCCACAAATGCAGGATGGCATCTGCTGAGCCCTCGCCAATGTTTTCAACACGCAGCGAGAGGTATTCCGTTTCGCCTAAGATGATGTATTCGCCGGTGACCGAAAGATCGGGGTACAGAGTTTCAAGTATCGTAACGGGACGCCCAAGGCTGACATTATCATCTGTTGCTCCGCTGTATACAATGTGTGTATAAATGGAATAATCGTTCAAAACCATTTCATCTGTCAGATTGATCTCGGCTGTGATGACCTTGGTTTGGCCCGGGAACAGATTGACCGTGTATTCACCAATCGGGTAGCTGTTGACGGTTTTCTTGTACGCCTGTGTATCAAGCGCACCGGGCTGTATTACGCCGATGAAGCCGGAATCGGTCGGTGTCATAATGGTATCCGACAATGTGACCTTGATCTTTCCGATCGAAACGGCACCGTTGTTGGTAACCGTGACCAATATCCGAACCTTATTGGTCTCTTCATCAACCGTCAGCACGGCATCGTTTTGCGTAAGAACCGTAGGCAGAGAATAGGACTCATAACACAGCTTGCTGTAGGAGGTAAGCGCATTGTCCTCTCCGGACAGCATATACGTATCGGTAAAGAGACAGCAAAGGGTGGATTGGTCGGGAGCGACGTCGAAGGACATCAGATGATACGGTACGGACGTTAAACAGATGGGGGTTGTCCACTCGTTATCCGCATACAGGTACGAGGCATAGATCCTTGAGCTGACAGTTTCGTCTTGGGCGGTCGGCTCAATATCCTTTTCTGCCCACAGCAGTGCCGACAGATTATCGTTGATGTTTACGAACGTGTAATCCTCTCCTAAGCTCTTATCATAAAAGACATAGGGATTCTCGGTAATGGCGGAAAGTGCCATGATGCGATCGTTGCTTTTCCAAATCAGCAGGGATCTTCCGCTGTGTGTGATCGCCTGCAGATCGGAAATAGCGGTTCCGTAGCACTGAATGAAGGTCATGTTGCCATACAGATCCGAAATATACAGGTTTTTATCACTGTCGGTATACAGGCTGGCGTCTTCGTCGATGATGCAGGCAATGTAGGGCTGGCCCGACAGCGCTGCCACGGTGATGTCCGCGATGGGGTAGCATCCGCTTGTGACAAGCGTGGGCTCCAGCCAATCGCCGCCGTTGAACATACTGAACCAGATCTCGTTTTCGGCATTCATGCAGAATACGGTGTTGTCATCGTGCGAGGTGTTCTTGTTCCATACAAGGTACAGAACGTCGTTCACAATACCGAAGGTTGGCATGGTGTCGTAGTGGGAATCTGCGGTGATCTTGGCAACCGACACAAAGGAACGGGAGTCGGGATCGTACACAGCCACGCGGATGTCCTGCGCAAAGGCGGTATCGTTGATCAGCTCGGTGCTGCTTGCATACTCGCTTGCATCGAACGTACGGTTTGCTTCACTATAGGCAATGTACAGTTTTCCGCGGTATTCGATAATGTCAAATTCCGTGTCTGCGGTACCGTTGTCATCCACACACTGTGCCGCTGACCAGGGATAGTAATTATTCTCAGCCGTGCTATATACCAGCACCTTACCGTTGGCAGGATCGCGGCTTGTGGATTGAGCGAAGTAGACGGCGATTTTTTGACCGTTGAGTGTTGAGATACGTCCGTTGGCATTATCGATCATTTGGTAGAAATCCTCCTCCGAATCGGCGGTAGGATTTTCCAGTATCTTCGCTTTGTTAACAGTCCACTCGGGAACGACAACCTGCTCTTCTTCCGCTTCCTGCAGCAGGTCATAGGCGGACACCTCGTAGACCGGCAGCCCGTTGTACATGCCCACGTATCCGACTCCTTC
Organism: Oscillospiraceae bacterium; assembly: GCA_015064925.1. Taxonomy (GTDB): domain Bacteria; phylum Bacillota; class Clostridia; order Oscillospirales; family CAG-272; genus SIG655. The sequence goes on along the minus strand of SVRH01000019.1, from coordinate 5,529 downwards.
GGTGAGAGAATCGTATTGGGGTGTGGCATCAAATATGACGAACTCGATCTTTTTCTCCAGGAATTTCCATGCTTTTTCACCGTAGAGTGAAAATAGTCCCACGTCCAGCTTGGCGTAAAATCCGCCTTCACCGTTCAGGATAAGGGCATCAAAGTATGTTTTTTCTCCAATGACAAGGGTAGTGCCGATGGTGAAGCGACCGAATGCACCGGCGGAGATGTTTCTGTTGCCGATACCTGCGCTCATTTCAAATTTGGCAGACAGCGACAGCTCGGTGCTGGGAAAAAGGAGCTTTTGATGCTCAAAATCATATCCGAGACCGGTAATTGTGATCTCGCCCTCCGCACTGATGGAAACCTTGACCGTAATGGGGATGAAGATCACCACAAAATCGCTGGTCCAGGATGCCTTTGCCACCACACCCAGCTTGAAATATGAGTAGGTTGCAATGTTTCCGCTTCGGTAAATGGTGAAGCACATTCCGCCGGCAGCGGATGCTTCCAGGCTGAAGGAGCCCTTGTGCTTGGGGTCCTTCCAATTGCCCTTGGCAAATTTTTCGTCTGCCTTTTGGGCGATGTATTTCATGTAATCGTCGGCGCGCTTGGCAGCATCGTTGACTTTTTTGTAATCGTTCCAGGTTTGGGGGCTATATGTTTTAACGGCGTATTTAAAATCGTCCGTTTTGGCAACGTCGTAGGCAATATACAGCTCGTTGTTATGGACCTCGATCGAGAAGGGATTGTTCAGCTTATATTTATCTCCCAGCTCGAAAGAAACCTTTGTGCCGTCCAAAAAGCTCAGCCCGGTGTCTTCAAGGCTGACGGCAACGTTGTCAAACAGACCGTCAAATTTAATATCACCGACAAATTTGATGGTGTTGATGTTCAGCTTTTGTACGACCGGCTCGTTACCGTATTCGGTATACATATAAACGTATATGGGATATTCTGTTTCTTTGTCATGGGAGAACTGTGTTCCCATCAAGTTGAAGACACATACGCCTGTGGGCACACCGTTTTCGATCTCAAACGCTTCGTCGCCCATATGAACGGTCTTAAGGACCTTTCTGACCATTTCGCCGCTTAAGGATCCCTCGATTACAGAATCATCTTCCTCAATCAGAATACTCTCCACCTCCTGCACAAGCTGCATCTTGAGAATGCGGTCGGTGCCGGGAAGATTGCTTTTGACAACGATCGGAATGTAACCGTCGTAGCTTACGTTAATCGTGCCGTAGCCCTTGTTGATGTCGCTTCCGTAACAGGTAATGCCCTCGATCGAATAATCGGGATGCTCGGCGGTATCGTATTTCAGATTGAAATAGTCGATGCCCAGATCCGATTTCAGTGTATATTCGCCCTCGTTTTCATAGATACCGCTGTAAAAGCCGTCCTTGTGGATCTGCAGAGTGGCGGTTGTGGCACCGTAGGGATAGCTGAAGGTTGCCTGACCGTGGCTATCGGTCAGTAAGCTCTTTCCGTTGAAGGTGACGGTGACCGAAGACAGCGGTGTGGTACCCAACATTGCCGTAATTGTATATGCCTTGTCATCGGCTTTCATGTAGCGCACGGCGTAGCTGAAATCATCTGCCAGCTTTGCGTCGATCACCTTTTCGCTGTCGCTTTCCAGCATGACCTTATATCCCACCACCTCGGGAGAGCGGACCGAAACCGATTCTCCGAACAGGCGGGTGGATTGGTGAACGGGTGCCAAAAAGTTTCCGCTTTCATCCATATACCGAATGGTGACCGTATACTCATTGGCATCGTACAGTATTTCGCTTGTGAGGTCTTCCGTTCCCATAGTACCGCTGACGGTGCTTTCGCGGGGGGTATACCCGGTGATTTCGGGGACGGTGATGGTAAACTCCAAGCCTTCGCCGATGCTGCTGGTGGAAATGCCGATCACATTGCCGTGTTGATCCTTGCAAACGATACTGTAATTGTGAGTGATCCGTCCGTACATGACGGTGTACACCTTGTTTTCGGTGATCGTTTCCGATATGGTATCTACGCTTGATTCGTAGTTGTCGTAGGATTCGGGGGAGTATTGGAAGGAATCACCGGACTCACAAAGCTGATGATACACCTCAAAGACAGTACCGTCCATGTACTTCACCACAACGGCACTGTAAGTGTAGGCGGTGAACAATTCGGGGTAAGAGCCTTTTGACAGCCAAACGTTAAGGGAAGAGCCCATGGCGCTTGGCAGGTCGGTATACATAGGCCATTTAAGGGTATCGGCAATGAGAGACTGTGAACATAGGCTTTCGTTGTCAATGTAGCTTCCGCATTCCACACTGGGGGTCGTTGCCGTGTTATGCTTGTATTTGGTGACTTCTTTTTCGCCCTTGTTGCATCCGCTTCCGGTTGGTACTTTGGTTATAAATGCTTCGGCAGTGGTGCGCTGTATGGAAATGTCGGTAGAATAGCAACAGTGAATAATAGTACGGGTCACATACTCCAAGTCGTAACCAATGATCTGTCCGGCATAACCGCACCCCTTTAGATCGTCGCCGGAGGCATCATCCACCTTGGTGCTGGCAACGATCTTGCAGGCTGCCGTGAAGGAGTTATAGATATTACAATCTCCGATGAGGCCGACAAGTCCGCCGCAGTAGGCATCAATGTTTGCACCGGTGGCAACAGAGGTAACACTGGCACCTGCGTAGTACGATTTTTGGATAATGGCAGTGTCGGTGGCTGCACCGGTAAGGCCTCCTGCTACGGGAGGATTGGAAGCGGAGGTGGCGCTGACGGCTGCTGTGGCGTAGGAGCTTTGAATGGAGCGACCGGAGATCTGTCCGATAAGTCCGCCGGCATATGCGTTTTTTCCGTTTGAGGAAACACCGCCGGACGCGCTGCAGGCAATCACCGTGCCGAAGCACCATCCTACGATGCCGCCGACGTATACCGAACCGTTGGGGCACGATCCGACAACGGAAGCGGAGCCTATACAATAACGGATCTCGGCGTTCTCGTAGGCATATCCGACAATACCGCCCACCCAAAGAGTTGCTGCACCGGTGTTGCTTTCCGTCGCAGCGCCGATGATGCTTCCGCCGGCATCGCAATTGGAGACGATGCCGTGGTTGATTCCTACGATTGCTCCGCAGCTTACGTAGTCCGCGCAGGAAACGTTTATGGTAATATCAGTAAGGTTCAGATCGTTGACGGTACCGTAATTGGCAGCAATGAGTCCAATGCCATAGGTTCCGTTTACCGCAGGAATGTACGAGGAACTGTCAATTTTGAGATTGGATACCGAGAAATTGTTGCCATACAGCGTTCCCTTGAAGCTGTGGATCGGCATCCAGGAGTATCCGCTCATATCAATATGACCGGCAAGAGAGAGATACTGTCCTTCGTACGTTTCTCCCTGATGGGCAGAAACGGTCCAGTAGATCAACTGCTGAGGGGTTCTGATGATATAGGGAGCTTCTGCTGTGCCGTTGCCGCTTTCAAAGCCATCGGCTGCAAATTGCATGAGATCCTCGGCATTGGCGGCATCGTACTGCTTCACTTCGCTATACTGCGTATCTGACAGCTTTGAATCCAGCCCGTCATCTGCAGCCAATACCCCCAGAGGGAGTATGCCCATCAGTGTGGTGAGAGTGAGGAGTAAGGAGAGTACTCTTTTCATTTCTTTCGTTTCCTTTTTGTATGAATTGTGGTTTTATGAATACAGTAAAGAACGGTGGCACCGACGATTGCCATAAACAACGCATGGAAGGCAAGCGAGGAGCAGCCGAGCAGGATTTTTTCATTGTCGCGGGCAAATTCCCACAAAAAGCGTGTGGATCCAAAGAGGATCAGCATCAGCGGATAGGATTTTCCGTCTGTTTGATAGCTTTGTTTCTTGTTCAGATATACCAGCAGCGCAAATACAGCAAGAGCGGTTGCCGATTCAAACAGCTGCACGGGAAAGACGGTGCAGCTTTGCCAACTGCTGTAAATGCCCCATGAAGAGGGATAACCGCCGCAGCATCCTGTAAAGATACAGCCGATGTGGCTGATGCCTTGGGAAAGACAGACGCAGGGGGCGATGAAATCGCACATATCGATCCACTTGATTTTTAATAGCTTAGCCACAGGATATGCCAGGAGAGGAACGTATATAAAGCCTCTTACAATGTTGTTTCCGCCCCAGGAGCTGAAGCCGCTTTCGATCCAAAACAAAACGTAGATCCAGATGTAGGTGGCAGAGTACACCAAAAGGGTGGTGATCACCGAGTGAAGGGCAGAGATCCTTCGTTTCTTTCCGTACCATATGTTGAAAAGAAAAACCAACAAAAAGCCTAAAACGTGGAATAAATAATAGACCAGCTCTTCTGCTTGCTTTTCTTGTATGAATTTGATCAAATAAATCACCTCGAATGCAGTGGATAACATAGTATATTTTAGCATAAATTTGCACAAAAATCAATGGTGTTTCGTGGTTAAGAGAACATTTGTCGGCTTTTTTTGAAAGCAAAAAGCGCTTATGAAACACTTTCATAAGCGCTTTGGGTAATGCTATTCAGACCATATGCCTTACAGACCGCGTTTTACGTAACTGGTATGGAGGATATGATGTGCCTTGTGGCTGCCGGGCTCTTCGAAGAATTCCTCGTACAGACGCTTCACAGCGCTGTTTTCGTGGGACTTGCGCAGATCCATCTTCTTGTCGGCAGTGTAGAGCACCGATGCACGCAGGGCTCTCAGGTCCACGTTGTTGCGAACCACTGCAGGCTGGTAGGGCTGACCGCCGCCGTTGACACAGCCGCCGGGACAAGCCATAACTTCGATGAAGTCGACCTTGGTCTCACCGCTCTGTACGGCACGCAGCAGCTTCTTTGCGTTGGCAGTACCGCTGACGACGGCTACCTTCAGCTCGATGTCGCCCAGCTTGTAGGTTGCATACTTGATGCCTTCGGTGCCGCGCACTTCGTTGAAGTCCAGACACTCAAGAGGTTTGCCCTCGATGACCTCAGCTGCGGTACGAAGCGCCGCTTCCATAACACCGCCGGTGGCGCCGAAGATTACGCCGGCACCCGAACCGATGTCAAAGGGATCGTCGAACTTTTCGTCCTTGATCATGCGGAAGTTGATGCCCGCCTTTTGGATCATTCTGCCCAGCTCTCTTGTGGTAATGGCGATGTCCACGTCGGGAACGCCTGCGGCGCTCTGGTTGGGACGGCCCACCTCAAATTTCTTGGCGGTACAGGGAATTGCGGAAACGAACACGATATCCTTGGGATCGAGGCCCATCTTCTGTGCGTAGTAGGTCTTGTACAGCGCACCGAACATCTGCTGAGGAGACTTGCAGGTGGAAAGGTTCTCGGTCATTTCGGGGAAGTAGTGCTCGCAGAACTTGATCCAGCCGGGAGAGCAGGAGGTGATCATGGGCAGTGTGCCGCCGTTCTTGACTCTGCCGAGGAATTCGGTAGCCTCTTCCATGATGGTAAGGTCTGCGGTGAGGTTCATGTCGTAAACGCCGTCAAAGCCCAGAGCCTTCATAGCGGCAACCATCTTGCCTTCGCAGTCGGTG
>SVRH01000018.1 GCA_015064925.1 Oscillospiraceae bacterium | reverse complement strand
CGGTTTTGCTTGTACGAAGTCCGTCGGAATTGTAGCTGTAACTAAAGGAAGTGGAGCCCTTGGTACCGCTGACCAGCTTTCTGCCTTGCATCCAGGAGAAGGTATAGGAAGAACCGTTATAATAAGCCAGTGGGTTGCCAATGGAATCATAACTAAAAGTCGTTCCGTTATAGATTTTCAGCACGTCGCCCCACATCTCGGTGTCATACTGCTGATAGTAGCCGTAGCTGTCGGTACTTTGTACGGTTCCAAGCGTGCCCGTCGTATACGCATAGATCTTTCGGGAAGTGATGTTGCCGCGATCGTCGTAGGTATAGACATAGGTTTTATTGGCAAGCTTATTATTCTCTCTTGTCAGCTGACCCAGATCGTCATAAGTATAGCTTGCTTCCAGCGTCGAACCGTTGTATACCGCAGTAATATTGCCCAAATTGTCATAGGTATAGCTGTATGTACGGGAAGCGTAGCCGCTGTAGGTCACGCTGTTGACAAGGGTGGTGGTGCCATTGGTGCCGTGTGACAGATAGCCGTAACTCTTTACATACGGTTGAGTGGCATCGTCCGCTTCTCCTGTTACGGAATATGTTTCTTTTTTAATGCGGTTCAACCCATCATACTCATATCGCAAATTATGATCGTTATCGACCGACCATTTGGTAAGTAACGTTTTGGCAAGCTGGTTTTCGGCTTTGTTCTCATAATCATAGGTGCAAATATACCGAACAGGATCCATGCCCGCAATCTGCAAGGTAGAGCTTGCCAGATCCCCATAGCTGTTGTAGGTGTAGTACTGACCTTGCAAAAAGGCGTTGTTTGTCCAGCCGTACTGCTCTTGTGAGATCAGATTGCCCACACTGTCGTAGCCATAAAGATACACTGTGCTTGTGAATCGGTCGGTCAGCTTATACAAATTGCCCGCGCCGTCATACTCATATTCAAAACGACACATTTCGTCCTGATATACCGATGTAGTTCGTCCCAGCTTGTCGTAATAATACCGAAGCGCAAAGCCGTTTCCGTAGGTCATGGTCAGCAGATTGCCTGTTTTGGCTTCATAAGTATAACTTGCCAGTGTTTCATTTCCTACCGCAACAGACAGCGTTCTGCCAAAGCTGTCGTAGGTCATGGAATAGTTCATCAAAGAGCCCGAGCTTTCGATGCCGCCGGTGGTGATAGAGGACAGATTGCCCTTGTTATAACCGTAATACACCGATGCCAGAGAGTCGATCATGATTTGGCTTTGTCTGCCCTTTTTGCCGTAGAGATACTCGGTTTCCACGTTGTCAAGAGTTACCGATTTCACAGCGACAAGTAGTTTACTTGCGTATATTATATCGACGTCGCTCGGACGGTAACCAAATTAGATCAGGAACAAATTCTATTAAAACAGTAACAAACAACGCTCCTACTTCTGAAAATGTGAGCATTGTTAATGCCCATCCATCCGCAAGCGTAATCATACATCCAACAAAGCCGACAAAACAAGCAACATAAGATATCATATTTATCAAGTGACAACCTAAGTTGATATATAACAATATCCCTTTATGTTCTGCCTCACGAGTAATTCGTATCAACAAAATCGAATCTACAACAGTATAAAGTTTCATGCGTTTTTTAATTTGTTTCTTATTTCTTTTCGGATATCCGCATTTGATTGCAACGCCACGCCGAACATACCACATAGCAATAAAAATCCCAAAATTCAAGACAAGAAAAAACAAACCTATTAACAACATTTGCCACCAAGCAAAATCGGCGTGATCATTCCATAATCTTTGAATCCACTGAAAATCCATATTACCTCCAATGCTACGGCAAGATTTTATCTACCAACTTACCGCCAAACCACCCTTTGGTCAATCCTTTAAGTGTTGGTACTATAAATTGCTTGGAATAATTAGCAGTCATTTTCCATGCAAATGAATGTGCTTTTGATATACCATCTGGAATCAAATGCTTCAAAAAGCGTGATTCTTGACGCATCATGTATTTATTTCCATGTGTAGCACCATTACCACCTGCTAATCCTCCAACAAACCCAACTATAGTATCTTTACCAATCTCCAACCAATCTTCTTGTGACAATTCTCCATCAGTATCAATTAATTTATGACCAAACGATTCAACAAAGCCTGTAGTCGAACCAACTGCTCCCCCTGTTAAAACAAAGGCTCCTGATGCTGCAACCAATCCATTCACCGTACCACATGCTGCAGAAATGCCTATTTTTGCCCAAGTCTTTCCTGAAGTGAGAGCACCCCATCCATCTTTTTTTACTGCATCTACTGCAGTTGTTACAGCACCAATTACTGCACCAACTATACCACCGACCACATAATTCCAAAACTCACCGCCATCATCTTTTCGCATAACGGGGTTGTTATCACAGTATGCAAAAAGATTTTTATCGGTCAATTCCATTGGTGTCGAAGATAATACACCTACATCATCCGCACTAATAAACCGTCTGATGGCAGGATCATAATACCTTGTCTGCAGATAGTAGAATCCCGTCTCGGCATCGTAGATATATCCGCGATAGCGCAGAGGATTGTAGGTCAGTGCACCGTATTCATTGGAAGAAGCGGAATTGATAGACAGTATTCTGCCCCAAGCATCGTATTCGTAATAGCCAACGATACCATAACTATTGGCAATTCCAACCACATCGCCTTGCAGGTTAGTGATATAGAAGTATTTCGTTCCGTTGTAATCGAAATAGAACGGAGTTCCTTCCGCATCATAGTAGAACTTTAGCGTTTTGACGTTACTGCCTGTCGTAATTGTCATCGCAGCCAGTTGCGTTCCGTTCCAATAATACCGGTACGTTGTGTTTCCTACGATCTTTGTGGTACGCAGTCCGTCGGAACTGTAGCCGTAGCTAAAACTTGCATTTCTTCAAAAGCTCATGTTCCATTCTTGTGTCTTTTATCCCATAGCTGCAACGTAAATGATATATGAAAACAGGAACACAAGGAAAAGAATCGCCCAGGTGATGATGATAGATTTGTAGTGTTTGATGACAAAAGTATCAATCTTATCGGCGATGGGCAATCTGTCCCAACGGCTACGTTTATCGTATTGAGGCTGCTTTTTTGACGGCTCCGAATGGCGCTTGGTCCGATCCTTTTGGCACGCAATTTGCATTTCGATATAATAGCAATTAACAAAATAAAGAATGAGACCGCATACCGCAATTTGAATCAAAGTCGACGTATCTGCCAACATACAGTTGTATATCAGGTAGGTGCCGCACACGGCAATGACGGAATACAGCACAAATTTTACCCAATACTCTATCTTTGCTTTGTATTTAGCCAATGTCACATACGTTACAACTGCAACAAAAATAGTGGAATGAAATGGGATTATACTAGACCACTTTTGTATTTTTTGAAATTTTGTCATATATTTCCTCCAAATCATTAATCAAAGTCAAAACTAAAATCAGGAACAACCCCAAACATTGGTGGGATTATTTCAAATTCTCCTGTTTTAAAATCCATTTTTGCTCCTGCGCCAATGGCACCTATATGTATCGTGGCAGATACTTCCAATGTTATTCCAAAAAACTTAAATGTTTTTGAACAAGAAACAGTATAGAGAGACATAATATACGATGCTTCTATTGAAGGAATTCCGGTATAATCATATTGAGCATTGACTTTTGCTAACAAAAAAGTAGGGTTTGAAAGATCTCCGTACTCAGTTAAGAGTGTTTTTTATCTTCGATTTTTAATGAGGGGGTCGTTAAAATCAAATTACAAAAAACTCATATTTCCATCGGTCCTTGCACCTACTATTACTTTGTTTATAATGATAATATAACATATGTAAATTTAATAATCAATACCTAATAAATAATTAACAACCATTTTTACGAATACTATTACTTATCATATAAAAAACCGAGATCACCTTCATGATCTCGGTTTTCTTTTATCTTTGGATCAGTCCTTCTTCTTGAAGATGGAGAAGAAGCCGCCCTTCTTGTCTTCGCTTTCTACAGCTGCAGGAGCAGGTTCAACCACGGGAGCAGGAGTCTCAACCTTTACCTCTTCCACCTTTGCGGGACGGTTTTCGCGAGGCTCTCTCTGTTCACGGGGTGCTCTGGGGCCACGGTCGCCGCCGTTTCTGGGACCACGGTTGCCGCGATCGCCACGCTCACCGCGATTTCCGCGGTCGCCGCCTCTGCCGCCTTCACCGCGATTTCCATCGCGAGGTGCGCGAGGGGGACGGCTTTCGCCTTCCTCACCGCCGCCAAGGGCTGCCTTGCGGGACAGGTTCATTCTGCCCTTATCGTCGATACCGGTGTACATTACCACGATCTCGTCGCCAACGCTGACAACGTCCTCAACCTTTTCCACAAACTTGGTGTCCAGGTTTCTTACGTGGCAGAGTGCTTCCTTGCCGGGAGCGAACTCAACGTATGCGCCGCACTCGATGATGCGGGTCACCTTACCGGTGTAGATAGCGCCAACCTCGGGCTCGAAGCAGATGGCATCGATCTGTGCCTTGGCTGCCAGTGCGCCGTTGCGGTCTGCGGATGCGATATAAACGGTACCGTCATCCTGAATGTCGATCTTCGCGCCGGTCTCGGCAACGATCTTCTGGATCACTTCGCCGCCCTTACCGATGACTTCGCGGATCTTTTCGGGCTTGATCTGGATGGTGATCATCTTGGGAGCAGTTTCAGCCACTTCTTCTCTTGCGGCGGGAATTGCCTTCAGGATCACTTCGTCGATGATATATTCTCTGCCCTTCTTGGTCTTTTCGAAGGCGCTCTTGATGATCTCGGGGGTCAGACCGTCTACCTTCAGGTCCATCTGGATAGCGGTGATACCCTTGTGAGTACCTGCTACCTTGAAGTCCATATCGCCGTAGAAGTCTTCCAGACCCTGAATATCGATCATGGTGTCGAAGGAGCCGTCCTCGGCGGTGATCAGACCGCAGGAGATACCGGCAACGGGAGCCTTGATCGGAACGCCGGCTGCCATCAGTGCAAGCGTAGAGCCGCAAACGGATGCCTGAGAGGTGGAACCGTTGGAGGAGATGACCTCGGAAACGGTACGGATCGCATAGGGGAATTCCTCAACGGAAGGAAGAACGGGGATCAGAGATCTTTCAGCCAGTGCGCCGTGACCGATCTCACGACGGCCGGGAGAACGGATCGCCTTTGCTTCACCGACGGAGAAGCCGGGGAAGTTGTAGTGGTGCATATAGCGCTTGGAGGTCTCTTCGTCGATGGTGTCCAGCTCCTGGCTCTCGGACAGAGTGCCAAGGGTCGCAATGGTCAGAACCTGAGTCTGACCTCTGGTGAACATACCGGAGCCGTGAACTCTGGGCAGCAGGTCGACCTGTGCGTCCAAAGGACGGATCTGGTCCATGGTTCTGCCGTCCACTCTCTTCTTGTCAACCAGCAGCCATCTGCGCACGATCTTCTTCTGGATCTTGTAGACCAGCTCGGGCAGAATAGCGGCGATGTCGGGATACTTTTCGCTGAACTTTTCAACGATGTCGTCCTGAATGGGCTGCATCTTGGCATCACGAACGGTCTTGTCGTCGGTGTCCAGTGCTTCCATCACTGCCTCTTCGCAGTATGCAAACACTTCGTCGAACATATCGTGATCCAGCTCGCAGGAGGGATATTCAAACTTGGGCTTGCCGATCTCGGCAACGATGCTGTCGATGAATGCACAGATCTTCTTGATCTCGTCGTGTGCCTTCATGATCGCCTCGAACATGGTGTCGTCATCCACTTCGTTGGCGCCTGCCTCGATCATGACGACCTTTTCCTTGCTACCTGCAACGGTCAGCTGCAGATCGCTTACCTTTCTCTGCTCCTGGGTGGGGTTGATGACGATCTCGCCGTCAACCAGACCTACGAACACGCCCGCGATGGGTCCGTTCCACGGAATATCGGAAATGGACAGTGCGATGGAGGCACCGATCATACCGGTGATCTCATGAGAGCAATCGTAGTCCACGCTCATGACCATCAGGTTCAGCGCAACGTCGTTACGCAGATCCTTGGGGAACAGAGGACGGATGGGACGGTCGATGACGCGCGCGGTCAGGATGGACTTCTCGGAGGGTCTGCCCTCTCTTCTGAGGTAGCCGCCGGGGATCTTGCCCACAGCGTACATCTTTTCATCGAAGTCTACCGACAGGGGCAGAAAGTCGATGCCGTCACGGGGCTTTGCGGATGCGGTGGCGGTGGCGAGGATGCTGGTCTCGCCGTACTGTACCAGGCAGGAGCCGTTCGCCAGACCTGCCATCTTACCGGTTTCAACACGCAGGGTTCTACCGGCAACGGTGGTTTCGAATGTCTTGAAATTCTTGAATTCAAGCTGAGTTGACATTGCCATAATTCTTTCCTCTTCTTTCCTGCCGAGCCGGGTTTAGCACTTAAATACACCCTTGAGCGCCCCAAACGCATATTTAACTGCTAATTCCGATCGGCAATTTTTAATTTTTTCTTTTTGTATTATAATATTTTCAAGGGGTGTACGATCTTGCATACACCCCTTATTTGGTTCCGATTATTTACGCAGACCCAGCTTCTCAACGATAGCGCGGTAGCGGTTGATATCCTTGCGCTGCAGGTAGCCCAGCAGGTTTCTTCTGTGACCAACCATCTTCAGAAGACCTCTACGGCTGTGGTGGTCCTTCGCATTGACCTTCAGGTGCTCGGTGAGCTGGTTGATGCGGGTGGTCAGAACAGCGATCTGTACTTCGGGAGAACCGGTGTCGCCTTCGTGGGTAGCGTATGCTTCGATAATCTGCTTCTTTTCTTCTTTGAGTAACATTTTCGTTCACCTCTGTAAAATATTTCGTCAACCGAAGGGGCGGTGGGTGAGATCGGCACTGCCGCTTATATCCGTTCCCTGCGGATGCGTTCTTTCCGGTTGTCAGCGCAACCGAAAGGTATTTTACCACAAAACTTGCCGTTTGTAAAGAGTTTTTTGAAAATTTGCAAAATTTTTCTTTGGGCACAACGAAACAGCCCGTAATTTTCTCATTTTCTCCCTTTTGCACAAACTTTCAGGCATATTCTTGTGCACAGGATACAAAAACGGCTCCCATCATCCCGCAAGAGCATAAAAAATCCGCTGTTTTTGCAATAAAAACAGCGTTTTGACCCTCTTTTTCGTTACCCCAATTATATCACAAATCCCCCGATTTGTCAAGACTTGTTTTTTGTGTCGGGTTCGGTATAATGATCTCGAAAGGAGTTGATCGTATGCCGAACGCTTTGTCTCTCATTGTCCCACAGCCAAACGTCATCCAAAACGCCCTTGTGCAAGCCGGTGACCGCACCGCCAAGTACGGTCTTGTGCTGACACAGGCGCAGGCGCTGGAGATAGCCGAGACCTACTGCACCGCCCTTAAGGAAAACCGCATCGTGGAGGTGGGCTGCGGCGGCGTTACCAAGCTGGCCGAGGCGTTTGCCGCCTCAAGCTACGTGTTTCCCGACAATTACGCCCTTGTGATCCACGAAATGACCGAAGCCTTTTACCATATCAAGCGCGAGGTGCCCCTTGAGGTCAATGACAACGCGGTCATTGCCGCCATGGTGGATTTCTTCGACAACGTAAGTCACGGATCCATCGAGCTCTTTTTGGGACGCGATCTGGAAATACTGATCCGCTATATTGCAAGCGGACGGCACGACTGGGAAGAAAGCCCGAACTACTGCATCAAAAAGGAGGACTACTATGACGCAGCTCCCGATTACACAAGCGCCTACTCCGACGACTTCTGACAGTCTTTCGGTCGACCCGAAGAATTACGTCCCTTCTCTTCTGGAGCAAGGGGTAAAATCAGGGTCGTTGACGCAAGCCGAAGCGGACGCAGCCTACGCCGAGATCCTCGATCTTCTGGCAGAAAGCATTCTGACAGTCAGCGCAGGAAACTCCACCTCTGTCAAGGAAGAAACCGCAAAAAAGCTGCTGGATGACATCCTTTTTCACATGGAAACCGCACTCAAAAACGAACCGACGACCCACGCGGCGCTTCTGCGCCTGCAGACCCAAAGGGCCGCGTGCGTCTACAAGGAAGGACTCGCCATGGCAAACCGCGCCCTGGATGAAGCGTGCGAAATATGGAGTGTACTGAACAAGTCGCTGAAAAACGGCATGAGCCTTCCTTACAAGCAGTTCATCATCGGCACTTTATCCTCCTACCTTGGAAGCTATGACCACCGATTCGATCCGAAGGCAGAGCTTGTCATTCAATCCCCGACCCTTGGTATGCGCCGCCTGCGGGGTATTTTTGAGGTATTGGCACTTGAAAAAGAGCTGCTTACCTTCACAGAATGATCAAAGATCCGCAGGACAACACTGTCCTGCGGATCTTCATTGTCATTATTCTTCGGTTTCATCCTCTGCCTCGGGCAGATACTTTGCCGTTTTGCCAACCAAGGCGATCACGCGCAGCGTTCCTTCGTCACGCACGTATTTTTCCAACAAAAACTGTTGAAAATAGCTATACGGCAGATACCTTGAGGCAGTGTGGAAGGCATTGATAAAAATACCCGTGCAGTCGGTTCTGGTGTTGCCCTTGGGCACACAGAACACGTAGACGCTTTCCATATCGTAGAAGGTTTCGTATTTCCCGTCTTCCTTATACGGAATAGGCAACATTCTGTAATCGTTCAGCGCCTGATACATCCTCTCCACGTCGGAAAGCACACCGATCAGCACCGGAACCTTGCCCAGCATAAACTCGTCCCTTCCGTTCTGCCCGAAGGCATAGGGCTGCGGCAGATCCGCCTGCGTCTGCGCATTCTTTTGCAGCGCGGCGAACAGATTCTCGTTCATCTGCTCGGACAGCACGCTTGCCAGCGGCTCCTTGCCTGTCTTTTCCGCGAAGGCTTGCAGCAGTGTTGCAAACGCCTGCAGATCCCAGCTGCCGTCCTTCACCATGGGATAGCCCTCAAAGGTGATGCCCGCCTGCTGCAAAAGTGCAGGGTTGACAAACACCGTGATCTGATTCTTAAACAGCTGTGAGCCGTAGCCCACCACGCCATAGGTGCCGCTTTCATCTTTGAACAGCTTTCCGATCGTGCTGTCAAAGCACTCGCTTTCTGCATTCAAGAAAGGGATCATCTCCAACCGCTCCAGCAATCCCGCGTTGCGATAACGGGCATACTCGGTGGCAGACAGGATCAGCACGTCGGTAAAATACGAGGTAATAGCGCCCTCGTTGACCATTGCCTCGGTCTGCAAGAACATCTGCTGCCGATCATACTCGGCAAAAATGACCTCGGTATTGTATTTCTTTTGGATCGCCTCCAGAACCGTTGCCAGAACGGCATTGGAGTCGGTTCCTTCGGCAAACAGCGCACAGCTTTCGGGAACCGCCACCATCACGGGAGTGCCGTCGAAATCGTACGCCATCATGTTTGCGATCAGCTCCTCGGGAGTGGGATCCTTCGCCATGGGATTTTCCTCTGGTGTGATGGGCTCCCGACTGCCCTCCTCCGAGGGCTCCTTGTCGGTATTTTGCTCGCCATCCTGCACGAAGGGCTCGGTCTTTTTCGTTCTGCGGAACATGGAACAGGATGTCAAAAGCAACGTCAGTATCAAAGCAAGACAAAAAAGCCGCACGATTCTGTTGATTTTCATCCTCTCATCTCCCATCTCAGATCTTTTTGTACTTTACGCCATCCTTGGTATCGGTGATCTCGATGCCCGCTGCCAAAATTTCGGCGCGAATGGCATCCGCTTCGGCATAGTTCTTTGCTTTCTTTGCCGCAGCTCTTGCCGCAATTCTTTCCTCCACCCACGCGGTGGTTGCTTCATCCAACCCGGTCTCTTCCTTAACGGGGACCGCCTGCGCCTCTGCCTTGGCGATCAGATCCAGTTGCAACACGCTGTCAAGATCTGCAACCGCCTGCCACTTGGTGGCGGCGCTGGCATCGGTCTTCAACACATCGTACAGTGCGGTCACTGCCAGCGAGGTGTTCAGATCGTTGTCCATGGCAGCGGCAAAGGGTGCTTTGATCTCTGCCAGCTTCGCGGCATCCACAGTTGTCTTCTTGGCTTCTGCTGCCAGTGCTGCGATCCTTGCGATCAGCTTCTTGTAGGCAACGGCTGCGTTGTCCAGATTCTCATAGCTGAATACCAGACCCTTGCGATAGTGGGACTGCAGGCAGAAGAAACGGTATGCCAGCGGATCGTAACCCTTGTCCTTGAGCAGCGAAACGGTCAGGAATTCGCCCTTGCTCTTGCTCATCTTGCCCGAATTGGTGTTCAGATGGTGCACGTGGAACCAATACTTGCACCACTCATGGCCGATATACGCCTCGCTCTGCGCGATCTCGTTGGTATGATGGGGGAAGGCATTGTCAATGCCGCCACAGTGGATATCCAGATACTCACCCAAATACTTCATGGAAATGCAGGAGCATTCGATGTGCCAGCCGGGATAGCCAAGGCCAAAGGGGCTTTCCCACTTCAGCTCCTGATCGTCGAACTTGGACTTTGTGAACCAAAGCACGAAGTCCGCCTTGTTGCGCTTGTTTCCGTCAGCTTCCACACCCTCGCGCACGCCCACTGCCAGGTCTTCCTCTTCAAAATCGTTGAAAACGTAGTATTGCTTCAGCTTGGAGGTGTCAAAATAGATATTGCCGCCTGCTTCATAGGCATACCCCTTTTTCAGAAGCACCTCGATGGCGTGGATGAACTCGTCGATGCATCCGGTGGCGGGCTGTACCACGTCGGGGGTCTTGATGTTCAGCTCCTTGCAGTCGGCAAAGAAGGCGTCGGTATAGAATTTGGCGATCTCCAGCACGCTCTTCTTTTCGCGCTTGGCGCCCTTGAGCATCTTATCCTCGCCGTCGTCGCTGTCGCCCGACAGATGTCCCACGTCGGTAATATTCATAACACGGGTCACGTCATAGCCCGCATAGCGCAGATAGCGCTCCAGCACGTCCTCCATGATGTAGCTGCGCAGATTGCCGATGTGGGCAAAGTGATATACGGTGGGTCCACAGGTGTACATGCTGACCTTACCGGGCTCATGGGGGATAAATTCGTCCTTTTGTCTTGTCAAGGAATTATACAGCTTCATGTTTTATCTTCTCCGTTTCTCATTTCATTCTGCGCCTTTTCCAGCATATCGATACGGTGCTGCAGGCGGCACAGCTCCTGCGAGACCGGGTCGGGGATGTGGATCTGGTCCAGATCCGCCGTTTTTACATTTCCTTTGCGCACGATGCGGGCGGGAATGCCCACCGCCGTGCAATTGGCGGGAATGTCCTGCAGCACCACCGCACCTGCGGCGATCTTGGCGTTGTCGCCGATCTTGACAGGACCGAGCACCTTAGCCCCCGCGCCCACCATAACGTTGTTTCCAAGGGTCGGGTGACGCTTGCCCACGTCCTTGCCCGTACCGCCCAGTGTCACGCCCTGATAGATGGTGCAGTTGTCGCCGATCTCGGTGGTCTCACCGATGACCACTCCCGTTCCGTGGTCGATGAACAGTCCCTTGCCGATGGTGGCACCGGGGTGGATCTCCACGCCCGTTAAAAATCTGGCTGCCTGGCTGATCAATCTGGCAGTGAATCTGTGACCCCTGCGCTGCAGTTTGTGTGCAGTGCGATGCGCCACGGTGGCGTGAAGCCCCGAATACAAAAGCATGACCTCTGTGTCGCTGGTGGCAGCAGGGTCGCGCTCCCGCACGGTGCGCACGTCATCCATCAGGCTTGCGCCGCCCTCTGCCGCATTGTTCCCCGAAGGGACCTTTCCCGGCAAATGAAAGGTGGCAACCACCCTTCCGTTTTTCTTAACCGTAACCTTCAAATGATACCTCACAAAAAGCAAAAAACCGCCAAAACGATCCAAAAGAGGCGTTTTACGCGGTTCCACTCTGATTTTTACCTTGAACCCCTTAACGCGGGAAACGGCAAGCACTACCGGATCGTCTTTCGCACTTGCAGCCAACAGACGCACCCCACACCTTTCCGTACGCTTGCTTTCAGCCACGGCAAGCGCTCTCTGTTCGAAAATTTACGCATGGATCTTTTCTGTTCATTGCCTTCGTATGATTTCGCCCTTTCAAAGGCTCATATATAGGATATTATACACATTTTTCTCCCTTTTGTAAAGTGCTTTCGCAAATTTTATTTCCACAATTGCGAAAAAGATCCGCCGACCATGCTTCACATGGCAAATTTGATATGATCTTTACAATAAATTATAGAATAATCCCTTGATTTTTTGTCGCAAATGGTGTATTCTATATATGATCGCACCCTTTTTTCAAACAAAAGGAACGGTTTACATTACGCCCATGGCGGCGCATGAGGTAGCTCAGTATGAAAAACGACAAAACACTTACCTTTTCCATCAGAGAAGAAAGAGAAAAGGAGATCCGTACCATCCTTGAAAGCGTATACAATTCGTTGCGCGAAAAGGGGTACAATCCCATCAATCAGATCGTAGGCTACATCCTGACAGAGGAGCCCACCTACATCACCAACCATAACAACGCCAGAAGTCTGATCTGCAAGATCGACCGCGACGAGCTGTTAAATGTACTTGTACGCTCCTACCTCGGACTCTGAGCCTTCCTCAGACGGCTGCGTTGTGGCGCTCGGCTGCTTTGACGGTCTGCACGTCGGTCACCTGGCTCTGCTTGCCCGCGCCCGTGCGGAAGCGGACAAACGAGGTCTGCCGCTTGTTCTCTATTCTCCTGAAGCGAGAAAGGGACAGGCGTATCTCACCACGCCCGAAGAAAAAACGCATCTGCTGTACGCCTTCGGTGCAGACAGAGTGATCCTTGCGGATTTTGATGCCATCAAGGATCTTTCCGCCGAGAGCTTCGTATCTGAGATCCTGTGTGCACAGCTTTCCTGCCGCTGTGCCCTATGCGGATACAATTTTCGCTTTGGCAAGTACGCTGCGGGAAGCAGTGACACCTTGGGGCAGCTTCTGCAGGCACACGGTGCCGACACGGTCGTGCTGCCCGCTGTCAAATCGAAGGGCGAGGACGTTTCCAGCACTCGCATCCGTGCGCTAATACAATGCGGCAGGATCGAGGATGCCAACGATCTGCTCTGCAAGCCCTTCTCGGTCATGGGAACGGTCAGCAAGGGCAGACAGATCGGAAGAACGCTGGGCTTTCCCACCGCAAACCTGCCCTTCCCCATGGGCAAGCTCATTCCCCGAAACGGCGTTTACTACTGCCACGTCAAAACAAGGCTCGGCATTTTCGGTGCCGTTGCCAACATCGGTATCCACCCCACCTTCGACGATCAGCCGGAGCGCCCCGTTTTGGAAGCGCATCTGCTGTCCTTTGACGGTGATCTGTACGGTGAAGAGGTGCAGGTCTCCCTTTTACGGTTTCTGCGGGAGGAAAAGAAGTTTTCCGATCCCGCCGTCCTTGCTGCCACCGTACACGCTGATATGCACACTGCTATGCAGCTGGCGGCAACCGATCCCATCCTTATGAAAGGATCGTCATGAAGATAAAAATCACTGCATTTGTTTGTTGCCTTGTGATCCTGCTGTCTGCTCTTTCGCTGCCCGTCGCGGCAGAGCCAGAAGCGCGCCCCGACACCTCCGGGGCTGTCAGCGTGCTGCTGTATCACCTTGATAGCGACAGCATCATTTACTCACAAAAGGCAACCGAAAAGGTCTACCCCGCTGCCACCGTCAAGATCATGGTAGCGCTGACCGCGATCGAATACTATCGCAATACGGCAGACGGTCTTGACACAAAGATCACCGTTCCTGCCAATATACAGCAGGCATCCACGGGCGTCACAGGCATTCGTATGGGACTGCGCGGCGGCGAGGTGCTGAGCGCCTACGATCTGCTGTGCGGGGTTGTCATTCGCGGCGCCAACGATGCCGCCTATACCCTTGCCCTTGCCATTGACAAAAGCATCGATGCGTTTCTTGTTCGCATGAACCAAAGGGCGCGCGAGCTGGGCATGTCGGATACTGAGTATCACAACGTGTCCGGTCTGGATCATGCCCCCTCCACCACTGCAGCCGATCTGCTGATCCTTGGCAAATACGCCTTTGAGAATCCGACCTACATGGCAATTGCGGGTATGCCCGAATATAAGATCGCAGCAACCGAGCAGAACGATGCCCATACGCTGCACACACGAAATTATCTGCTTTCCAAAAAGACCTTTGCCGACTACTACTATGCCCCTGCCAGCGGCATGAACGCAGGTTCCACCGACAAGGCGGGCTCCTGCATCGTTGCCAGCGCGCGGATCGACAATCAGAATTATCTCTGCATCGTCATGGGAGCCAACCAAAACGAAAGCTTCCTTTTGGCAAGAGATCTCTTTGAATGGGTCAGTAGCAGCTATTGCTATAAGACCGTTTTTTCGGGCAAGAACGTGCTGGGCGAGATCGCCGTCACGTTGGCGGACGCCTGTGACTACGTTGCCGTTGTTGCAGACAGAGATATTACCTGCTTTGTACCGAATAACATCTCGGCAGACGCTCTCGAGATCTGCAAGGAGTTTTATTTCAACAAGCTCACCGCCCCCGTCAAGGCGGGCATGGTCGTGGGCGAGGCTCTGATCTATCTGGAGGGCGAACACATCGGCACTGTCAATCTGATCACTGCCAACTCGCTTGCCAAAGACCATTCCTCCCATTTCATGCGCAAGGTCAAGCATTTTCTCATCAGCCCCGGATTTCTGCTGACCGTTGGCATCATCATTCTGTGCGCTACGGTGTACGTGCTTGTGATAGCACGCATCCGCTACCTGCGCATGGTCAAGCAGATCATGGAGATCCCCGAAGAGGACGAGCAGGAGCATCGCTCACCCAAGCCTCCCAAGCTCCCCCCTAAAAACCCAAAGGAGCGCCATTGAAAAACTATTTTGAGTCGATATACGGCAACGCTGACAGCATCCGTTACTTCACCGATGCCATTGAAAGTGGCAGACTTGCCCACGCCTATATTCTGGAGGGTCCCGCCGGCTGCGGCAAGCGGACCTTTGCCAAAGCCATCGCGGCACAGCGGGTAAGACACAGTCCCTTTGCCGAAAGGATCCCGAGGGACGCAAGCCCCGACCTTGCCTATTTCGGTCTGATCGAAAAGAAAAAGACCGTAGGCGTGGACACCGTCCGCGCGCTGAAAAGCGCCGTCTACATCAAGCCCAGCGAGCTGGATGCCAAATTCTTTATTCTGACCGACTGTCATCTGATGACCGAGCAGGCACAGAATGCGGCACTGAAGATCCTGGAGGAGCCACCGCAGGGAGTGTATTTCTTCCTCTGTACCGAAAATGCCTCTGCGCTGCTGCCCACCGTGCGCTCTCGCGCACAGACCGTACGTATGCAGATCTTCTCGGACGAGGAGCTGGCTTGCTACGCAGTCGAGGATCCTTCTCTGAAGCAGCTTTCCACACACGATCCCCAAGCATTTGCCCAAATCATTCGCAATGCCGGCGGCTGTCTCGGAGGACTGAAGCACACAGCACAGGGAAAAGACAGTTCCCTCTTTGAAAGCCGCGCCAAGGAGTTGATCTCTCTTTTGGATGTCGGTCAGTACCTGCCGCTCTTTTTGTTCTGCAGCAAGGTCGCAGATTCACGTTCCCAACTGGAGGCACTTCTTGAGCAGGCTTCCCTCGGACTGCGCGACGTACTGGCAATCCGTATCAATCCACACGCTGCCCTCATGTTTTACACCGACGCCGCCGTCGCAGAGCAGGCAGCCTCTCATCTTTCCGACCGCAGCATCCTTGCGGTCATCACCGAAATGGAACGCACCCGCGGCGAGTTGGCGGGCAATCCCAATCTGAAGGGAATGCTGGCGCTGCTTGCCGACGCACTGTTCCGCGCCACACAAAACTGAAAACAGAGGTAACCCTAACCATGTCTGAAAATAAACAGGAAATCGCTACCCTTGGCGGCGATCAGAAGAAAGATAATCGCCGCCACCGCCGCGGCGGCAAGCACCGCCCCAGAAGCAAGGCAGAAGCAAAAATGCCTGCGGCAGAAAATGAGATCCTCGAAGAAGTGATTCTTTCCGAGAGCGAGGATGCCGTCATCCAAGAAGACGAGGAGGCGTCCGTACCCTCCTTTGTTGAGGAGGGTGCCGCAGACGCAGCGCAGGAAAGCGCAGAAAATGCCGGCGCACCCGAAGCGGAAGAAAACAAAGAGACGGAAATGACCGAGGTCATCGGCGTGCGTTTCCGCAGCTCCGGAAAGATATACTATTTCGACAATTGCAAGCTGCATTACCCCCTTGGCTGCCACGCCATCGTGGACACCGCCCGCGGTATGGAGTACGGCGAGGTCGCCATGTCAAACCGCATGGTACCCACAAGCGATCTGGTGCTGCCCCTGCGGGAGGCGCTGCGCATCGCAACCCCCGAGGATGACCGCCACTACGCCGAAAACAAGAAAAAAGAAGCGGAAGCAGCCGAGGTCTGGAACAAAAAGATCGCCCAGCACAATCTGGAAATGAAGCTCATCGACATCGAATGTACCTTCGACAACAGCAAGATCCTATTCTACTTCACTGCCGAAGGAAGAGTGGATTTCAGAGATTTGGTCAAGGATCTGGCGTCGGTGTTCCGCTGCCGCATCGAGCTTCGACAAATGGGCATTCGCGACGAGGCAAAGATCCTCGGCGGACTGGGTGTTTGCGGCAGACCCTTTTGCTGCCACAGCTTCCTGCCCGATTTTGTACAGGTCTCCATCAAAATGGCAAAGGAACAGAACCTTTCGCTCAACTCTGCCAAAATCTCGGGTGCCTGCGGACGCCTGATGTGCTGCCTGCGTTATGAATACGACACCTATCTGGAGGAAGCCAAGCTGACCCCCAAGGTGGACAGCACGGTCAGAACGCCCGATGGCATCGGCACCGTGGTGGAAGCCAAGCCGCTGCTGGGACTTGTGAAGGTACAGCTTGCCAACAGCCCCGACGCCACCCCCACTGTGTACAGCCGCGAGCTTGTGAAGATCCACAAGCCGGGAGACCCCATCGACGAGCCTGTCATCCCCACCACCGCACCCGCTTCCAAGGAGCCTGCCTCCAAGACACCGGAGTCAAAAAAGCAGCAGGAACCGCCTCATCGTCAGCCGCAGCCGCAGCGCAAGCGTCAGAACGAGGGCGGAGATAAGAAAAAGGCTCCCGAGGCGGAAAAGGAAGTCAAAAAGCCCGAAAAGCCGCAAAAGCAGGACAAGGGTAAGCCCCAGCAGCAGGATGGCACTAAAAACGCCAAAAACGATGCGCCCAAGACCGAGCGCAAGTACACCATTCAGCGTGCTGCCGACGCAGCTTCCGAGGAAGGCGTCGCACCCAAGAAAAAAGAGGGCGGACACCACCGCCGCAGAAACCACTCTCCAAGGGATCGCAAAGAAAAAAAGCCCGGTGAGCAGTCCTAATTTCTCACAAAAAATATTTGAAAAAACATTGCTTTTTTATAAAAACTGTGCTAGAATAAGAAAAAACAAATTTGGGAGGAACTCATCATGGCATACAAGATTTCCAGCGAATGCATCGCTTGCGGCGCTTGCGCAGCAGAATGTCCCGTTAGCGCGATCAGCGAAAAGGACGGTCAGTACGTAATCAATCCCGACGAATGTCTGGACTGCGGTGCTTGTGCAGGCGTTTGCCCTGTAGGCGCACCCGCTGCAGAATGATCTGACAGATAGCGTTTGCTCAAATTTAAACGGGGATGAAGCACTGTAAAGTGCCTCATCCCCCGTTTCATATCCGTACAAAGGAGTTACCATGAGCCTACCGAACGAAACACGCACCGATCTTATCAATGACGGTCTGACCCTTTTGCAGGACGAAAGCGGCTTCGCCTTCGGCACCGACGCCCTACTGCTTGCCGCCTACCTGCCGAACATCTCCGACGGGATCGCCGTGGAGCTGGGAGCGGGCAACGGTGTGATCTCACTGTTTGCTGCCAAGCGAAACAAATTCAGTAAGATCCTTGCCGTGGAGATGCAAGAGGGCTCGGCTGCGCTTGCCAAGCAAAATGTCATCGCCAACGACCTTGCGCATCGGATCACTGTGATCCAAAAGGATCTGCGGCTGCTGAATGATGAGATCCCTGCAGGAAGCGCACACTGTGTGTTTTCCAACCCTCCCTACATGAAAGCAGGCGAAGGCAAGGTCTCGCCCAGCGCTGCCCGTCAAGCGGCACGCCATGAGGAAAACGGCACTATTTTGGATTTCTGCCGTGTCGCCGCACGCCTTACCAAATACGGTGGCAGCTTTGTCTCCGTTTACCGTCCCGACCGTTTGGATGCGCTCTTTGCCGCCCTGCGGGAAAGCGGCTTTGCACCCAAGCGCATGACGATGGTCTACCGAGACAGCGAGCACACCCCCAGTCTTGTGCTTACCGAAGCCAAGCGCGGCGGGAAGGAGGGGCTCTACTGTACCCCTCCCCTCATCCTGACCGATGTGGAAGGAAATCCGACCAAGCAATATACAAATATACTGGAAAAAGGTGAATTTGATGAACAATACCGTTTGCCCATCGGCAGAAGAAAAGAATAAGGTGCTGCCGGGGGTACTGTACCTGGTGGCAACCCCCATCGGCAATCTGGCAGATCTGTCCGAGCGCGCTGAAAAGGTGATGCGCGAGGTAGATTTCGTTGCCTGCGAGGACACTCGCAATTCCATGAAGCTGATGAATCTTCTGGGTATTACAAAGCCGGTCATCAGTTATTTCGAGCACAATAAGGCTGCAAAGGGTCCCGAGATCGTATCCCGTCTTCAGTCGGGACAGTCCTGCGCCTTGGTCACCGATGCGGGCACCCCCGCCATCAGCGATCCCGGCGAGGATCTGGTGCGTCTATGCGCCGAAAGCGGTGTCACCGTCACCTCTGTGCCCGGATGCTGTGCAGCCATCACTGCACTGATCCTGTCGGGGCTTCCCACCGGTAAATTCGTTTTTGAGGGATTTCTACCCTCCGACAAAAAAGGAAGACAAACGCGTCTGAACGAGCTTTCCCGCGAGGAGCGCACCCTCATTCTGTACGAGGCGCCTCACCGCCTGCAGGACAGTCTTGCGGACATGGAGAGCATTCTGGGAGCCGAACGTCCCATCGCCCTCTGTCGCGAGCTGACCAAGCGCAACGAGGAGATCATGCGCACTACCCTCAAAGATGCCGTAGCACACTACAAATTGGCAGAGCCTCGCGGCGAATATGTGCTGATCCTCGGCGGCGCCAAGCCAAAAAATGAAATGTTCTTTGCAGAGATGACCATCGCCCAGCACGTTGCCTTCTACGAGGAAAACGGTCTTTCCCGCATGGATGCCATGAAAGCAGCCGCCCGCGACCGCGGTGTGGGAAAAAGCGAGATCTACAAGGCAATACAAAGCAAGCAGTAAAAAAGGGAGTTTTCACTCCCTTTTTTGCTTTTATTATTTATTTTACTCCAAAGTATTGGCAAAGCCACTGCCAACGGGCACTGTACCAATCGAGGAAATACCGGCAGTGCTCTTCATAGCTTTGCAGACTGTACACCTCATAGGGCTCGGTCATTAAGCATTTTCCGATTGTGCCGTAATGCGCTTCGTCGATCTTGGCTGCCTCTGCCAGCGCCAAACCGGTTGCCTCGATCTCCATGCCAATCGCCTTCACCTTATCCTTCATCGCCTCCATGCGAGCCCTGACCAATGACTTGAACCATGCCTGCTCCGTAAGCACACGGAACCACTGATTGGCACTATGACTCGTGCTGACAAGCCCGTCGGTGGTGGGGAACGCGGTATCATTCCCCCAAGCCAGGTCAAAATCCCAAGGAGAAGTGAAATAGAATTTTCCGCCCGCCTTTTTAAAGAAGTACACGCTGGCAAAGCCCACGTCGCGGTCCTTGCCGAACTCCTCAACAATATAGAAATCCACAAGAGCGGGAATATCCATGAGCGCTCCGATCCTTGCTTTGTCACCCGACATCATCGCTTCATTGAGCTGAGTGACCGCCTTTTGAATGAACTGGGCATCCTGCTTGCTATTTACCTGACTCTTGATGACCGCAGGCTGCTGACCACCGGCATAGTAGAACCAGTCCAGGCCCTGCACACCCTCGCCCGCAGCTCTTGCATCATGCTCCAGCAGGTAATCCTTGTCATAATTCATGCTCTGGTCATTCAGCCCCAGTCTGTTCGCTTCAATGCGCTCGCAGAGCAGATAGATTCCCTTGTATTCATCGTTGACGTACAGCGTCACATAGTGTCCTGTCACGCTGTGGGGAATATTGTCAAATACCTGACCCAGTCGCCAAGTGGTATAGTTTCGCAGCATGGTGACGTCATTGTAGGTGGTCAGCAGTACCCAGTCCCTTTCCGCCGGACTCATGCCAAGCAAGCTTTGCTTTTCGACAAGGCGCATCCGATAGGAGGGCTTGATGGTCCGCAGCGCATCCCAGGAATAATTTCCCCGTCCCTTGATCTGCAGTGCAACATCCTTGAGATTATATTCTTCGGTGGCAGCCCCCTCAATGGAGAGCATTCCCGTGAGATATTCACTCTTGGAATTGATTGCGGTCTGTCCGCGCGTTACAATCCGCACATCCGGCAGCTCCAACACGATGGGCTGCTGCTCGAACTGTGCCGTGAGTGTCACATTTTCCTCAATGCCGTAATCCTGCCGCTTGTAATTGCTTCTGCCGTCGCTCCAGCTGTCAAACACAAATCCCTTCGCGTAGGAGATCGCCAGCACCGCCTCGGTGGACTGCTTTCTGGTCACCGTTTGGACCATGCTGCCAACGATCTCACCGCCCAGCGATGCCTGATAGGTCACTGTGAATTTTTCATCGTCATATGCCGACCAAAGCTCGTTGGTGTCATCTGCCGCATAGCTGCAGATACGCACCGCATCCCTCAGGTCAAACACCCCGTCACGGTTGGTGTCGCGCAGCTTTTCGGGGCCTTCTTCTTTGTTTAGCAGCATGGAAACCAGACTGTCGGCATCCAGCGTATTCACTGTGCTATCCAGATTGATATCTCCCGACAGCACGTTGCCAAGCGTCAGCGTTGCGTCCTCGGCAATGCAGCCAAGGGCAGTTTTGCCCGCATACACCTGCGGATTGACGAAGGCAAGCTTGCTTTGACCGTACGCGCCGTCCTGCTTTGCCTTCAAGCGTATCTTCAGAAGCGCATTGCCGGTGCCGCTGATCGCGCCCTCAAAGGAAACAGAGCTTCCGTTTATCTTCACGCCCTCTATACAGGGAGTGATTTTTACAAGCTCAAATCGACTTGTATCATACGCAAGCTCAAATCGGAAGGAGGTAATGTTCTTTCCGCCCGTCATGGTGACGGTCAGCTCCCTCTCACCGCCGCGATACAGATGGCAGCTTTCGGTGCTAAGCACCGGAACCTCGTCGATCGTGGTCTCTCGGTACTGTGCGCGGTAGGTCTTTTCTCCCTTGACCTTATCAAACGCAGTGTCCCATCCGGTAAAGATCTTAACCTTTCCGTTTGCCTTCTTCACAGGGGAAAGATCGCCGTCATAGGTGGGCATCTCCCCGTATGGCACCGCCTTTGTCACGGTTTCGTTTTCGGTGACAAAGGTAATATCGTATTTGCGAAGGACCTTATCGTACTGTGCCGTATAGGTAACAGGACCTGTCACCTTGGTCAGCACCGGATTCCATCCCTTGAACACATAGTCATGAGAAACAGTGGAGGGAATGGCAGTATCCAGATCGCATTTGGGAATCTGTCCCTCATAATAGCTCTTGGTCTGGGACTGTGTTCCCACATGGAAGGTCACGTCATACTTCTTCCCGGGCACCATGGGCACCTCGTTGACCAGCGTATATCCATAGATCGTACCGCCGGCAAAATACGTAAGCTTCCCGTTTTCGTACATTTCAAGATTGATAAAATACTTCGTATCCTTTTTAGGAATAAAGGGTGGCTCCGCCAGACACGGCTCGAAGGTCAGCAGATAGGAGCTTGCCGTGCAGGAGGTGGGCTGCGCCTCAAAGCTGTAAAACTTTTCACCGTCCGATGCGGTAAAACGCCATGTGTATTTCTCTCGGTCCTTGTACAGCTGGCTGACAATACCCTCCTTGATGGTAAACAGCAGCTCGGTGGCGCTGTCGGTGTTGCGAAATCCGTTGTCCTCACGGCTACCGTTCAAAATTCCCACACCGGGGATCGTAGGGTCGGTAATATCACTGTGGAGTCCCTCTGCTCTGCCGTAATACTCCACGTTTCCGTCCTTGTCGCGGGCTTCGATATCGATATCGTAATAGATGCCCGCATCCTCCCCGTTCTGTCGGATCGGATTCATGACAGGGCAAAAGCCCTTTTCAAAGGTGGGAAACCTTAGGATCATACGGGTATCGTTGTCGGTCAGCAGATAGGATTCGGGATCCACGTGGTACTCTTCCCCATTGGTCTTCAGGTACCAGCCAAGGGTCTGCGATGCCAGCGTAGCCGCCAAGCGCTTGACCTGATCGCCTCTGACCTCCAAAATCAGACTGGTGGTACCGTTATATTCCTCCCAGTCGCTCTCGTTTCCCGAAAAATACCGATGGAAGGTCAATTCCACGCCTTCGGCAAAGGAAATCACCGGCAAAAGCGGCAGCAGGGTGCATATACATAACAGGATGGCAAGGATCTTCTTTTTCATGATTGCTCTCCTTTAAAAATAAGCAAGCGGCGTCGGAGTCCCGACGCCGCCACGTATGATCAAGCGTCTGTTTCCGCTTTCTCTTCATCATCTTCCAACTCGATGGTCAGAAGCTCTTCCTCTTCTTTTTTCAGCATTCCGAAATGCCGCACAGTGCCGTACACAAGTCCTCCGAAGGATACGAGGAACGCCACCGTTGCCAGCTTTTTTCTCTTGCCGTTCAGTGCCATCAGGAAGCTGATCAGCACGCCGATGGCGGAGATCGCCATGATCAGCGTATTCGGACCGATGCTGTAGATCTTCTTTTCTTCGTTCATATGCTCTCTCCGATCTTATTTCGCATTCGCCTTCAGGTACGCATTGATGAATCCGTCAATGTTACCGTCCATGACCGAATTGATGTTCACCTCTTCGTAGGAGGTGCGAGTGTCCTTTGCAAGCGTATAGGGCATGAACACGTAGGAACGGATCTGTGCGCCCCACTCGATCTTGGTCTTGGTTCCCTGAATATCCTCAATGCGGTCCAACTGCTCGCGCTGCTTGATCTCCATCAGCTTGCTTTTCAGCATTTTGATGGCGGTCTCCTTGTTCTGCAGTTGGCTTCGCTCGGTCTGACAGCCGACCACGATGCCGGTGGGAATGTGGGTAATACGTACGGCAGACTCGGTCTTGTTGATGTGCTGACCGCCCGCGCCGCTACTTTTATGGGTGGTGATCTCCAGATCCTCTTCGCGCAGCTCGATGGATCCGTCGTCGGTGAATTCGGGCATGACCTCCACCGATGCAAAGGAGGTCTGGCGTCTGCCCGAGGCATCGAAGGGAGAAACGCGCACCAGACGGTGAACGCCGTTTTCACTCTTCAGGTAACCGTAGGCATTGGTGCCCTCCACCATGATGGTGGCACTCTTGATGCCCGCTTCGTCGCCGTCCAGCCAGTCCAGCAACTTGACGTTGAAGCCTCTCTTTTCACCCCAACGGGTGTACATGCGGTAGAGCATTTGTGCCCAGTCCTGCGCCTCGGTACCGCCGGCACCGGGATGGAAGGAAACGATGGCGTTGTTGCCGTCGTACTCGCCGCACAGCAGCACCTCGATGCGCATACGCTCCTTTTCCTCTTCGATCTCCTTCACAGCGGCAAGAATATCGTCGGTAAAGGACTCGTCGTTTTCGTCGATGGCGATCTCGCACAGCTCCAGCGTTTCGGTGTGCTTCTGCACCAGTGTGTCATATTCTTCAATGGTATCCCGCAGACGTTTGATCTCCTGCAGGATCTTGCCCGATTTGGCTTGGTCTGCCCAGAACTCGGGAGAACTGGAGCGATCCTCCAGCTCGGCCAGCTTTTCTTTGACCGATTCTATTTTCAGCGCGTTGCCCAGCTCCTTGACTTCCGCCTCCAGAGCCACCAGCGTGCGCTTTGCTTCATCCAGTTGTATGATCAAGAGTAGTTCCTCCGTATAATTGGTCTTACACCTTATATTATAACCGTTTTTTTGCGATTTGTAAAGGGCTTTTTACAGTCTGTACAGGGTATTTGCATGATAAATTTCAATTTCCGCCTCGGGAAGAAGCGCCCGCAGGGTATCGTACAGATTTTGACACACGGGCTGCTCGGTCTCGTAATGTCCCAGCGCCAAGAGCGTCATATCGCAAAGGTGGGCATCCGAAAGGGTATGATACTTCAATTCCCCTGTCACGAAGGCATCCGCCCCCGCTTCTCTTGCCGCCTGCACGGCATCGTCCCCGGCACCGCCCATCACCGCCACGCGACGAATGGAGGATCCGCCGTCTGCCATGACCGCCTGCTCGGCATCCAACCTCTGCTTGACGTACAGCGCAAACGCCTTGGGCGTCATTTCACCGGCAAGCTCGCCGATACGTCCCATGGGAACACCCTCCACCTCAAATTCCGAAACGTCCTCCAGCTCCAGCAGCTCCGCCAGCGCATCGTTGACCCCACCCTTGGCAGCATCCAAACGGGTGTGGTAGGAAAGGGCGGTGATACCCTCCCCCGCAAGGGCAATCAGCCTTCTGGGCACCGAATCGCGCACGTCCATGTGGGAAATGCCGCGGAAGATCAGGGGATGGTGGGACAAAATCAGGTCAAACTCCTCTTCGATCGCCTTCCCCACCGCATCCTCGGTGATGTCCAGCGTGATGAGCACGCGTCTGACCTCTCTGTCGGGATCGGACATACACATAATGCCGTCGTTGTCCCAAGGGCAACGAAGGGTGGCGGGATAACGCTGCTCCAGCTTTTTGTACAGTTCAAGGTGCTTCATAGTGTTCGATCTCCCAAAGGATTTTTTCTTCAAGGTCGGTATTCTGTCCCGCTTTGCGTTTGCCGCAAAGGATCTCTTCGTACTGCCGGTGCAGCTTTGCAAGAAGCAGCGGAAATGCGGGATCGTTTTTCGTTTTTTCGCCCGCCAGCGCAACAAGGGGAGAAAGCTCCCTTGCGGGCAGGGCAGCGTAGCGGCAGAGTATGATCTGATACAGTCTGTGCGCCTCGGGACAGAGCCGTTCTTCGATGATCTCATATCCCTTTTGCGCAAGATAGCGCCGCAAGAAGCCCACCTGCGTCATGGGCTGCAGGATCAGCAGCGGTTGTGCTGAAATCACGTACGTGCTTTTATCCAAAATGGAAGCAATGAGCTCCCCTCCCATGCCGCACACCGTGACGGTATCGGGGGAAAAGTCCTCCACGCCGTCAAGTCCGTCGCACTTGCGCGTGCGAATGCCGGCCGAAAGCCCCGCCCTTGCGATGTTTTCCTCGGCACGGCGGATGGGACCCTCGTTCACGTCGGTAGCAAGTGCCTCACTAATCTGCCCTTTTTGCAGTAAATACACCGGCAGATAGGCGTGGTCGCTTCCCACATCCGCAAGTCTTGCGCCCTTTGGCACGAGAGACGCCACCGTCTGCAGTCTTTCATCGGGGATCATTGTCTTCATGGTTTCCTCTTTCTTCATGAAAAGAAAAAGGGCATTCGCCCCGTTTCTTATTCATCCTTGGTTGCCAGGTAATCGTTGATGCGCAGGATCAGCGCGTCAGCATCGGTACCGTGTACCATGCAAGCCATCTCGATGCTCTCGCCTCTGGCAGAGGGGCAACCCAGGCAGTGCATGCCGATCTCAAGGAAAAATTTTGCAGTTTCGGGAGCGGCGTCCAGAACGTCGCCGATAATGCTTTCTTTCGTT